>CAZTBA010000039.1:0-22818 GCA_964611725.1 uncultured bacterium
TAATCGCTCAGGTAATCGAAGAACTCGTCCGTTCCCTGGATGCGAAAGGGCACCTCATGCCAAACCTTCAATGCATCCTGAAAGAGTTTTTCCAGTTGTGTTTCACTGAAAAGCCCCAGTTTCATGCGCATTTTCATTTCCGCTGTCCCTTGATTGCTTGCAGAAACACTTCGGAGTCCGCCCGTGCAGGCCCGTTGAAGTTCCTCCGACGAAAGATGTTCCACCACCGAAAATAGGTGATTTGGGCCGTATTGTCAACCGGAAAACCAGGAAAGTTTACAAAGTGTGGGGTTTAATCTTGACGAAAACAGTCAGGATTGCTATATTGAGTTTAGCTGGCAGTTAGACTGATAGAAAAGAGGTGTCCGATATGTTGACTTTTTCCACAAGGGGAAGGTACGGCGTCAAGGCGATGTATGAGCTCGCCATCAATCATGGCAAGGGACCTGTGAGTATAAGGTCCATATCAGAGCGACATCTAATACCTATGCCGTACCTCGAACAGCTCCTTCTGTGTCTGAAGAAAAACGGACTTGTCAAGAGCATACGTGGTTCCAGAGGTGGATACATGCTCCAGAGGAGCCCCGACTCCATATCGATAGGCGATATTATAAGGGCACTTGAGGGACCGATAGCATTATGCGAATGTCTCAGCGCTCCTTCCGATGCGGAAAAGTTGAGGAGGATGGAAGGCTGTGTTATGGTTCTCTTGTGGAAGGAACTTGGAGAGAAAATCGAGGATTTTCTCGACAGTTTTAAGCTTTTGAATCTTGTTAATGAATTCTCTGGAAGAAATCCTGATACCCCCGAAGTTCCTTAGAGGAGGATAAAGGTGAGAAGGGTTTATTTGGATCATAACGCTACTACCCCGGTGAGGTCGGAGGTTTTAGAGGCGATGCTCCCGTTTTTCAACGAGAGCTTCGGAAATGCCTCAAGCATACACACCTTCGGCCAGGATGCCAGGGATGCAATTGAAAAGGCGAGGGAGAAGGTAGCGGAGGCACTGGGTGCCGATAGCTCCGGAGTCTACTTCACGAGCGGGGGAACCGAGTCAGATAACGCGGCCATAAAGGGTATAGCTCATGTGAACAAGGGGAAAGGGAACCATATAATAACCTCGGCGTTAGAACACCATGCTGTCCTTCATACCTGCAGGCAGCTTGAGAAGGAAGGTCTAGAGGTTACATATGTCCCCGTGGACCGTTACGGTATAGTCGATCCCGATGACGTCAGAAAAGCCTTAAAGGAAGGCACAATACTTATAACCGTAATGCATGCCAATAACGAGACGGGCACGATACAGCCGATCGAGGAGATAGCCGGGATAGCTAAGGAAAACGGGATTCCCTTCCATACCGATGCGGTTCAGTCCTTCGGAAAGATCCCCATAGACGTGGGCAAGATCGGCATTGATCTCCTCTCGATCTCAGGTCATAAGATTTATGGGCCTAAGGGAGTAGGAGCTCTTTATATAGGCAAGGATGTAAGGATAGATCCCCTCATCCACGGGGGGCATCACGAAAATAACATGAGGGCTGGCACTGAGAATGTCCCGGGGATAGTTGGACTCGGGGTTGCGGCCGAGCTTGCCGTGAAGGAGATCGAGGATGAAGGGAAGAAACTCGTGGAACTCAGAAATGCGCTCGAAGATGGGATAAGGGAACGTGTGGACGGTGTTTCTGTAAACGGCCACCCGGAGAGGAGGCTTCCGGGGACTTCAAACATCTCCTTTGCATCCGTCGAGGGAGAAGCGATAATTTTCCTTGATATTAAGGGTATCGCTGTCTCAAGCGGATCGGCCTGCACGTCCGATTCCTCGGAGCCTTCGCATGTGCTCGTGGCTATGGGGGTACCTCCCGAGCTTATTCCTGGTTCGATCCGGTTCAGTCTGGGGCGTGACAACACTCGTGAGGATGTGCATTACGTTCTGGAAGTGCTTCCACCCATAATATCGAAGCTGAGGGAGATCTTAGTAACAGATTGAGCTGTGAAAATAAATTCTTATGAAATGCAGTTGGGCTGGAGGAAGTTCCGGAAGAAGCCTGAAGCTATTCTATCTCGGTCCTCATCTGGTCCCAGAAAATCAAGGCCCTTCGGGGTTCACGTTAACTTCTAATGTATGGGATATAGTATGGGCGCTGGGATGGTTGTGGTTGGAATGAGCGGTGGGGTCGACAGCTCGGTCGCTGCGGCTCTACTCACCAGTAAGGGTTACAGTGCTTGTGGGATTACCATGAAACTCTGGGAGGGGAGTGAGCTCTTCTCTGAAAAGAGCTGCTGTTCTCCTGAGCTTGCAAAGTCCGCCCTTTCCGTCTGCAGAATGATCGGGATACCCCATTACATTATCGATGTCCGGGACGAGTTCCAGAAATCGGTTATAGAATATTTCACTGGGAGCTACCTCTCCGGGGCCACCCCAAATCCCTGTGTTGTCTGTAACAGATTCATAAAATGGGGCAAGCTGATCGAGATCGCCGATAAGCTGGGAATGGATTATGTCGCCACTGGACACTATGCCAGGGTCCAAAAGGATGCCGCAGGGGAAAGGTTCCTCCTGCTCAAAGGTGTTGATGAGTATAAGGATCAGTCGTATTTCCTCTGGATGCTGAGTCAGAAGCAGCTCTCGAGGACCATGTTCCCGGTCGGTGATCTCAGGGGTGATGAAGTCAGAGAGGTCGCCTCTGAGCTTGGCATGAAGTCGACTTCCGGGCCAGGGAGCCAGGAGATCTGCTTTATACCCGACAACGATTACCGGAAATTTCTCGAGGAGAGGTGTGGCAGTCACAGCATTGTTCCCGGCGAGATAAGGGATATGAGCGGAAAGGTTGTAGGACATCATCGAGGCATAGCTTTCTATACGGTGGGACAGAGGAGAGGTCTCCGATTAGCCTTCGGAAAGCCCGTATATGTCGTCGACATCGATCCTGAGTCAAACACTATCTGGATAGGCGATGATGAAGAGCTCTGCAGAGACGGCCTTGTGGCCGGGTCAACCAACTGGATATCGATTGATACCGTTGAGGAGAGGATGAGGGTGAAAGCCAGTATCCGCTACAGGCATGGGGGATCGGGAGCTACGATTTTTCCGTTGACAAACGGTGAGGTTGAGGTTAAGTTTGATCAGCCACAGAGAGCTATAACTCCAGGGCAATCTATCGTTTTCTATGATGGAGATCTCGTGGTAGGTGGTGGAGTGATACTGCGCAGGTCCGGCTAGGGATATGGGAGGAAGGAGAAATTTGAGAGGAAATAAGCTTAGGATAAATGAGCTATTCTGGGTTTCCGTTTCAGGAGTTGCCCTCTCCCTTTCCTTCCCTCCGTTCAAACTCGGCTTTATCTCATACTTTGCGTTCATACCACTTCTGAGGCTTCTCATCGTCGAAAGAGGGATAAGAAGCGATTTCCTCGTCGGATTCGTGTGGGGGCTTGCCTTCAATACGACCGCAGTTTACTGGATCGCGCGGATCACCCTTCCTGGGGCAATCTCAGCCATACTCTTGCTTTCGACATATTCCGGGATCTTCATGGTTGCCATGAGGCCGATAGTTCGGAGGTTCGGTCGCAAAGGGCTCTGTATCTCCCCGTTGATGTGGGCCGCTATCGAATATCTCCGCTCTTTCGGGGATCTCGGGTTTCCCTGGACCGCTGTGGGAAACTCGCAGACATATTATACACATTTCATACAGTTTGCATCCTTCACGGGTGTCTACGGAGTCTCCGCATGGGTGATCGCCCTGAACGTCGCGATATTCGAAGTGATAGGAAATAGAGGACGTAGCAGCCGTCTCGCCGGGCTTATTTCCGCAGCTATACTTATGGTTTTGCCCTATGTTTACGGAAGGGCCACTGTCCCTGGTGAGATCCAGGGCGGAGATGTCGAGGTCGCCCTGATCCAGGGTAACCTGTTGCCGGAGGAAAAGTGGGGGAGAGACGGACTTGAGCTCAGCTTCGATATCTACTCGAGGATGACAAGGGAGGTTGCCAAGGACAGTGTCGACCTCGTAATCTGGCCGGAAACTGCCACTCCGTGCTACCTGATGAGGTTCCCACGGTACAGAGATTTCGTTCAGGATCTCACCGATTCCGTGGGTACCCCGATCCTCACCGGTGCTCCTGACTATGATCCCTACAGTGAGAAGACCTATAACTCAGCTTTCCTTTTTATACCCGGGTCCAACAGCTATCAGGGCTACAACAAGATGGAGCTTGTGCCTTTCTCAGAGAGGGTGCCATTAAGGGATATCCTCCCAATCCTCGGGAAACTGAAATTCAGTGGGGGTGGTTTCTCGACCTCCGATTTCTCCAAGGGGAAGGAATATGTGGTCTTCAACCTCCCAAATGGAAAGTTCTCAACGCTCATATGTTTCGAGTCGGTTTTCCCAAGCCTCGTCAGGAACTTCGTGAAAGCCGGGGCCGATTTCCTCGTCGTTATAACAAACGATAGCTGGTTCGGTCCCACATCGTCGCCGCACCAGCATGCCCAGATTGCCGTTTTCCGCGCGATAGAGAATAGGGTCGGGCTGGCACGCTGCGCGAATACCGGGATATCTATGATAATAGATCCCTACGGGCGTATTGCAGGTGAAACTCCTGTATTTTCCAGGGAGATATCTGTAGGATCGGTCAGAAAGGGGGATCGTACTAGCTTCTATACGAGATACGGCGACCTCTTTTCACAGATAGCTGTTGCGATCTCTATCGGATTTGTGCTCGCGGGGGTTTTTCTCAAGAAAAAGGGGACATGATGCTAAGGTGGTTGATCCTGTCTCTTATCCTCTATATGCCGATGTCGGCCATGGCATCGGACTGGGCCGCCTATACATCGATGAGCAACGTGAATTCCGTGGCTCTGAGCGGTGATTTCGTCTGGGCCGCTACGTCAGGAGGTGTTCTCAAGTTCAACCTCAGAGATTCAAGCTATACCTCGTTTACGAGTGTGGACGGCCTTTCGGATAACGAAGTCCTATGTGCCGAATACGGGGATGACGGAGCCGTATGGTTTGGAACGGCTGCAGGCGGCCTGAACAGGATTGATCCTGTCACGAACAAAGTAACTGTCTTCGATGATTTTAAGGGCTTTAGGATAAACGCCATATGTTCCTACAGTGGGGACTTCTATATAGGAACGGTCTTCGGGGTGAGCCTCTTCGTCTATAAACCGGAGAGGAATGATTGGGAGATCAAGGAGAACTACCGTCAGCTTGGGGACCTGCCCAAGGATACCGAAGCCCTGTCGCTCCATATATTTGATGGGAGGATATGGGTAGGTACGACAAGAGGCATAGCATGTGCTGATCTGAGCCAACACAACCTCCAGGATCCACTGAGCTGGTCCTTAAATCGTTTTATCGGCTCAGTCAGGGCGATAGTAGATTTCGACAGTACCTTATATTCCGGGTCGAGCGGAGGAGTCTTCAGATTGGTCGCCGCGCCGACTGGCTGGGCCAGAGATGGGTTCGATCATTATGTAAATGCAATGGCCGTTTATGATACCGTCCTGGTGGCCGGTACTACAGTGGGTCTACAGATGAGGTCGAGTTCCGGCTGGAGGTCCATACCGGTCTCGATTGGGCGGGTCCTCTCGCTCGCCTCCGAAACCGGCGGCCTCTGGGTCGGGACGGGTGGAGGTGGCCTGGCTAAGCTTGAGGGTAGAAGCATAACCTTCAGTCTGAATCCGAATTCATCGCCGGGCGAGAGATTCATCGATCTATCCGTCGATAGGAACGGTGTTCTTTGGGTTGCCACCGCCATCAGTGACTGGGAGGGGGGAAACGGTATATATCGGTTTGGCGAGGGGATATGGACACACTATGTCGGCTCCGAACTACCGATGAACGTTGTGGTTGCAACTGCCATCGACAAGCTCGGAAGGGTGTGGTTCGGGACATGGGGGAAGGGGGCGGTACTTTTAGAGGATGATGGCGTGCCCGATAAGGACAACGACAAGATTACCTCTATCGATCGGAACAACAGTCCCCTGGTTCCAACGGTAAGTTATCATTTCGTTGTCGTCAATGGCATAGAGATCGATTATCAGGGTAATATATGGATGTTAAACCGCACGGCCGAGGAGTCAACTTTACCCGTTCCGAGAGCCGGCTTGGTCGTTATGGACGATTTTCCCTATAGTGAAAGCCAGATCTTCACTGTTGATCAGGATAGTCTTCCGAGTGGCGAGGGTACAGCCCTTGCCACGGATAAGGATGGGATAGTCTGGTACGGCACCAGAAGGGATGGCTTTGTGCTCCTTGACACCGGGGGAACTCCTTTCTCGAAGGATGATGACAAGGTCGTAAGCTTCTCAACCTCCACCCATGAGGATATGACAAGCAATTACATCACATCTATCGCTGTGGATAGCTCCGGAACCCTCTGGGTGGGTACTGACGGGGGATTGAACTCTGTAATGGGGACATATTCAAGGTTGTCCGGCACCTACGATGTTGATTCCTGGGAGACCTATGGACTGCGGGATGGGCTTCCGAGCGAGATAATAAATGATATACTGGTCGATCCCTGGAACAACAAATGGCTTGCCACAGATAACGGCCTTGTTAGGATATCCGCAGACGGGGGCACGCTGGAGGTCTATAACAGCGCCAATAGCGGGCTTGTATGGGACGAGATCTATTCCCTTGCAATAGATGTAGAGTCCGGCTTCCTGTGGATCGGCACGGCCAAGGGACTGGGAAGGCTCAAGCTCTCGCTCGCCCCTATAAATAACGGGGAAAACTACGTAAAGGTCTATCCGAACCCTGCCATCATTCCATTCGGGTCCCAAATTAATTTCACAAACCTTCCAGAGGGAGCGATCGTAAAGATATTCAGTCCTTCAGGGGAGTTCGTCAAGGTAATCACCGGCGGGACACCCGGCGGGAGAGCCCTCTGGAACGGGACGAACAATTCGGGATATCTTGTCGGCTCGGGAGTTTACTTCTATATAGTGACCGATTGGGAGGGCCAACACTACGCTTCCGGCAAGATAGCTGTTATGAGGTCCGATTGATTCCGATCTTCTTCTGATGATCAATAAGCTTGGAAGGCTTGCGAAGCACTCCGCCGTCTACGGCCTCGGGGATGTTCTCAACCGCGCTGTGGGGATCATACTCATACCCCTTTACACGAGAGTTTTCGGGCCGGAAAAGTACGGCCTTATGACCCTCACTTTCGTCTTCATAGCCTTCACGTCGGTCTTCTATTCATGGGGACTAAACCAGGCCTTCCTCCGACACTATACGAGCGCGAAGTCAAAGCCGGAGCGCGACAATATCTTTACATCCGTTCTGCTCTTTGTCTTACTCGTTTCGGCTTCGGTGTCGTTTCTTATATGGTCTTTTTCGGACATCATATCTGTAAACCTCTTTGATTCCGATGGCTATATATCCCTTGTAAAGATGGCCGCAATGATAATGTTTCTGGATGCGCTTGCGGCTATCCCGATCCTTGCTTTCAGAGCTGAAGAGAAATCCGTAAAATTTGTGGCCGTAAGCTGTTTCAAGTTCATCCTCACAGTTCTGCTGAACCTCTATCTGGTGCTCATACTGGGACGAGGGTTAAGAGGTATATTTGAAAGCACACTTGTGGCCTCAGCGGCGGCCTTTGCCATAACTCTGCCTGTAAGTCTGAAGCATATAGGGGTCAGCGTATCGCCTGGTATATTAAGGGGGCTTCTCAGGTTCGGTCTCCCTTTCATTCCAACTACCTTGGCAACGCTTGTGATAGAGCTTTCAGATCGCTATATGCTCAAGGAACTCGCCGGACCTTCCGGACTTCACCAGGTTGGGCTTTACTCAGTCAGCTACAAGCTGGGTGTCGCCATGCTCCTTTTTGTCAGGGCCTTTGGATACGCCTGGATTCCATTTTCCATCTCGATATCAGAGGACAGTGACGCAAAGGAGACCTACTCCAGAGTAATGACCTATTTTCTCCTCTTCGGGATGTTCCTCTTCCTCTGCCTTTCCCTCTTTGCCTCTGAGATAATACGGGTTTTCGCCAATTCGAAATATATGCAGGGAGCCCAGGTTGTGCCGGTGATCCTCCTTTCCTATCTTTGCTACGGCATATATGTGAACCTGATGGCGGGGGTTTACATAGAGAAGAGGACTTCACCCCTCCCGTTTATAGTGGGTGGTGCTGCTCTAGTGAACCTTGTCCTGAACTTCGTCCTTATACCCCGCTACGGGATGATGGGTGCCGCGTATGCAACACTTGTTGCATATATATCTATGGCATCATCACTTTACATGACCGTCCGGAGGTTCTATCACGTCCGATACGAATATATGAGGCTCGTCAAGGTTCTGGGTATCGGTATCCTGCTCTGGTATATCGGCGGGAAGCTAAATGGTCATCTGATACAGTACGCCTCTGCAATAAAGTTCCTTATCCTCGCTCTATTCCCTGTCTTTCTGGTAGCTGCCAGATTTTTCAGGAAGGGGGAACTCGACATGCTGAGGCTTACCTTGAGGAAGGGATAATTTATGGCCGATATCTTCGAGGTTCGGAGAGTTGAGGATGTGCATCTTTGGGATCGCTTCGTAAAGATCGCTTTTGGAGGGACCGTTTTTTCGAGTTCCTCCTGGCTCAGATGCGCGTCTGAAGCTGTAGGTGGAAGCCCCCTAATGCTTGGATGTTACAGGAACGGGAAACTCGTAGGTGGTTGTGGGCTCCTCGAGGTTAGGAGATTTGGGGTATCCAAGGCAACCACCCCTCCCCTTACGCCATATTCCGGGTTCATGTATCTCAGAGATGGTTCGCTAAAGGGTGTTAGAGTGGAGGCTGAAGGTGAGAGGATATCCGGGAGCCTTATTGAAAGGCTCGAGTCGGACTATGGTTACATCCGGATCTCCCATGCGCCCGATGTTGTGGATGTCCGCTACTTCCAATGGAGCGGTTGGAGGACATCTTTGAGATATACTTACCTTATAGACATAAGCGAGCCTGGGGCGCTTTGGGAGTTTTTTGAAAGGAGGACCAGAAAGTCGATAAATAAGGCCAAAAGGGGAGGATTCAGGGTAAGGGGGACGGATGAGATCGACCTTTTCCTGAAGCTCTATGGGATGGTGTATTCCAAGCAGCATAAAGCTACCCCTGTTGGTGCTGATGCCATACGGAAATTCTATGACTCGGTCAGGAAGTGCGGCCTCTGCCAGATGTACGTGGTCGAATCGCCATCGGGTGAGCCTGCCTCTTCTGTGGTCTTCGTATTCGGTTTCGATACCCTCTACGGCTGGATCGGAGGTGGGGACCCCGCCTTCAGTGCAAGCGGAGCTAACTCGCTCCTTTACTGGAAGGTCTTCGAGGCCACTTCAGGGATATTTCCCGTCTTCGATTTCATCGGCGCCAACATACCGTCGATAGCGAAGTTCAAAAGAGGTTTCGGCGGTAGGCTCACGCCGTACTACTGTAATGAAAAGTTTACATCAACCCTTGCCCGGGCTGCAATCAAGGCCTCCCCATTGCTGAAACGGTTTCTGGACCGTACCTCTGGAAGGTAGCCATCTGCCGGAGAGTGCGGCGGAATTGTCTTGAATAAGCCTGGCCATTCTATTATATTGATAGGTCTTAAATCGAAGATTATCCTTGGTAGTTCTGCAAACCATTTAAAGGAGGATTAGATGTCTGTGAAGTATGTTTACTCTTTTGGATCAGGTAAGGCGGACGGGAGGGCAGATATGAAAAACCTTCTGGGAGGGAAAGGTGCTAACTTAGCTGAAATGACGAACCTTGACATACCGGTACCTCCCGGGTTTACCATATCGACCGAAGTGTGCACTTACTATACTGAAAATAGTACCTATCCGGAAGGGCTTGATGAACATGTTGAAGAGGCCTTGCGCAAGGTCGAGGATATAATGGGATTCAATTTCGGGGATACCGAAAAGCCCCTTCTGGTCTCGGTAAGATCGGGTGCGAGGGTTTCCATGCCCGGGATGATGGACACTGTTCTGAACCTCGGATTGAACGATGAGACCATCCAGGGTCTGGTAAAGCAGTCCGGAGATAAGAGGTTCGCATACGACAGCTACCGTCGCTTCGTGCAGATGTACGGCGACGTTGTTCTTGGTCTCAAGCCCGAGTCTGAGGATGAAGAGGATCCATTCGAGGTCATAATAGATAGGAAGAAGAAGGAAAAGGGTGCCAGGTTCGACACGGAGCTCAGTGCCCAGGATCTGAAGGAGCTTGTGAAGGAGTTCAAGGCTGAGATAAAGAAGAAGAGAGGTTCGGATTTCCCTGAGGATCCGAGAGAACAGCTCTGGGGTGCTATAGGTGCCGTTTTCGGATCCTGGAATAACCAGCGTGCCATTACCTACCGGAGACTCAACGACATCCCCGAGCACTGGGGTACAGCCGTTAACGTCCAGACCATGGTTTTCGGGAATATGGGGGATGACTGTGCTACCGGTGTAGCCTTCACCCGTGATCCTGCTACCGGGGAGAAGAAGTTCTACGGCGAGTACCTTGTCAATGCCCAGGGTGAGGATGTCGTGGCCGGCATAAGGACCCCGCAGCCGATAAATGAGGCCGGTAAAACAGATCCTTCACATAAGTCCCTCGAGAAGGAAATGCCTGAGGTCTATAAGGAACTCGTAGGTGTCTATCAAAAGATCGAGCACCACTATAAGGACATGCAGGATATAGAGTTCACGATCCAGAAAGGAAAACTCTGGATGCTTCAGACCCGTGCAGGTAAAAGGACTGCTGGCGCCGCAATCAAGATAGCGGTCGATATGGTCAAAGAGAGTCTGATAGATAGAGAGACTGCAGTGGGAAGGGTCGAGCCGAGCCAGCTTGACCAACTTCTCCATCCGACATTTGACCCTAAGGCGAAGAAGGAGATCATCGCCAAGGGTCTTCCTGCTTCCCCTGGCGCCGCTGCCGGAAAGATCGTCTTCACCGCAGAGGATGCCGAAAGCTGGGTCGGCAAGGGTGAGAAGGTGATCCTGGTGAGAATCGAGACATCCCCTGAGGATATAGGCGGTATGGCCGCTGCCGAGGGTATACTTACAGCCAGAGGAGGCATGACCTCACACGCGGCGGTTGTTGCGAGGGGGATGGGGAAGTGCTGCGTCGCCGGGTGCGGTGCTATATCTATAGATTACAGGAAGAAACAGTTCAGTGTTGATGAAAAGATCGTTAAGCAAGGAGACTATATCTCCCTGGATGGATCTACCGGAGAGGTAATGCTTGGGAAGGTCTCCACCGTTGAGCCGAAGCTCGCCGGAGAGTTCGCTGAGCTCATGGGCTGGGCGGACAAGATAAGGAAGCTTGGCGTCAGGACGAATGCCGATACCCCGCACGATGCGAAGGTTGCACGGGATTTCGGCGCTGAGGGGATAGGCCTCTGCCGGACCGAACATATGTTCTTCGAGGGCGATAGGATTAACGCCGTACGTGAAATGATCCTGTCGGACGACGAAAAAGGGCGGAGGAAAGCCCTTGATAAGCTTATGCCGATGCAGAAGGGGGACTTTGTCGGTATATTCAGAGCCATGGAGGGACTCCCGGTGATAGTCAGGCTACTCGCCCCCCCGCTTCCCGAATTCGTACCGCATGAGGAAGACGCCCAGAAGGAGCTTGCCGGGGAGATGGGAGTTCCCCTGGAGAAGTTACAGGCCCGCGTCAAGGCACTACTGGAGTTCAACCCGATGCTTGGGCATCGTGGATGCCGCCTCGGTATAACCTATCCGGAGATCTATGAGATGCAGGTCAGGGCCATATTTGAGGCAGCCTGCGAGCTTGCTAAAGAAGGTTTGGATATCATACCTGAAGTCATGATCCCTCTTGTTGGCACCGTGAAGGAATTTACTATATTGAAGGACATGACTGACCGTATCGCCAAAGAAGTCATAGGCAAATACGGTGTCGAAGTCAAATATATGGTTGGCACAATGATTGAGATTCCGAGGGCTTGCATCGTGGCTGACAAGATAGCCGAGAGCGCCGAATTCTTCTCATTCGGGACGAACGATCTCACCCAGATGACCTTCGGCTACAGCCGTGACGATGCCGGTATCTTCCTGCCGAAATATGTTGAGAAGGGCATACTTCCGGACGACCCATTCCAGACCCTTGATCAGGAAGGGGTCGGCGAGATGGTCCAAATCGCCGTTGAACGCGGTAAGAAAGGCAGATCTGACCTCGAGATCGGCATCTGCGGGGAACATGGCGGCGACCCTGAATCTGTCAAGTTCTGCCACAGGGTGGGGATGGATTATGTGAGCTGCTCCCCGTACAGGGTTCCAGTAGCAAGGCTTGCTGCTGCTCACGCTGTAATCGAGGAGAAGGAGGACAAGTAAAAAGCTGAATTTTTACCTTGATTTTCAAATTTAGTTTATATATAATCTACTTAGGAGCTTGAAATCCGTGCTATCC
Organism: uncultured bacterium; assembly: GCA_964611725.1. GTDB lineage: Bacteria > Latescibacterota > CAZTBA01 > CAZTBA01 > CAZTBA01 > CAZTBA01. The sequence continues at coordinate 12,376 of CAZTBA010000039.1, forward strand.
TGAACCGGGGTTTTCCTCTCACATCCTTGGGCTTTTGGGGACGCCCTCTGAAGTAGATCAGATGTTCCCGAATGAGCTCTGAGCCTAGTAACTCCTAAAACGAGAGCTTTTGAGGTGGGCAAGGTTATAGCTATAGCCAATCAGAAAGGGGGCGTCGGCAAGACAACCACAGCCGTCAACCTCTCCGCATGTCTGGCCGCCGCAGAGTGCAAGACCCTCCTCGTCGATATGGACCCGCAGGCCAACGCCACAAGTGGTGTGGGCATTATGCTATCCGAGGATGAGAAGAGTATCTACGAGGTCCTGATCGATGAGCACACCATTGCCTCGATAGTAAAGGAGACGGATATACCCTACCTCTATGTTGCCCCCTCCCATGTCAGGCTCACAGGGGCAGAGGTCGAGATGGTGAACATGATGGCCCGTGAGAGGAAGTTTCAGGTGGCCGTAGAGTCCGTGAGGGATAGCTACGAATATATAATAGTCGACTGTCCACCATCTCTGGGGCTTTTGACCCTTAATAGTCTGACTGCTGCAGATTCAGTGATAATCCCGATCCAATGTGAATATTACGCCCTGGAGGGTTTAAGCCAGCTTCTGAACTCCATAAGGCTCGTCCAGAAGCACCTTAACCCGAGGCTTGAGATCGAGGGGGTGCTTTTGACGATGTACGATGCCAGGTTGAATCTCTCGCGCCAGGTGGCTGAGGAAGCAAGATCGTATTTCGGAGACAAGGTTTACAAGACTTTGATAAGCAGGAACGTGAGGCTGAGCGAGGCGCCGAGCTTCGGTAAACCTATAATCCTCTACGATATACTTTCCACAGGCGCCCAGAACTATATGAAATTAGCAGGAGAGATGATGAACCATGCCTAGGAGAGCTCTTGGGAAAGGGCTCAGCGCCCTGATACCCGAACTTGATCGAAAGCCTGATGACGGCCGGAGGATTGTAGAGATACCTCTCACCAAGATAGAGCCAAACCCATTCCAGCCGCGTATGGATTTCGATAAGGCCGGTATAGAGGAGTTGAAGAATTCGATCCTCGCCAAAGGCGTCATACAGCCGATAATCGTCAAGAAGGCCGGCGACCGCTACCAGATTATCGCTGGCGAGAGGAGGGTGAGGGCCGTCAAGGAAGCAGGTTTCGATACCATACCGGCGCTGGTGATGGATGTGGGGTCCTCCGAGGAGATGCTCGAACTTGCCCTGGTGGAGAACGTGCAGAGGGAGGACCTTAACCCGGTCGATGAGGCAAGGGCCTACAGGGTCCTTATGGAAAGGTATAACTTCACCCAGGAGGAGGTCTCCAAGAGGGTGGGGAAGGACCGCTCGACCGTGGCCAACCTGATGCGGCTTCTGAAGCTCTGCCCTGAGGTTCAGGAACGACTTGTTGAGGGACAGATCTCCATGGGCCATGCGAGAGCCCTTCTCCCGATAGATGATGAAAGGCTTCAGGTGGAGCTCTGTGAAAAGGCGATAAAGCAACGATGGTCCGTGAGAAAAATAGAAAAGGCTGCGAAGTCGACAGGTGTCGGGCAGAAAACGAGGGATGTCCGACAGCAATCGCCCATAATTCTCTCCATAGAAGATGAGCTTCGAAGGGTTTTCGGGACAGCCGTCAGAATAAGAAAGGGAAGGAAAAAGGGCACTATAGAGATCGAATTCTATTCCGATGATGATCTCGAAAGGGTTATCGATATCCTGAGGGATCGGAGCCCGGCCTGATCCTAAAATTTGATTTGGTCTGTGCCGGGGCATGTTCTCAGGTAGTGGACATGCCCCTTCTGTTTGGAAGAACACTATGATATCAGCGCGGAATGTCTCCTTTCAGTATCGGTTTGGAGAAATCTCGATAGAGGCGCTCGGCGGCGTAGATCTCGACATATACGAGGGCGAAGCACTTGCGATCATCGGACCCAATGGATCCGGCAAGACCACCTTCGTCAGGTGCCTGAACGGACTCCTTATTCCGACCTCTGGAACGATATCGGTAGATGGTCTCGAGGCTAAGGATGAAAGCTCTATCTGGGAGATAAGGCGGAAGGTCGGCATGGTCTTCCAGAATCCCGAGGATCAGATAGTCTCCACTGAGCTCGAAAGGGAGATCGCATTCGGTCTGGAGAATTTGGGTATCCCTCAGGACGAGATCCGGCGAAGGGTCGATGAGGCCATAGAGAGGTTTGGCCTCGGCATATACAGGCATACCCCCCCGCATCATCTTTCCGGAGGGGAGATGCAGCGCCTCGCTGTCGCTTCCGTATGGGCCATGAGGCCAAAATATGTGGTACTGGACGAGCCGAATTCGCTTCTCGATCCGGAAGGCCGCCGTGAGATGGAATCCGTAATATCGGAGCTCAGGCAGGACCAGGGTACCTCGGTCATACATATAACCCAGTTTCCGGAGGTGGCCGCCAGGTATCCCCGCGTGGTGGTGATATCGGATGGGAAGGTCAGGATGGATGGTTCCCCGGATGATGTGTTTTCAAGGGGTGAGGAGATCCTGAAGATGGGGCTTGACCTCCCATTTCCGACGAAGCTCTGTCTGGCACTCAGGGGGCTCGGCATCGACATCGGCGATATAACGCTGAGCGAGGACAATCTCGCTGCGAGATTGTCTTCGATAATAAGGGATGAGCCGGGGGTTCCCGCTTCGACTTCTGAAGGACCTGAAAACCTCGTCTTCGGTAAGACGAAGATATCCCTCAAGGAGGTAAGCTACGTTTACGATGCGGGGCTTCCAACCGAGAAATCGGCCCTCAGGGATGTCAGCCTCGAGCTTCACGACGGTGAGACTCTCGCCCTGATAGGCCCATCAGGCTCCGGAAAAAGCACACTCGTACAACATATGAACGGCCTGATCCGACCCACCAGAGGCCGGGTCTATTTCGATGGGAATGACCTCTGGTCGGACGGGGGGGCATCTGAGGCCAGGCGCAGGGTGGGACTTGTGTTCCAGTTCCCGGAGTTCCAGCTCTTTGAAGAGACAGTTGCCAAGGATGTGGCATTCGCACCGAAGAATTTCGGATTGAGCACGGACGAGGTTGAGAGGAGGGTGAGGGAAGCTTTGGAGGCTGTCGAACTCGATTTCCCCCTTTTTGCCACGAGGCCCCCGCTCGCACTCAGCTCCGGGGAGAAAAGGAGGGTTGCTATAGCCGGTGTGCTGGCCATGGACCCGGAGGTGATCATTTTCGACGAGCCCACAGCAGGGCTTGACCCGTCGGGATCCCATAGGGTACTTTCCATTCTCAGAAGGCTCAAATCGATGGGAAAGTCCCTCGTGGTCATATCTCACGATATGGACCTGGTGGCTGAGGTGGCCGACAGGGTCGCACTGATGAAAGGAGGAGCTGTGGTCCGTGATGGCTCTCCGGGGGGGATCTTTTACGGCTCAACCGATCCGGGAAGCTCGGGTCCCGATCTGCCGAAACCACTTTCCCTTGCGATGAAAGTGCCGGTGCTTGTATCCGGATCGGAATTGCCGCCTATAACCTTGGACCAGCTCATGGAGAGGATAGCCAGCCACCGGGAGTACAGCTCAGAAATTTCTTGATTTTGACCGTCTTCAGGCTTAAATTCATTTTCTGCAAGATAAGGCATCCTTGATAATCGAAGTTATGGAGAAGCTTTTCTTATGAAGAACAGGATCCTTGAAATGCTTATAAGGCTTATAAATGGGGCCGATCGGGATTGGCATTCCGACGTGACCGATAGCCTTATAGAGAACCTCATAGAAAGGGGATACAGCGAGGAGGAGATAGAGGAACTCTTCTCCTGGCTTTTCGAGATGGCTGGGCCGAACCCTGAGAGGGTCCACGATGACATTACAACCGTAAATAGATGCTGGAGGGTACTCCACGGTTGGGAGAAGATGGTCATTCTCCCGGAGGCCTTCGGCTACCTCCTTAGGCTGGAGCAGTTCGGCCTCCTGAACAGTGATCAGATGGAGACCATAATAGAAAAGGCGATACTGACCGGCGAAAGAGGTATAGATCTAGAGGGAATTAAATCCATCGCTGCCTCAGTTATCCTCTACGGTGAAGGTTCCCCTTCACCAAAGGATGGTTTCTCGCTCCCCGATGATGTCGAAGGGGATTAACATACCAACGCCTTCCACTTAGAACCGTAAAAGGAAAATTCAAAATTATGCCGAGATCCCTCGTCGTAGTTGAGTCACCTGCTAAGGCGAAGACTATAAATAAGTTCCTTGGAAAAGATTACCTCGTGAAGGCATGCATGGGACATGTCCGCGACCTTCCCGAAGACGAGCTTGGTATAGATCTGAAGAACGATTTCAAGCCGAAGTACGTGATCTTGAAAGGTAAGAGAAAAATCCTGAAGGAGCTGAAGGATGCAGCGAAGGAAGCTAACCTTATATTCCTGGCTACCGATCCTGATCGCGAAGGGGAAGCAATAGCCTGGCATGTCGCTCACGAGATAGCTAAGGACAGGCCGAACGTCCGCCGCATACTCTTCAACGAGATAACCGAGAGCACTATTAAAAAAGCTATAGAATCGCCGCTTCGCATAGATCTTAACAGGGTGAACGCTCAGCAAGCACGCCGCATACTGGATAGGCTGGTTGGGTACAAGGTCAGCCCGTTCCTGTGGAAAACCGTATATTCGGGACTGAGCGCCGGAAGGGTGCAGTCGGTGGCACTCAGGCTCATCTGTGAGAGGGAAGACAAAGTATCGAGCTTCAATCCGAAGGAGTACTGGCTTATATGGGCAGATCTGAAGGGAAGCTCAGGTGGCTCCTTCCGCGCAAAGCTCGTGAAGATCGATGGGAAAAATGCCAGGATACCGGGTGAGGTGGACGCCCGCAGGATAACGTCCGAGCTTCAAAGCAAGACATTTCGGATATCTTCGATAAATAAGGAGCCGAAGAAAAAGTTCCCGGCACCCCCGTTTGTGACGAGTACCCTCCAGCAGGAGGCATCCCGCAGGTTTAAGTTCAGTCCCAGGAGGACAGATTCTCTGGCGCAGCAGCTCTACGAAGGGGTGGAGATGGATGGTGGGTCCGTCGGGCTTATAACCTATATGAGGACCGACTCGGTCAGGATAGCCCCGGAGGCGCTGGATGCTGTCCGTCAGTATATAGCGACCTCCTATGGCACCGACTACCTGCCACCGAAAGCCGTGAAATACCGCTCAAAGAAGGGAGCGCAGGAGGCGCACGAGGCGATAAGGCCCACTTCGCTTTCCTGCGAACCGAAAAAGGTCAGGAAACATCTCTCGTCCGACCAGGCAAAGCTCTATGAGCTCATATGGAACAGGTTCCTGGCATGTCAGATGAAGCCGATGGAACTTGAGGTAACAACTGTAAATATAGAGGTGGGAAACTATACCTTCCAGGCTTCCGGATCGACCGTTACTTTCCGGGGCTTTTCAGCCGTTTATATCGAGAAGGAGGACGAGGAACCTGAGGAAAAAGAGGAGGTTATACCTCCTGGACTTGAGATCGGAGAAGAACTCAAGCTTCTGGGACTTGTTCCCGAACAGCACTTCACGAAGCCTCCCCCCAGATACACTGAGGCAACCCTGATAAAGGATCTCGAGTCGAAGGGGATAGGCCGTCCAAGCACCTATTCCCAGATAGTGAGCACGATCCAGGATCGGAAATATGTCGAAAAGGAAAAGGGAAGGCTTGTCCCTACAGAGTTGGGTGTAACCGTAAATGGCATACTTGTGGGCCATTTCCCCGACCTCTTCAACGTCAGGTTCACCGCCAGGATGGAGGAAAATCTCGATAGGGTCGAATCGGGCGATGTGGAATGGCTCGGGATCGTCGAGGATTTCTATTCCTCTTTCGATGAGACCCTTTCCAAGGCAAACAGCCAGCGCGGTGCGATCAAGGAATCGCTCCAAGAGAAAACCGATATAGTGTGTGAGAAATGCGGCAGTCCCATGGTGATAAAATGGGGAAAGAGGGGAAAATTTCTGGCCTGCTCCGCTTTCCCGGAATGCAGGAACACAAAACCCCTCCCTGGAGATGAGGAACCATCGGGTGATCGCTGTGAGATCTGTGGCGCCGAGATGATCATCAGGGAGGGTCGCTACGGAAGGTTCCTGGCTTGTTCTGCTTACCCCAAATGTAAGAACACCAAACCGCTCACCCTGGGGGTATTATGTCCGAGGGAAGACTGCGATGGTGAAATTGTCGAGCGGAGGACTAAAAGGGGCAGGGTCTTCTATGGCTGTAGCCATTATCCCGATTGTGACTTCTCCACTTGGGATAGACCGGTGGGGAAAAGCTGCCCTACCTGCGGCTTCGGCTTACTGATCGAGAAAGTATCGAAGAACGGAACCGTTACCCTGAAATGCCCGAACTGTAAGGAGGATTTCCAGGATGAAGGGTAGTGACGATATGGACAGCCTCCTGGAGGAATTTTCCCGCTACCTTAGGGGTGAAAGGGGATTTTCCGAACACACTTTGACGGCTTACAGATGTGATCTCCTCGATTTCTTCGCTTTCCTCAGCACATATCTCGAAAATGCCGGGCCAGGGGATATAAATAAGCCTCTCCTCAGAGCCTACCTTGCAGGCCTGTCGAGGAGGGGTTACAGCAAGAGATCTATCACCCGCAAGCTTTCAAGCATACGTTCGTTTATGAAATACCTTTGCAGGGAGGGGGTGATCCCGGCGAACCCTGCCTCGTCCTTGAGATCCCCCAAGTCCGAGAGGAGACTGCCCACTTTCCTCAATGTCAGGCAAGCCGGGGAGGCCATGGAAATCCCGTCGAAGACGGAACCCCTTGGGCTCAGGGACTGGGCGATGCTTGAGCTCCTCTACGGAGAGGGATTGAGGCTGAGCGAGCTTGTAAATCTGAACCTCTCGTCTGTGGATATCCCCGGAGGCACCATACGCGTTACTGGAAAGGGTAAAAAGGAGAGGATAATCCCGCTTGGCAGGAAGGCCGCTGAGGCTCTCGGGGATTACCTTGCGGTAAGGGGGAAACTTGTCGGGAGGGACGGTGACAGGAATGCCCTTCTGCTTAACTTCAGAGGCCGACGACTGACCGGCAGAAGCGTAGAAAGGATTGTCAGGGGATACCTCGTACTCGTATCGGAAGCGGAGGGGCTGAACCCGCATGCCCTGCGGCATACCTTCGCCACACACCTGCTCGATGCCGGGGCTGACCTGCGTGCCGTAAAGGAGCTTCTGGGACATTCGAGCCTCTCAACCACCCAGATATACACCCACGTCACGGTCGACAGGTTGAGAAAGATATACAAACAGGCCCACCCGAGGGCTTAGTTCTATGGAGGGTAAGGAACTTGAAGGCAAAGTCAACAACTATACTCGGAGTAAGGCTCAAGGGTAAGGTAGCCCTTGGAGGAGATGGACAGGTGACCATTGGAGAGACAGTGCTCAAACAAGGCGCCTGCAAGTTGAGGAAGATGTATAACAACAGCATTCTGGCGGGTTTCGCCGGCGCCTCAGCGGATGCCTTTGCACTCTTCGAAAGATTTGAGTCTAAGCTCGAAGACTTCAATGGGAACCTCCGCAGAGCAGCCGTCGAGCTTGCCAAGGAATGGAAGACCGAGAAGGCTTTAAGGAGGCTGGACGCCCTGCTTATAGTGGCGGACAATGTCACTTCACTTCTGATATCAGGTGATGGCGATGTAATAGAGCCCGACGACGAGGTCATTGCCATAGGCACCGGAGCAGGGTATGCTACTGCGGCAGCCAGGGCCTATATAGACTGTTCGGATTTCGACGCCAAGAGCATAGTCGAAAGATCCCTTCGTATAACTTCATCCATATGTGTTTATACAAATGATAAGATCACGGTATACGAACTCTGATCTCAGTCGGGATTACCTGACCCCCGATGAGATCGTCAAAGAGCTCGATAAGTACATAATAGGTCAGGACAAAGCCAAGAAAGCGGTCGCGATAGCCCTCAGGAACCGGTGGCGCCGGCAGCATGTCTCTGATGAGCTTAAAGGCGAGGTCATACCCAACAATATAATGATGATCGGCCCCACAGGAGTGGGCAAGACGGAAATCGCAAAGAGGCTCGCGAGCCTCGTTCAGGCCCCCTTCATCAAGGTCGAGGCGTCAAAATTCACCGAAGTCGGCTACGTCGGAAGGGATGTGGAGTCGATAGTAAGGGACCTCGTCGATCTCTCCGTAAACATAGTCAAGGCCGAGTGGATAGACGGAGTTCAGGGGGAAGCTCAAAGGCTTGCGGAGGAGCGTATGCTCGACCTGCTCCTTCCTGTCCCGCGCAAGAAGGAACTGCGGGACAACGAGCATGAGATGGAGAGAAACCAGAGGAGCAGGGAGAAGCTCAGAACGCGCCTGAATTCCGGGAAGCTGGACGATAGGACCGTCGAAATCGACCTCCCGGAGAGCCGTTTCCCGATGATAGAGATATTCTCCCCTGTGGGACTGGAGGAGATGGGCTTGAGCGTCCAGGATATATTCGGTGGAATGGTGCCATCGCGTACGAGGAAGCGCCGCGTCTCCATCCCTGAAGCCAGGAGGATACTCGAGCAGGAGGAAGCTAACAAGCTCGTAGATATGGACGATGTCATATCGGAAGCAACGATGAGGACGCAGGAGGCTGGCATAGTTTTCTTAGATGAGATAGACAAGATTGTCGGAGGGGCGCCGCCGGGGGGAGGACCGGATGTCTCGAGGGAAGGGGTCCAGAGGGATATACTCCCGATAATAGAAGGCTCCAACGTTATGACCAAATATGGCATGGTAAAAACAGACCATATACTTTTTATCGCGGCCGGCGCCTTTCACTCATCAAAGCCTTCCGACCTGATCCCTGAACTACAGGGACGTTTCCCTATAAGGGTTGAATTGGAGAGTTTATCCGCAGAGGATTTCTACAGGATACTCCTGGAACCGAAAAGCGCGCTCGTAAAACAGTACAAGGCCCTGATAGCGGCGGAGAACGCAGAACTCGAGTTCACCGATGGGGCGATCTGGGAGATAGCTAAGACTGCCGATCTCGTAAATTCAAAATCCGAAAATATAGGTGCAAGAAGACTGCATACGGTTATGACGGCTCTCCTTGAGGATATCCTGTTCTCGACCGCAGGAGAAGGGAAAAAGAAGATAAGGGTAACGAAAGCTTACGTCCGATCCAGGCTCAAGGAGATAATCTCGGATGAGGACCTGAGCAGGTATATACTTTGATATTCATTCGGGAAGTGTACAGTATAAGACTTGAGGAGGAGCTGTGGAAAAGGATCTTGTCTCGATTTCAGACCTCAGTCCCGAAGAGATCGAGGAACTCATAGAGCTCGGGGGCGATATCAAGAGGAATGTCGAAAAGTATAGCAGGACTTTGAATAGAAAAAGCTTGGCAATGATATTCGAAAAGCCATCATTGAGAACGAGGGTAACCTTCGAGGTCGGGATGGCCCAGATGGGAGGGCACGCTGTTTATCTGGCACCTCGGGATATAAGTATCGGGAAGAGGGAGTCGATCCCCGACGTCGCCAGGAACCTGAGCAGGTGGACAGACGGTATAATGGCAAGGACTTTCGCCCACGATACGGTTGTTGCCCTTGCCGAAAACTCGTCAATTCCGGTTATAAACGGTCTGACCGATCGGGAACACCCTTGCCAGGTCCTCGCCTTTGCAATGGCGCTTTCCGAGAAAGTGGATACCCTTGAAGGACTTAAAGTCGTCTTTGTAGGCGACAGCAACAACGTCTCCCAATCGATGATGCTCCTCTGTCCGAAGCTCGGCATCGACTTTGTGATCGCCTGTCCGGAGGGTTACGATCCTGAGCCGGATATTCTCAGTGAGTCGATTCAGATTTCCCGTGACAGGGGAACTTCCATCTCAATCATGCATGACCCGTTCGAGGCCGTAAGCGGCGCTGATGCTATCTATACCGACGTCTGGGCGAGTATGGGGCAGGAGTCGGAAAAGGACATCAGGGAGAAAGCCTTCAGGCCATATCAGGTCAACTCAAAACTGATTGAAAGCTCCGGTAAAGATACATTGGTAAGCCACTGTCTCCCGGCCCACAGGGGCGAGGAGATAACCGATGAAGTGCTCGATGGACCGAACTCCATAGCCTTCGATGAGGCCGAAAACAGACTCCACATACAGAAGGCTATACTGGTCAAGCTTATAGGATGAGCACATTCCAGATTCCCTTCTATATAGCTATCCTTGGCCTTATACCCATCATGGCTGTCGGATGCGCCAAACAGGGGTTCCCGCCGGGGGGCCCCGTCGATGATGTCCCTCCGGAGGTTGCCTCTACCTGGCCCAAGCCGAAATCCGTATCCATAGATGTGAGCTCGCCCGTGTGGGTGGAATTCAGTGAGATGATGGATGAGCGCTCCACCGATCCCTCGATCTTCATATCTCCCAATCCGTCCGAAGAGCTTAGTATAAAGTGGGATGGGAGGAAGGCTAAACTGGAGGTCAAGGGCGGGCTGCGGGATAGGACTACCTATGTGG
>CAZTBA010000040.1:0-22763 GCA_964611725.1 uncultured bacterium
TCCCTTTGGCTATTTCATTCTATAGATCTTTCCATTAACTGCGTAACTCCTGTTACTAATCAAGTGATTTTCGAAATGCTTTTGTGGCTTCTCAATGCCTGCTTTTCTTGGTCTAACCCCTGTCTCTTCTCCAGGCAAGGGTTAAGGCTCCCCTCTCCGCTTGCGGAGAGGGGCTGGGGGTGAGGTTCTGGGAACAAGCAACAAAAGCTTCGTAAAAATTACTTAAAAGCGATAAAAATACCCTTCGCACAGAAAGGAGTTAAGATGGATTATAGGTCTCTTGGACGTACAGGGGTGCCAGTCAGTGTGCTCTGCTTAGGTTGTATGAACTTCGGTTGGAAAACACGGGAAGCAGAGTCAATGGATATTATTGATAAGGCGATTGACAACGGCATCAATTTTCTGGACACAGCCAACGTCTATTCTCGGGGTAAGAGTGAATCTATCGTAGGAAAAGCTCTGAAAAGAAACGGAAAACGGGACAACATAGTCCTGGCAACTAAAGTACATGGGCGTATGGACGATGACGATATCTTGGCTGCAGGCAATAACCGGAGGCACATTATCGACCAATGCGAATCCTCACTCAAACGACTGCAAACAGATTACATTGATCTGTATCAGATACACCGCCCGAGATCCGATACCCCAATTGATGAGACCCTGCGGGCGCTTGATGATCTGATTCGAACAGGTAAGGTTCGTTATATCGGTACAAGTACTTTTCCCGCCTGGCGGGTGATTGAATCATTATGGGTGGCAAAAGAATTGGGACTGAACCGTTTTGTAAGTGAGCAACCACCTTATCACCTAATGGACCGTAGCATTGAGAGAGAATTAATTCCGATGGCACAGACTTACGGGTTGGCGATTCTGCCCTGGTCACCCTTAGCACGAGGGTTTTTGAGCGGCAAGTACAAACGTGGCGAGGCAATTCCCGGGGATTCCCGACTGGAAGGTGACATGCAAGGTCCTTTCAAGAAAAGGACTCAACAACATTTCAGTGATCGGGCATATGATTTACTTGCGGTGGTGGAGAAGCTGGCGGCCGAGAAAAATTGCAGCCCGAGTCAGTTAGCACTGGCATGGTTGATCCAACAACCGGGTGTCACGAGCGCAATTACAGGGCCACGAACCATGGCCCATCTGGATGACTGTTTGGGTGCCACACCTGTGGAAATCACCGATGATGACCGCAGCCGGTTGGATGAAGTTGCTGAACCAGAATTGGCGATTGTACCCTATTATCACGGTAGTATGATCGATTTTAAAGCACCAAGATTTAACTGGCAGTAGGCAAGTTTCAGAAAGTATTTTTGGGTTTTTGCTGATAGCACCTGAAATTCTTCAATTGCTGTCGTTGTTTCAGATATTTACCTGTAGAGACGACCCGGTGGGTCGTCTCCAAAACAGGAAAAGACAAAACATTTTCCGAAATACGCTTAGAGATTAAACCTGAATATATAGAGGATCGCCGACACGCCTGACAACGGCTGCAGCGGAGTGGCAAACTCGGGGCTGGTTCGGTCGTGTCGACAATGGTGAGCGAAGTAGTTCTGCCGGTGGAGGCTCGGGATCTCTCCGCTGATAGTGGTCCTTTTCAGAGATCCGTGTAGGGTTATCCAAGAGATACCCCCTGTCTTGGTCGATCACATAGGAATCGCCCCTACAATCCAACCCTACACGAATTTGCGAAATGAATTACTAGCTGAACCATACATTTAGTGATAAAAACAAGAGTTACAGAAAGGTCGAGATACGATGCCTGGCGTGATGTCCTGGGGTGAAATGGACTGGCTTTTCCCGGACTTCCGGGACACTGGTCTCATATATCACGGTACACGGGCGGAGCACCTGCCTGCGATCTTCCGAGAGGGCTTGCAGCCGGGTGTTGCTAAAGACGGTCACGGCACTATCTACGATGCCCTTTACCGTCATCGTCCGCCGTCAGTTCCTGACTGGGTGGATCCAAGGCGGTGCATCTTCGGGTACATGAACAGGAAACGGTTTCCGGCCAACAAGTGTGGGGCCATCATTGGTATCCAATGCATCGACAGTGTCCGACAGCGCACATGGTTCGCAGTCAGCAAGTTTTGCGATTGGATCTACTGTCCCCGGGAGGCGGGTTACTTCGATACTGAGGCCAGGGCCGCGTACTACAAGCAGGTGGTGGAGCCAGTCTGTGCCAGAGCATATTGGGACATGAGCCTATCGTTCGAGACAAACCTGTCCATCCGCCACGACGAGTTGCTCAACACCCAGCAATGCCAGGAGCTGTTGATCTGTCTCGAACGCATTGACGCCGACTATCTGTCTTTGCAGGCAGTGACGACTCCCGGGCAAGATCCCGTGCTTCGGACAATGTACCCAGACCTCTTCGATGAAGCAGAGACGAGACTGAAGCAAGGACTGCCAGTCTCTGAGCAGATCAAAGCGATCGAAGAGCACGCAATCAGTGCCAGGCGCTGAGGGGAACGGACCACCGAATCAAGCCTTGCGCCGGACGCCGCATATGCGCCGCCTGTGAAGGTCACACTAAGATGAGGAGAAGATCCAGATGTCATGGTTGCTCAAAGATCCACCCGATTTCAGCAAACATAATGAGGAAGTAGCAGCACTATGGGATTCCTATCACAAAGGCCAGCCCAAGCGCGTACCGGTATCCATTCGCGGCAGTATACGCAACTTGATCCAGAACCCGGACTTGAACACAACCGGGTACACATTCAAAGATTTCTTTACGGATCCGGAGGCTCAGATTCAGTGCCAGTTGTCCTTCCAGAAGTGGTGCCGATACCATGTGCTCTGCGACGAAGAGATGGGACCGCCGAGGGATGGCTGGCCGCTCTGCGTTGATTTCCAGAATTCCTATGACGCCGGGTGGTTCGGCTGTCCCCTGTACTACGATGGCAACGCCGTGCCCGACACGATCGAGATTCTCAAGGAGAACAAGCACAAGCTCTACGACATGGAATGTCCGGATCTGCTGCATGGGGGGCTGATGAACCGAGCGGTGGAATTCTATGAGTACATGCATCAACGGTGCAGGAATCTGGAGTTTGAGAACCTGCCGGTACTCCCACCACGTACCATTCCCGCGGAAAGCTGCGACGGGCCGCTGGATGCGGCCTACAAGCTGCGTGGGGCAGCCGAAGTCTGCATGGACATGCTCACTGATCCGAACTACTACCATGATCTAATGGAGTTCATCACCGAATCTCTCATCCGACGCATGAAGACGGTCCGCGAATGGCGCTGGGAACACTTTCTCGATTCCCCGGACAAGGGATGCTTCCGACAGCCCAACTTCGTCTTCGCCGATGATGCGGTAGTGTTACTCTCGATGGATCAATACCGAGAGTTTGTCTTCCCATACCACAGGCGCTTTGTGGAGGAGTTCAGCGACGGCGGGCGGACCAGCGTTCATATGTGCGGGGATGCTACACGATTTTTCCGGTTCCTTCGCGACCATCTCAACGTGTACAGTTTCGACACCGGTTTTCCCGTGGACCACGGGTGGCTGCGAAAGGAGCTCGGACCGGAGGTCCAGATTTCCGGGGGACCATCGGTCATGCTGGTCAAAGACGGACCGATTTCAGCGATTCGGAATCGGGTTCGGGACATCTGTGAGTCGGGTATTATGGAGGGGGGCAGGTTCATCCTGATCGCTGCGAACAACATGGCTCCATGCACGCCCGTGGAGCATATTGTTGCAATGTATGATGCCGCAAAGCAATTCGGCCGCTACGATTCCTAGTAGAAACTGAGAAGAAACCACCGAACCAGAGGATTGACAGCGACTCCGTGAAAGCCTCGCGGTTTCCACTGAGCGCCTCATCCTCGCCGTTCGATGCATGAACTGGAGAGACGATGCTGACTCCCCGAGAAAACATACTGGAGGTCTTCCGGCAAGGGACTCCTGAGTGGATTCCACTGGTGACCCATGTGGACCCATACAACCAGCCAAACCGTACAGGTATGGATCCGGCATTGACTGAAGCCCTGGGAACCGTGCACTGGCATGACGAGAGTACCATCCGCCTCTCACGTTTTCTGGGCCTGGACATCATGGACTACGTCGGCGGACCGGTGCGTATTCGCAATGAGAACGTCACGGTCGAGGTCACCCAGGAAGGAGACGATACCACCCAAATCTGGCACACTCCGCAGGGCACACTGACCCAGGTGCAAAGACGTTGCCGGGATGACGGCACGTCCTACGTTGTCGAACACCTCATCAAGAACGCCTCCGACCTGCCGGCGCTGGCAGCCATATTCGAGGACCAAACCCTGATCCTCGATACGGACGCAGTGGCCGCAATGCGGAAGCGCCAGGAACTTATCGGCAACGACGGTATACTGCAGTGCTCCATGCCGGGAACGCCGATGGGCATGATGTACCGTGTCTACAGCGGAGTAGAGACCCTGGTGTATCTCTACCACGATGCCCCACAGGCACTGGGAGATCTGTTCACGGTCATGGAGACGAACTACCAAAAACGGTTGAAAATCAGCCTGGAGGCCCCAGCGGATGTCCACGTGGGCATGGACGACACCTCCACAACGATTATTTCACCGGCCATGTTTGAAGCATGCAACCTCGAGCTGACGAACCAGAGGGCGGACATATGCCACGAAGTCGGTAAACTCTACTTTCATCACTCTTGCGGCCTCATCCGTGACCTGCTCCCGCTTTATCGACGAACCAGAATGGATGCCGTACATGCTTTCACAGAACCTCCCATTGGCAACGTGACGATCGTAGACGGCCGCAAGCTACTGGGCGACAGGATCGCCATACGCGGCAATGTGGCTGCGATGGCCGAGGAATCCTGGGAGCCGGAAGCTATGCGGAAGAGCGTCCGCGAGCTCTTCAGGGGCATCACCCCAAGGGATCACGTTGCGCTCAGTATAACTGCCTACCCCCACAGGACGATTGACCAGATGAAGTTGGTCGTTGAAGCATGTCGAATGTATCGAGACATCTGAGAGAATCAGCACCGAACGGGCGCTTGCACGCGACCGCCCTGACTCTGTTGTTCTCACTGTAGTCCTGTCCGTTATTGACGCTCTTCTTCTTTTCAGAAGTTCCTTTGTTAGTTTTGGCAGCAGGCGAATCACAGGCCGTTCGGACCACAGAGAATGAAATCAATCTGCCAAGTTCTCCAACTCACTCGAGATTGATTCCGAAAGGGGATCACAATGAATGAAACACACCTTATCCCTGTCACAAAGCCCGAAGATATGCTGAAGAGCCGAGAATGGGCGGGACGCTTCCTCTCCGGTCCCGCCGACCTTCCCGTCTCTTTCATGTTCGATGGAAGGACCATAGGCGGCATCCCGAAAGACTGGCAACCGGTTTCAACCAGACGCCGCATCGACGCCAATATCTTCGAGACGGTTTTTGAAGGCAGGGACGCCGGGACCGGCTTGAATGTGCGGGTCGAGTGCACGGAGTATCAGGACTACCCGGTTGTGGAATGGGTGGCATGGCTCACCAACAAGGGCAATGAAGCCACACCGGTGATCCGTGACATCCTCGCAATGGACGGAACGTTCAATGGTTCTTCGCCCATTCTGTATCACTGCAATGGCGACTTCTACAGTGAGGAAGGATACACACCTCAAGAGACTCCCCTACGCGCGGGAGCCACACTCGACTTTGCCCCCAACGGGGGCCGTCCCTGTGACGGCGCATTCCCCTACTACCGAATCATGTTCGAGGACTGCGGTCTATCCATGGCCATCGGCTGGCCCGGGCAGTGGGCGGCAACTTTCAAAGGGCTTGCGGACGGCGTACACGTTCAGGTGGGTCAGGAAAAGACGAATCTTCGGCTCATGCCGGGTGAAAGCATCCGCACGCCGCGAATGACCGTTCTGTCCTGGACAGGGGACGTTTCAAGAGCGGTAAACCTGTGGCGGCGGTGGTATATTGCCCACATCCTTCCAAGGCCCAACGGTCAACCGATGAAACCGCTGCTGGCCTGCGAGGGCCCTGGTGACGGCGTGGAATTCACAGCAGCCACCGAAGAGAATCAACTCCTGCATATCGAGATGGCCAAACAGCGTGGAATTCCATTTGACGTCTGGTGGATCGATGCCGGCTGGTATCCCTGCTACGACGAAAATCATGAAAGAACATGGCCGGTAACAGGCACATGGGAGCCCGACCCCGAAAGGTTTCCCAACGGTCTGAAACCGGTATCCGACTGCGCAGCCCGAAACGGCGCGGACCTGTTGATCTGGTTTGAGCCGGAAAGAGTACGCCTCGGCACAAAACTCGATGTGGAACACCCGGAATGGCTTCTGAGGATGGGTGAGAGCGATAACAGTCTGTTGAATCTGGGCAACCCGGAATGCCGTCAACGGCTTACCGATCACGTGTGCAGGCTGATCAAGGACAACGGCATAAAGATCTACAGACAGGATCACAACTTCGAGCCGCTGGAATATTGGCGCAGGAACGAGGACCCGGACCGTCAGGGCATGAATGAGAACCTGCATGTTCAGGGCTACCTTCAGTACTGGGACGACCTGCTGGCACGAAATCCCGGCCTGTGGCTCGATTCATGCGCGAGCGGAGGACGTCGCAATGACCTCGAAACCATGCGCCGTTCCGTGCCGCTGCACTATACCGACTACGGGTACGGGGATCATCCGGTGAAGCTGGCATTCCACCACACACTGTATGCGTGGCTACCTTATTTCAAGGAATCCGCGCTCTCCTGGGATATCGGCGGAAGGGCGAGGTTCGCCCACCAGGTAGACAGCTTCTCCTACCACTGCGGCATGGCTCCCCTGTTTTCTACAGCTCTCGACATCCGCCGTGACGACTACGACTATGCCCTTGCCAAGAGAATGATCGACATCTGGCGCCAGGCATCCGATCTGATGCTGTACGGCGACTACTATCCCCTTACGCCGTTCCACCGCAGCGCTGAGAAATGGGTCATCTGGCAGTTTGACTGCCCGGAAAAGGGCTGTGGGCTCGTCCAGGGAATCCGTCTTCCGGAATCGCCGGAAGAGACCATCACAGTCCATCCGAAGGGTATTCGCTCGGATTCAACGTACTTCTTCGAGAACGCTGAAACTGGTGAGACAAGGGACATTTCGGGAGCGGATCTGCTCCACGGTGATTTCACGTTCGCGCTTCCGAAGCGCAGTGGGGCCATCTGGTTCTATCGAAAGAACCCCGAATAGAGGACTGAAACCGACACCGAGCGGTACCGCTGACTTCCATTCCGTTACAGAGAGGAGGTGCGTCGTGAAGTACATTACCGAACCGGAGAAACGCGTGCCTGTAGCGCTCGATGCGGACGTTGTCGTAGCCGGCGCCGGCGTGAGCGGCGTGATGGCGGCCATCGCGTCGGCAAGGCACGGTGCGAAGACGGCAATCGTAGATCGATTCGGCTCCGTCGGCGGGAATACCGGCCCCGGCTTCATCGCGGGAGGCGGCATGCTGCCCGGCAGCCCACACCCGGACGCCGGGTACTCCCGCACGGTGTTTCCCGGGCTGTACGGCATAGCACGGGAGCTGATCGAGCGATACGCCGTGGCGGGCGGGAACGGATTGCAGCCGTACACGAAGCCGCCGTCAAACTACGCATACAACGCACACCTCGCATCGTACGTCGCGCAGACGATGCTCGAAGAGAGCGGCGTTCGCGTCATGCTCTCAACTCGTATCGCCGATCCGATCATGGATGGAACGAACGTGTGCGGGCTTTTCGTGGAGGACAAGTCGGGCCGACGCGCCGTGACGGCACGGGTGGTTATCGACGCAACCGGCGAGGCGGACGTGGCGCGACGCGCGGGCGCGCCGGTGCTCTATCCGAAGGACAGCTACCACGAGATCGACGGTCATGCGCCGACGGGCATGGGCATTTACTTCCTCATCGGTGGCGTGGATTCGGACCGGTACGAGTTGGCGATGGGCGGCGTCGAGGTCTCCGACGAGGATGTCGAATGGGGCATCGCGACGCTGGGCGAGAAACACGCCGGGGCGTACCGCGCGTTTCTGCCGTTCATGCGGAAGGCGAGCGACCGCGGCGACCTGAATCTGCGCTACACGCACGTCGATCTCGACGGTTCCCGCGTCGCGCTGTTAGCACAGATGCCATGCAGGAGCGGTACACCGAATTCCTGCCACGGGCGGCTCCAGCCGGAACGGGTCGAGGCGATCGATGCGTCGAACGCCGACCACATCTCCGCGCTGGAGATCGGCGTGAGGATGCACCTTATCGAGATGGCGCGGTTCTGGAAGCATTACGTGCCGGGGTTCGAGAATTCGTGCGTGGTCAACATCGCGCCGTTCCTCGGGTCGCGCGGCGGGCCGTGCATCGAAGGAGAGTACACGCTGACCATGGACGACTGCAAGGCAGCGCGCCGCTTCGACGACGTCACGTATCTCTACGGGCAATGGATCGCGCTAAAGCATACGTGCGATCAGGGAAAGTGCGAATGGGCGGATGTTCCCTACCGGGTGATGGTGCCGAAGAGGATCGACGGACTGCTCGCGACGGGTCGCTGTGCGTCGTGCATCCCCGACACGCTCCTGAGGAATCGCATGGCGATCAAGGTCCTCGGCGAGGCGACCGGGACGGCGGCGGCGCTCGCGGCGAAGAACGGCGTTCGGCCGCGTGATCTCGATAGACGGGAGCTTCAGCGGACGCTTCTCGGCGCGGGGTTTTACCTTGGAGACATCGAGCGGCTGAAGCAATTGGGTTTGATCTGAATGCGTTCAGATCAAAGGCATGAACGAGGAGGTTCGCCGTGACCGCAGAACTCGTCCACCCCGAACTCGCCGAACACATCCGCTCCATGCCGCTCGGGTCGGATACTTACTGACCCTGCATAACAGACGGTTCCGACTCCGGCTCTTTTCCTCTCAAATAATCAATCAGAGGCTGTGTAACTAAGGGAACTACGTCACCGATCATGTGTGGCATCAGGTTATCCATAACCTTCGGCATGAGATCCGGCATCTGCTCCTTCATATAGTCAGGCATAGGTATGCGTTCACCCACGCGATCCAACATGACCGGCAGTACCTTGGGCATCATCCCGGGAAGCAGCTTCGGAAACAGAACGGGGAACATGGGCTTCATGAGATTTAGCGCCCCCGGAATCTTACCCATGAACCGCATCATCGGTCCCATCTTAAAGGGCATTGCACCAACCAGCTCCGGCCACATCGTGCCCATAAGATCCGCAAAACCCTGCGGAGTCATAAGGTCTATCATGGCCTCGAAAACAGCCCACTGCCTCCGCACTTCCGGGTTGGGATCAGGAAACTCATATCCCAATGCCGATGACGCGAAGCGAGCGAGATCCACCACTTCTACAGGTATCTGCTTCTTGTCGGCTGAGACGCGGAGTTGAAATTCACAGCAGGGGCAGAGCGCCAGCACCTTCTCCGCTCCCGCCTCCAGCGCCTCGTCCAAACGAATACTCCCGACATCGGCAGCTACAGGCGGCTCTTTGATGAGTGTCAGGACACTCCCGCAGCAGTGTGCCTCCTCCCTGTTGTGGCTCATTTCCACAAACTCCACATTCGGGATAGCCTGGATAACTTCGCGTGGCGGTTCATATACGCCCGATACGCGGCCGATGTGGCAGGAGTCGTGCCAGGTCACCTTGGCCGGTTGCTGGTCGTTCTCCGGGAAACTGAACTCTCCCGATCGGATCTTCTCCGCTATTACCTCACTGTAATGCTTCGCCTTGATACCATAGTCTATCCCCAGTTTCTCCGCCCAAACCGGGTAGACATGCCGCCACATCATATCGCAGGCAGGGCAAGACGTGATGACGGTATCGGCGCCGCTCTCCTTGACAGCCTGGATGTTCTTCCTTATCGTTTCCTCAAATACACCCCACTTGCCCGCTACCAGCATCGGGGTCCCACAACAGTTTTCCGTTTCTCCCAGGTAGGTGAAGTCCACACCGGCGGCATCAAGCAAACGGACACTGGCCATGCCGATATCGTGCTCAACGTAGCTGGCGGTACATCCGGCGAAGTAGACATTCTCCGCCCCGCGGCCCGGTCCATGCTTCTCCTTGAGATCCTGCGGGAACCAGGCAGTGCGATCCTTGCGGTAGCCGGCCCAGATGTCACCCTCCTTCTGAAGCGCTGCCGCCATCATCTCAAACGGCGGAAAGGTCATCATCTTTTTGTCGTCAATGAGCTGACCTCGCAGCTTCATCCACGACGGCTCAATCGGAAGAGCAGCGGAGCAACGCAGGTTACACAGCTCACAGGTAGTGCACACCAGGATGGAGTCAACCATGAACTGATCCCATTTCTCCCTGCCTTCCATATATTCCCTGAGCCAGTACCACTTCCCCCTCGGGGTCTGACTCTCCCAACCTCTACCGTAGAACTGGTCGCACTCCTCGATACAGTAGCCGCACTGAGAGCAGCTATAGGCATACCAGGCCACATCCGCAGGAATGTCGCGTATAGGTTTCTCAGGTCTCTCGCCGATCGAAGTGATGACATAGTTGCCAAAAGGTCGGATGAGGGGCTCAAAGACACCGGCAAGGCTCAATGCTGCACCGACGGGACCTCCTCCGATAACCTTGCCGGGGTTCAGCATGCCCCTGGGATCGACTTGCGCTCTGAACTTCGCCAATCGTCCGGCCCGTTCCTCTCCCAGAACCTCCTTAGCTTTCTTCGCAAAGTAGAGTCCCGTAGAATAGGGCCTGCCACCATACTTCTCAGCGATCTTCGTGATGGTCAAGACCAGGCTGAAGACCAGATTGTAGCTGAACTTGCGCTGATCGCTGGGGATGAAACCCAGTATCACAGCCTCAGCCTTACCACCGGCGCCTTCACGTATGACGACACCTTCTTTGACAACAGGCTGATCGACCTTCCTCTCGATCTCTGTCATCACATCACCCAGAGAGGAAAGGGGCACCACCACTTCCGCTGGCACCAGACTGGGGCCCAGTCGCTTGACGACCATCAGCTTAAAGCGGTGTTCCCACTCGTGCCGGGCGATGCGATCGCTCAGGATCTCAGCTTCACAGGGTCTGAGAAGCTTCGGGAGCCTACCCATCACTGCCTGGCGATCCTTGCTGCGAAAGGCAATGATGATGATGTAGGATGCAGGCAACAGCACCCGCTCTTCAACCGGATGGCCGTAATGCTCCATCAGGGGAGACAGGTTCTTAAGCTCTGCCATCCGCGGGTTGATGAAGACCAGTGACCAGATGGGAAGTCCCTCATCCACCATCGACTGCACCAGCTCCTGCATATCATGGGCATCGGGACAGCCGATGGCAACCACATCCATATCATCCAGAGGCTGAACCCGAATGGTCACATCACTGATCAGTCCGGTTGTCCCTTCGGCATCAGCTATCAACTCCAGATCCTCACCGCTGAACTCCCTGACGCTCCCATCAGGCAACACCGCCCGGGCACTCACTACATTGTCCCGGAACCATCCGGACTCGTAAGAGCCTATTCCGGCACCTCCCTGAGCCAGCCAACCCCCAACTGTGGATGACGGGTAACTGGTAGGGTAAAGCCGCAAGGTCAGCCCATGTCTGCCAAGCTCCCGGTCAAGCTTCTCCCACACAACACCGGCCTGCACTCTGGCCGTCTGTGCCTCAGCGTCAACGCTGATCACCCGGTTCATGTGGTAGAAATCGACTACTATGCCGTTCTTTATCGGCAAAACTCCCCCGTAGCCCGAGGATGCTTTGCCTCGCGGTGTGAGCTTTAAATCGTTATCTGCTGCCCAGCGGACCAGTTCAACCAGTTCCTCCTCGGTCTCGGGCTGGACGACAGCATCCGGAGTTGTGTCACCGACAAGGGGTTTGATGAGTCCAGGCATGGCAGCGATATCGTGACCGTAGAGTTTTCGCTCAGTTTCATTAAAGGATACACGCTTGCCAAATTTCTCCTCAAGATATGACCTACGCTTAGAATTTACCTTTCCCATTGAACCTCCTAACTCTAACAGGGAATGTCACCTTCATAGTACAAACCTAATATTTGCTTTGTTGTCGAATTCACTAAATTCGGATACAACACCAGACGATTACACAATTAAGATTTTCCGAAAAAACATTAATCAAAAACTGAAAAATAGTGTTCGAAGAAACGTTCGACATCCACTCCTAAGGCAACCTGATGTTTTGCTTCCGATACACCCGATTTCCAATATGTCATCCCCTTTACCCTTTCACTCAGGAGCTCTACTTCTACATTACCCTTCTTAAAGGTGCAGATACTGTCATCAAAGATAGTTGCTGCCGCTAAAGGATCATGAAATGTGATAATGTTCCCTTCCTGAAACCAGATCTCGGCAAAGTCGAGCACGGGACGGAGCAGGTCCGACTGGAATTTCTCCTTAACCTGATCCGCGCCCATTACCACCCGGAGGGTCACATCCAGGCCGACGGAACGGTGGATGGCGACATCGGCTCCGTATACGATAGCTGTCGCGTGGGGATCACAACAGGCGTTCCATTCGATGGGGCCAACCCTCGGCATACGATTGGTAAAAACCCCGCACATCATCACCAGACCCTTTAAGAGGGATGGTATTTCCCGGTCGACACTGAAAAGAAGCCCCACGTTGGTCAGTGGGCCGATAGTCAGAAGGATGACTTCCCCTGGATTCTCGCGTATAGTCCGCCTTAGAAATTCAACGGCCTCACCTCTGGGGAACTTCTCATCGTGATCCCACTTTTTCACAGCCGCTGCCTGCGGAGCACAGCTTTGTTTCTGGGGAACAAGAAGCGGGATCTCGACCCCTGGAAAAATCGGGATCTGCTTGCCGGCAATCTTACACAGAACGCTTGCCATCATCGCCCGTTTGTCCGCTTCACCGGTGACCGTTGTAATGCCAAGCAATTCGCACTCGGGCTGAGCCAGTAGATAAGCCAGACAGACAGCGTCATCAATATCGGAGCCGATGTCTGTATCCAGAAGAACCTTTGTCGGCATTGTGAAATCCTCTCTATCATTGTGATTTTGGCTTTTCATACTATCGAGGGTTTTCAGCGGTTTTAGAAGAAAAATCACACACTACAGCTAAGGCTATATATATAATATATCGCGGCAATTGTCAAGTCCCAACGTATTCCCTAAAAGAAAACTTGACATATACTTACCATTTTTTATATTGATTTTCCAGATTCAGTGAAATTTTTAGGATTTCCAGCAAAGACCTATTTTCATGAGGGGAAAAAATGAAGGAAAAAAACAAAACAAAAAAGGAACTGATAAGTGAACTGATGGAATTGCGCCAGCGGGTTGCTGAATTGGAAACATCTGAAGCAAAGCGCAAGCTGGCGCAGGAGGATCTGCGCAGCTCGGAACCGCAATATCGTATGATGATCGATTCCATGGGCGATGCGATTCATATGATCGATGGAAATTTGCGAATAATCCTTTTCAATAAATCTTTCATGAAGTGGAACGAAGAGCTGGGCCTGGAGACGGATGTAATTGGCAAGGCAATCCACAAGGTCTTTCCCTTTTTGCCACAGGAAGTTTACGAGGAGTATCACAGGGTATTCAAGACAGGCCAGCTTCTCATCACCGAAGAATGTACGCAAATCGGAGGTAAGGAATTTATCACGCAGACACGAAAGATCCCGGTATTCGGGAACGGTAAGGTTACCAGAGTTATCACTGTGATACGCGATATCACCGAGCAGCAGAGATCGGAGGAGACATTAAGTGACAGCGAAAGGCGATACCGGGACCTTTTTGAAAACGCCAACGATATAATATATACACACGATCTTGAAGGAAACATAACCTCAGCAAACAGGGCTGCCCTGAGCACCTTTGGATATTCCTTAGAGGAAGCCCTGAAGACGAATATAGCCCAGTTGGTGGATCAGGAATATCTGCCTCTGGCCTGGGAAAATACAAAACGAAAGTTAGATACAGGGAAACCAACGGCACCCTATGAGCTCCTGTGCCATTCCAGATATGGGAAGGAGATCTGGCTGGAGGTCAACACGCGTTTGATCAAGGAAGATGGCAGGCCAGTAGCAGTGGAAGGGATTGGGCGAGATGTAACTGAGCGTAAGAAAGCAGAACAAGAGCTTCGGGAGAGCGAAGAATTCAATTTCGCATTGTTCCATTACAACCCTATCGAAACTGTAGTCGTGGATCGCGAAGGAAGGGTTATCAGATCCAACATGGCAAAAAGGCAGTCAGGCGATAGATTACCCAATATCGGAGACTTGATGTATAAGGATTATGCCGGAAAACACGATACCGATATGTTTTCCGAATTGATGGAGTGCATTGGATCAGGCGAGACAAAAAGTTTCCCTGAACTAAGATATAATGACAGATTTCTATTCATAACGATAGCCCCCTTTCCAAAGGGAGCTATTATAACGTCCAAAGATATCACCGAGTACAAGCACGCAAAGGAGGCACTCCAGAAGAGCGAGGAAAAATACCGAACCATCTTTGAAACTACCCCGGCTGCGACGTTAATAATTGAGGAAGACACAACGATATCTATGGTAAACACAGAATTTGAGAAACTCTTCAGATATTCCAAGGAGGAAACGGAAGGTAAGAAAAGCTGGACTGAGCTCGTCAAGGAAGACAGCCTGGAGATGACGGAGGAATACCATCGTTTGCGGAGGATTGACCCGGATTCTGCTCCGAAAAACTACGAATGCCAGGTCATTAACAAACAGGGTGATGTTAAGGATGTCTTTTTGACGGTTGCAATGATTCCGGGGACAAAGAAGAGTGTGGCATCCGCCTTGGATATCACCGAGCGCAAACAGTTGGGAGAACAGCTTCTCCACGCCCAGAAGATGGAAGCCGTGGGCCGCCTTGCAGGAGGGGTAGCACACGATTTCAACAACCTTCTAACGGTGATAAACGGATATGCTGAACTTGCACGGGCAAAGCTTCACAAGGAAAATCCCTTGTATAACTACGTCGAGACAATTAAAAGAGCCGGAGAGAAGGCAGCAAACCTCACGCGACAACTCCTTGCTTTTTCCCGCCATCAGATAGTTAAACCTCAGGTAATCGATCTCAACTCTGTCACCCTCGATATGGATAAGATGCTCCGCCGCCTCATAGGTGAGGATATAGAGCTTGTAATAATTCCAAGTAAGGATCTCGGCTCCGTGAAGGCCGACCCCGGGCAGATTGAACAGGCCCTAATCAACCTTATTGTGAACTCCCGTGATGCCATGCCTGATGGCGGAAAGATAACGATTGAGACAGCCAATGTCGACCTTGAGGAGGTTCACAGCTCAAGTCACGACAGTATTGAGCCCAGGTGTTATGTCATGATCTCGGTAAGTGATACAGGAATTGGCATGAGTGATGAGGTTAAGTCCCACCTTTTCGAACCTTTTTTCACCACCAAGGAAGTTGACAAAGGAACAGGGCTTGGTCTTGCCACTGTTTACGGTATAGTGAAACAGAGCGAGGGGTATATTTCCGTTGACAGTGAGGAAGGTAAGGGGACAATATTTAGGATCTATCTGCCATGTATCGAAGAGACCGCGGATTCTTCTATTGATCGTGATGAGAAAGGCTATCTTCCAAGAGGTGACGAGACAGTCCTCCTTGTTGAGGATGAGCCAAATGTCCGTGAGTTTGTGAGCAAGATTTTGGAAGATCAAGGCTACACTGTCCTTGAGGCTTCAAACGGAATTGAGGCCCTGAATATTGCGAGAGAACATGATGGGTATATCCATCTTCTTCTGACAGATATTGTTATGCCCAAGATAGGAGGTCAGCAGCTTGCTGAGGCAGTGAGGGGGTCTCGTCCTAAAATCAAGGTGTTTTATGTTTCAGGTTACACAGACGAGAGCATAATCCGTCAGGAGCTTGTCGACTCCAAAACAGGATTCCTTCAGAAACCCTTCACGGTCTCGTCTTTGATCCGTAAGACGAGGGAGATACTGGACAAGGAATTCTGAGTTTGTTTCAGGCTATAATTCCAGATAGCCCTTCCAGTCCGGCTTCTGGCCGGGGCAATCTCATATCGAATCAGGGTTGTGTAGAGAAGCGGATATCGCGAAGCGGTTGGCCATCGT
Source organism: uncultured bacterium (assembly GCA_964611725.1). Classification (GTDB taxonomy): domain Bacteria; phylum Latescibacterota; class CAZTBA01; order CAZTBA01; family CAZTBA01; genus CAZTBA01. The sequence continues at coordinate 16,051 of CAZTBA010000040.1, forward strand.
GATCAGTAATACGAAAGTAAAATCCCCAATCGAGGCTCGATTGTCCTATCTTTAGAAGGATGGGGGTCCGTCCGGCGGGCAACTCCACATCGACAACGTCTTCATCCATTTTAGCTGCCCGTGCCACCTGTCTATCAAGCGCCCTGTAGCTCCCGATCCAGGCAATCACAGAGTCGTTGCTGCCCAGGCGGAGCTGGGCGCGGACGGGATTGGTTGTTTCGACCCAGCACAGGGCGTAGGCCACCGCCCATTCCTCCCCATCGAAAAAGTGACTCAGGTCCACATAGCCGTCCCACGGCTGATTGCGGAGCAGGCACCACCCTATCTGCCGGCCACCCTTGCCGGCATAACCTGCTTCGAGGTTTATCTCACGCTCAGGTCCATAGACATTACTATGGCCCTTCCAGTCCTCATTGCTGAAAGGACCGATCACGAACCATTCGTTCACCAGTCCCAACCTTTGCGCCTCCGTGCGCTCGGGCGAGAAGTGCTGGCGAAAATCCTCTTCCTCATACCTCAGACGGCGCTTCACATGCCTTATGGTCACAATCCCCTCTAAATTCTCTTCTTCCTGCTGGAGATATTCCACGAGTTGCCCGAATTTACCTTCCGCATCCGCCATAGCGCGATTGAATTCCTCCTCGTTACGCGCTTCGGGGATCATATCGCGGGTCCATATGTAGTCCATAAAAGTGTGGGTATAGTTGTAAGAAGTACGCACCTTAGCAACACGTTCTTCAACTATCCCGGTAGTATCGCCTGTCGCGAGTTCCTCCGCCTGACGCAGATACCCGCCAAGGCGTTTCATCAGTTCCGGAATAAGAAAACAGCCTGCATTGCGGAGGGCATTGCCGGGGAAATGGCGCCCACAATTGGCCATAGCGTCCTCAAGTGCTTCATAGTAGGCGCGCATAGGCTCAGCGGCAGGACCGTAGAAAAGCCGGTAAAATTCCTCAAGCAGTGCCCTGACATCTGTATCTGGATCCCAAAGAAGCTTGGCTGCCACGTAGTAGTCAAGAAGGTTCGTCCACACATCTCCCAGCGAATACTGAGTGAACAGGCCCCGGGTGCCGATGGAAGCGAAATAGGGAATGTCGCGTGAGATCGAGTGGACGATGGGCCAGGGCAGATTGAGCCAGTTCACCTTGCGGTAGTATTCATAGAAGTAGACGCCGCCCACGCCGCGATCCTGCCAGGCGCTCAGAAGTGCACGGAACTTCGCATTGAGTGGGCAATCCGGATCATCTACGGGGTGAGCCATGCAGTACTCGTCATAGTGCGTGACTATCACCCGCAAATTGGGATGGGCTCGAAGGTCCGGGTCAAGTGGCGGCTGAGTATAGACATTATAGGCCCCTACAAGGACAGGCTGATCGGGAAATTCACGTTCCAGCAGTTCGGCCAGTTTATTGTAGAAGATGAGTGAGCGCCGTGAATAGCGCTGATCCGCTGCGACATCCGGTTCATCCATTGCGCGGCACCCCTCGCAGTCGCACCAGAACTGGCCGTCGGACGGGGAAAAGGAGATCAGGCTGATAGAGAGATCAGAGCGCAGCAGCTCCGCCATCCGCTCCGCTACCGTGTGTGCTACCTCGGGATTCGAGTAGCAGAGCTTTGCGTTGCGATCGTTGCAGCGTTTCCCATCTATGAGTGCGAAATATTCGGGATGTTGGGGGAAATACTCCTTCACCGGAAGGAGCGAGTACTGCGAGTGGTAGATGCTGGGCACGACGCGAAAGGCGGGAGGATAATCGGGATCGATCACGCGGTTCATCTTGTTTCGCAGGTTCCAGGCTGTATCTTTGCCAACCCAGCGCATCTCGAACCTCGGCCGCTGCTCTTCGCGGAAACCCGGAAGCGAGAGCATGGCACACCGGGGAACTATCTCACCGAGATCTCCGGGAGCATACCACCGCACGCCGCAGTATTTCTCCAGCAGCTCGTAGGCGCCATAGAGTGTTCCATAATCACCGCCACCGATGATGACCATCGAGGTGCCGTCATTCGAGAGAAGGAAGCCCTCTTTCCCCAGGACATCCAGCCGCTCGCCGAACTCGGCGAGCGCCCTTTTCGTACGGCCTACAAAGACGCGGGCCTCAGCCTTCTCCCTCCCTTCCGACACTATGCGAAAGTCAGCCCCCGTAATGCGCCTCAGATATGCACGCAATTCCTCCGCTGCTTGTTGTTCCAAAAAACTCGGATCAACCGGCAGCACTATCTCTGCCAGCGCCCTTTCCCTCTCAGCTAAAACCATTGCCGCTCTTTCCGGCATATCGGGAGCTCTCCTGAGCGTACAGCCTGCAATAAGCAACCCGGCTACGGCTCCCATCGCGAAACCTTTCTCAAGCATCCTCTGTACTGACCCGATCAACTCTCGAGTTCTCCTCATATTGTGTTAAGAAAGGCCAACACGCTTCGCAGGGATAACGGAGGAGAGATATTACTTGGCAGCTTTGCGTATGGCAGCTATGGCCGCATCGTAATCGGGATGCTCGCTCAACTCCGGGATGATCTGTTTATAGGCTATGCGTCCGTCTTTACCTATAACGAAGATAGATCGGGCAAGGAGTCCCATATCCTTGATCAGGACACCGTAATTCAGTCCGAACTCGCGCCACACATGATCCGACAGCACCAGGACACGATCGACCTTCTCAGTCTCACAGAACCGCTTCTGCGCGAAGGGCAGGTCCATGCTGATCGTCATCACTGCGACGTCTGACGGGAGGTTCAATATCTCATCGTTGAAACGCTTTGTCTGCAGAGCGCAGACACCCGTATCGAGGCTCGGTACAACGCTGATCAAACTGGCTTTGCCTTTGAAACTTGAGAACTTGACCGGCTGGAATTCAACGTTCACCACCCGGAAATCAGGGGCCGGATCACCAACCTTGACTTCAGGCCCTAACAGCGTCAAAGGTTTGCCTTTCACGGTCACAAGACCTTCTCTCTCCTGTGGCGTCATCGTATTTACTCCTTGCGAGAGCCCCTGTTCACCGACAAGTGTGGCAAAGAACAGAACGGAGCACCAGACTATGTATTTTCGAACGTTCCCTGGCATAAAAGAAGCGAAAGCACTCACCTCCTGATAAAGTCTAGGCAAGTTTTAGAAAACATCTTTCCCTTTTCTTGTTTTGGAGACGCCTCATCGAGGCGTCTCTACAGATAAACACCTGAAAAGTCGACAGCGACTATAGAGTCTACCATCCTATTTGAGCACACATACCGCCGAAGGCTCCACAAGTCGAAGCGTAAGGCTCTCAGAGATCACAAACTCATATTCTCCACCCGAAGGCCCCACGAAGCCTGTCATCAGGTCCTGTCCAAGCACGATCGAGGCGAACTGTCGCCCTGATGCCAGCAGCACAGCGCCAGAGCTGATCGCTGGCGCTTTGACTATGCCGTCGGTCACTGCCGATCTTAGATGCTCCATCTCCGCCATATTGCCCTGGGGATAGCGCCTGAATAGCAGGTTGTAAAGGGACGGAGCAAGCGCCAGAGTATAGGGACCGTGGAGCCCGGCATCGTCCAACTTGGTGATAGCCTTGATGATATCATCAACGGCCGCACCGACCTCAGTCCAGGGCTTCAGTTTCAGGGACTGTGTTCCCTTGGCCGTGAGCAAACCCTCAACCCCCAACGCTTTGGAGCCATGCAATATGAGAGCGTCCTCCTGTCGTGCACAGGCGATCGCCGCTGCTGCAGCCACTTTCAGATCAAAGGACAGTCCAGTCGCCTCAAATGCTGCGATGTCGCGTGCCGACAGACTGAATGTGCTCTGAATCAACGCGACGGGCATGGAAGGGCTTGCCATCATGCTCACACTTTCTGAGGTTGTCTCCTCAACCGCCGCATCCGGGCCCTGTATGGCTTTGAGACCGAGTCCATAAGGGCCATCCACATGCAGCAATCGACGAGCGCTCAACTGGCCCCTGGCAGCAGCCGTGACCGTCTCATCAATTTTCTCCCATACCTTTTCATCAAACGGAGCATCTCCACGATGTAGAAACTTTTCAGACATCGATTCTACCTCCTACCACCAAACATGCATTTCCTAAAGACATCTCAAAGTCCAAGCCTATCTAATCCATATGGTATTACCTGTTCGAAGCGCGAGATATTATTCTTTCATATCCCCCACTGTAGGGATCGATTTACTTTCGGATTCCGGGGATTCGCCCCTTTCGATCTCCTCGGCGATTTCGCTCACCTCCGCAGCGCCATCCGCCAGAAGTTTCTCCTCATCCGGCAGCAATATATTGAGCAAACGCTGGAACTCGCCTGCGTGCACGCGCTCCTCGTTGGCTATATCCTGCAATACTGCCTTCGCCAGCTTATTATCGGTAGCGTCAGCCAAAGCTTCGTAGAGGTGAACCGCTTCTTCCTCCGCCGAGAGTGTCATGCGGATAGCCCTGGTCAGTTCGCGCGCCGTCAATTTACGAGGAACCACGCCGCTGAACGGATTGATAAATTCAGCCATTCTACTATCTCCTTTCTGCCAAATGCTCAGGTTTCTTATAGATCCCTGAACTAAAAATACAGTGACCCTACTCTTCTGAGGGCTGGTGTCTTGCCTTGGATATTATTGTTTTCTAATCATTTATCCAAAATGCGCAGAAGGCCCTTTTTCTCCGCTCTCGGCCCTGGTGTCCATATAGTGTCCATCGGGGTCTATTTTCTCGATTGAAGACCGCAAATGATCAGGCGCAAGATGGGCATACCTCATAGTGGTTTTAATGTCCCTATGGCCTAAAAGCTTCTGCACCGTTGCCAGATCCACTCCTGCCATTACAAGGTGGGATGCAAAAGTGTGACGGAGATCGTGAAAGCGAATGTGAGGTAATCCGGCTTTCCTCAAAGCTTTCTCGAAGCTCCACCATATTCTGTGAAATCTATTCCCATCAGGTTTGCAGAATACATAGTTGCTTGAGATGTGGTGGGGTAGTCCGCTCAAGATACCGTACAGGAAATTACTCATCGGTATGGCTCTTGGCTCGTAGTTCTTGGGATGCCAGTCCTCCTTGTTATTGACAGTGATTATCCTGTTCCTGAAGTCTACATCAGACCACTGAAGGTTGAATATCTCTGATTTCCTCATACCAGTTTGAAGAGCTGTAGCTACCATGGCATGGATATAGCCGCTGCAATTATCCAGAAGCCTTCTGGTTTCTTCCCTACTGAGGTATTTGGGGGGAAGCGGACTTTCCTTGAGCCCTCTAACTCCAGAAGCAGGATTTGACCTTAAGTAACCCCAGTCAACAGCTTTTCTCAGCATCTTTTTGATGGCAAATAATTCCATATTTACAGTTCCTTCTTTGACCCGAATCACCCTCTTTTCTTTGTAGCTTTCTATCATCCTGCTTGTAATATCGAATAGATGCTTCCCCTTAAAATAAGGAACCAGATGGACATTTACGCTGATTATATCCCTTTCATAACTACGCCCGGATTTGTTGGTCTTAGAATACTCGAGATATTCCTTTGCGTAATCCTCGAATAAGATTTTCTTGGTCTCACTCACACCAAGGATCTCACCCCTGGCAATTTTGAGCTGCACATCCTTTAAAGCAAGCTCAGCAAGCTGTTTTGAAGGGCCGATCTTCCTACGCTTTCTCTGGCCATTGTGGTAATAGTCGATGTACCAGTTATCATCCTTCTTGTAGACACCCATCGGTCATACCTCCTTCCCTTTCGATGGGCTCCAGACACAAACGTAAATTAAAGCGTCCGGAGTATCCCGTCAAGAGATTTCTGCCTACTGAAGAGAATCGTCAGCCGGCTCGTTCAACTCCTCTAACCAACCCTCTATATCGGACATTCTGAATCTCAGATGCCTCCCGATCTTCAAGAAGGGGATTTTCCTTTGGAATGTCAGTCTATAGATATAGCTCTTCTTAAGACGCAAGATCCCACACAAATCATCAATTGTTAAAAGAGATTCAGAGGTTGTGTCTTGGCTACAAGCAATCCTGTTCATATTCATATCATCCTATGGGTAGATGAAAAAGGACTGATCCAGTCTCCCTTTATAGCCTGCCCCGGTCAGGAGGAGGAAATGAATAACGAACACCCGGAGCAGGCTGTGTCACTCTATTCTTCCGATTCTTCTTCAGTGACTTCCTCCGGATCTTCCGGCTTTTTCCTTATCTCCAGCGCCACGAACTTAAATACTTCGATGAGCTTAGCAGGACTCTCCATGAGCACAGTGCGGATATTATTGCTGTTTTCATCTTTGATCCTCTCATCGCCAAATGCGTCCGCTACACGGCTCTTGAGACTGTCGTCATAATCCCAACCACACCTGTGACTGTAGTTGTCATAATCAGTGATACAGGCTGCAAGGATCTCTACCAGGTCTTCAGTTCGGACACGGACATAGTCATCAGGGACAGACATAGTGGCGTGCATCTGACTGGGATCCCGGTCCGTTAACGTTTCGTTATCCTGTCTGATCTCCTCAAGAGCTTTCTCAGTACTCTCCGAAATATCCGCAAGTCTCTTCTCACGCCTCTCCTTATTCACCTGGCGGGTGTGAGCTGTCTTTTTCCTTTTACAGCACTCAGGATCCAGACAGATAGGTTCAGGATCTTCATCCTCTGGGCTTGATACTGACATCTTTCTCTTATCGCAGCTCTCGCACTCTGTCGTATCGAAGCTAACCCATCCGAGTCTCTCGTATGAGTTCCAGGCAAGACCGGACCTGTCGATGATCC
>CAZTBA010000041.1:0-22701 GCA_964611725.1 uncultured bacterium
AGGACTTGATACCTTCTTCCTTGCTCTATGTCAACCAAAATCTGCGGAAGTATAGAAGTAATTATGAATAATTCTAATCAAAAAATACTAAATCGGCTTTATCAATTCCCATCAGAGAGCAGAATTTTGCGAAGAGCAACTTTTCAAGCTATAATACTCAGAAAAAAACCAAGAACTTTATTCATTATTACTTACAAGCAAAAGGGTGGATAAATGACCTCACAAGAGCGTGTCCTTACAGCGTGTGCGTTCAAGCCTCCTGACAGGATCCCCCGTTTCGACATATTCTGGGAGTTCCCGGATTCCTGGCGGGAAAAACTCGGACCGCCTGAAGGGCTCACCGATATAGAGATCTGGGTGGGGGATGAGACGACTTTCCCCACGAGGGCACACCATATTAAGGAGGAAAATGGCTGGATCTATGAGGTTGATGGATGGGGAAGAACTATACGACGTAAAACTGATGCCTACTTCGTCGAGGTGCTTGAGGTGCCGATACCGGAAGGTGCGGATATAGATTCCGTCCACTTTGATCCCACGGATCTCGATGTCCGCTACATGTGGGGAAAACGCGATCGCTCTGAACTCGATAAGTTACTGCAGAACACGAAGCAGAAGCATTGCATCTTCGGTAAGACGGGAGGTCCCTACCTGCGCTCAACATTGGTTCGGGGTAAGGTGCAATTTCTGATGGACATCGCTGGAGATCCCGAACTGGCTAAAGCCATCGCCGATAAGGTGGGCGATCACCTGACTGCTGTGGGCGTGCAGGAGCTGAGCAGATGGTCACTGCAGGAGACCGGCATCTGGATCTATGATGATATGGCCTACAACGACGGCCCTATGTTCAGTCCCAAATCTTTCGAAAAGATATTCCTTCCCGCATATCGCCGTATGATCGGGGCATATAGACAGGCTGGCGCAAAATACGTATTCCTGCATTCGGATGGCGATATCCGTCTTATACTGGATATGCTCGTAGATGCCGGCATCGATGGCATTAACCCACTGGAGAGAAGGGCCGGGATGAACCCCGTTACGATCCGTGAGAACTACCCGAAATTGGTCCTGGTCGGCGGAATGTGCAATACGGAAACCCTTATCAACGGACCTATAGAGAAGATTCAGAGGGAGGCACGTGAGATAATAGACCTCGGCCGAGATGGCGGCGTTATCATAGGGACGCACTCCCTGAGTCCCGAAATCCCGATAGAGAACTTTGTGGCATATAACGAGACCTGTTTGAGATACGGGAATTTTACGAAGTAGTAACGATAGTTCTACCAAGAGAATTCACAATCGAAGAAAGGAGTAGCAATGGCAAAGATCCAGCCTCTGGCTGATGATTTCGTTAAGGTTTACGATTCTCCCGATCCCCAGAACGTTTACTCCGGCAGCCCTGGCCTCGAGATCTGTGCAAGCGGCCGGTTGGCTGCTACGTTAGACCTGCACGGCCGCGGAGTACGGGAGCTCCCGGGACCCAAGGCACCGCGCGGGGACTTCAACTTTCCTTCGCAGGGCAAGGTTTTCACCTCGGACGACCGTGGTAAAACGTGGATTCACCGGATCGATTTCCCTTTCCTGCATGCCAGACCGTTTGTGGCCGGTAAATCACTCTACGTCCTCGGCCATGCAGATGATCTTATGATAATCCGCTCTGATGATGAAGGGGAGACATGGGCCGAGCCAGTGAAGTTCACCGAGGGCGAGTACTGGCATCAGGCACCCTGCAACGTCCACTACGCCAACGGCTGCGTCTATCTGGTGATGGAGAGGATTGTCTATTCCGATGTGAAGGCCTGGCCGGTTAGTGCTATGGCGCCTGTGCTTATGCGGGCAAAGGTCGACGATGACCTGACGAAGCTCAAGAGCTGGGCCTTCGCTTCAGAACTTGTCTTCCGCGACGCCGTTCCGACGGATGCCCTCGACTATTTCGGTGTGCCCTTTTATGAGACACCCCCAAACAAGGGGGTCATGATCTCCAGAGATCGGGAGTGTGCACCTATCGGCTGGCTGGAGACCAATGTCGTGCAGTTCGTGGATCCAGATCACTACTGGTTCGATCCGGAGGGTAGGACCTTCCACCTCTGGATGCGTGCCCATACCGGGGGCACCGGCCTCGCCGCCATAGCTAAGGTTGTGGAGAACGATGATGGGGCGATGACAACTATGCTCGAAACCGTTCCATCCGGCAGGAAGGCCGTTTTTGTGCCCTGTCCGGGGGGGCAGATGAAGTTCCATATCCTATACGATGAGGTAACAAAGCTCTATTGGCTCCTCAATACCCAGGCGACCGACAGCATGACCCGTGCGGAGAGGCTATCCGAAGAGCGCTTTGATTTGCCCAATAACGAGCGGCATCGCCTGCAACTGCATTTCTCCAGGAACTGCATAGACTGGTGCTTCGCCGGAATCGTGGCTATCGGTCCATCGTTCAAGCAGTCCCGTCATTATGCGAGCATGGCGATCGACGGCGATGATCTCCATATCCTGAGCCGCTCTGGAGACCATAGGGCCCAGAGTGCACACCACGTCAATTTTGTCTCTTTTCACACGGTCAGAAATTTCCGTAATTTGATATACTGATAAGTAGTTTACTCGGGTTTCGGGATAAATCTATTCAGATACCTTTCTCATTTGAAAGTAATAATCTGATACAAAGTAAGCTTTCAGCCGTCAGCAGTTAGCGTTCAGCTTTTTGGGCTGACTGCCGATAACTGATCGCTGAGAGCCTATAAGATGAGATCCAATTGTGGCTATTTCTTATGAATACAAGAAATAGTCTCATATTCAACTGGATGAGTAGGAGAGGGTGATAAGTTTTGAGTAAACTCCCGATAGCTGTCCTTTTATTGGTGAGTTTGGTTGTCTCTTTTTTGACTGATACTTCCCTTAAGACTCCGTCTCATGGGAAGGAGGAAATGCCCATGCTTGAATACTCAGGGAGAGCTAATGCGCCAGAATTTCCTTCGGAGATGGAATGGCTGAACGCGAATGGGCCTCTGTCGATCCGCCAATTGCGGGGCAAGGTGGTCCTTCTGGATTTTTGGACATACTGCTGCATAAACTGCATGCATGTGATTCTCGACCTCAAAAAGCTTGAGAGAAAATACGAAAAAGAACTGGTCGTCATTGGGGTCCATTCTGCGAAATTCACTGCGGAGCAGGAGACGGAAAATATCCGGCAGGCGATCCTTCGTTATGAGATAGAGCATCCGGTGGTAAATGACCACGATATGGTCGTATGGGATTCCTATGCGGTGAAGGCATGGCCTACGCTCTTTCTTATAAACCCGATAGGCAAGATTGTGGGTTACGTCTCGGGTGAAGGTGTCTATGAAGCGCTTGATGAGGTTATTTCGAAAGTAATAGCTGAGTTTGATTCCCAGGGCTTGATCGACAGGGGACCGCTTCGTTTCGATTTGGAGCGCGATCGGTTACAGGAAAGCTTCCTGATGTTTCCCGGAAAGGTCCTCGCCGACGAAGCCTCCGACAAGCTCTTCGTTGCGGATTCCAACCACAACCGTATCGTCGTTGCATCTCTGAAAGATGGAAGTGTCACCGAGGTTGTCGGCAGCGGCGAGATGGGTCTGGCAGACGGGGATTTTGAAAATGCTGCCTTTGACCATCCACAGGGTATGGCGCTCGATGGAGATAAGCTCTATGTCGCGGATACCGAGAACCACGCCATCCGGCAGGTTGATCTTAGTTCTGGGGGTGTCACAACACTCGCCGGAACGGGAGAGCAGTCACGTTTCAGGGAAAATGGGGGAGTCGGGACGGACGCCCGACTTAACTCACCGTGGGACCTGGCGCTTGTCGGGAAAAGTCTTTACATTGCTATGGCCGGACCCCACCAGTTGTGGGTCATGGACCTCATGACGGAAGAGGTAGAACCCTATGCAGGGAGTGGGCGGGAAGGGAGAATCGATGGGCGTCTTGAGCAGGCAGCACTCGCCCAGCCGAGCGGAATTACGACCGATGGTCGAAAGTTGTACTTTGCCGACAGTGAAACAAGCTCCATCCGGTCCGCCGAGCTCCCACCAGGGGACAGGGTGGAGACTATCGTCGGATTGGCTCTCTTCGAGTTCGGTGACTGGGATGGTTCCGGCAGCCAGGTACGGCTCCAACACCCCCTTGGGGTGTCATATCACAAGGGACGACTGTATGTAGCAGATACATATAACAACAAGATAAAACTCCTCAATCCCGAGACCAGAGCTGCCAAAACCCTCTTCGGATCGGGTGAAGCTGGACTTCGCGATGGGAGGGAACCGCTGTTCGATGAGCCCGGGGGGATCTTGATCGCCCACGGTCGGCTCTATATTGCGGATACGAACAACCACGCAATAAGGGTTGCTGACCTGGAGACGATGCAGGTGTCGACTTTTGAATTCAATTATATACCGAAATTGGATGTTGAGCTGGAACCAGTGATTTCCCCTGCAAATATAATTGAGATCGCGCCACAGACAGTGAAGCCGGGCGCCATTAAGCTAATCATTGATCCGGAGTTTCCGGAAGGCTATAAACTCAACCCCCTCGCTCCATCGAAGGTGATAATTTCCACTGATGATTCCGATAATATAGATTTCCAGGGTGGTGTCCGGAGCCTGACGGTCGATTCGCCCGAGTTTCCGGTGGAAATTCCCGTCCAGGTGCAGGAAGGGGAAGCAATTATCAAGGCAGACATGATAATCTATTACTGTCAGTCTGATGAAGAATCACTGTGTTACTTTAGGGAGGTACGCATCGTAGCTCCTCTGAAGATTCAATCGGGAACTGATGAGGCAGTAATCAGGGTTTCTTATTCTTTCAGATAGAGTAAGACCGAAGAGCGCGTTTGGCTTGTGGTCATCGCCGATCCGGATAGATTTTGTGAAAGAAAGGAGAACTCGCAATGTCAAATCGCTATCTGTTTCTGGATCTGCACGATGTGACCCGTGTGGAGCAGCTGTATCGGCGGGTGCATCAACCGGTAAAGCATCCGGAGAATCCGATTCTGAAGCCGGGGAATCCATGGGAGGCGACCGCTTCGCTTTATGGGACAGTGCTTTACATTGAGTCGGAAAAACTCTTCAAGATGTGGTACCTTACCGGACCCTACGTTCAGGGAATGACGCGGGTCCGTGGGCGAAAGGCCCTGGGAAATATCACCCTGCTGGCCTATGCCGTCTCCAGCGATGGTATCCACTGGGAAAAACCTGTCCTGAACCAGTTGGATTTCGAAGGCTCCACCGAAAACAACCTCGTCGATCTGGGCCGCACCAATTGCGAGGGCATCGCGGTGCTTTACGATGAACGCGATCCCGATCCTGGGAAGCGCTATAAGGGCTTCTACTGGGAGCATGGTGGGGAGAATGTCATCGTCAAGCGCGCCGATGGCCGTCTGCTCTGGGGAGAAGGTGAAGGTGATGGGATGTGGCTCTCCTATTCGCCGGATGGCGTACACTGGACGAACTATGAGGGGAATCCTGTCATCGCCATGGGGAGCGACACGACCCAGTCCCTGGTGTGGGATCCGCGCATCGGAAAATATGTGGTTTTCGGGCGTTTCGGAGCGGGAGGCCGCAAGACAGGGCGAGCCGAGAGCGAGGACTGCGTCCACTTCAGCGAGCCAAAGCTGGTCTTCGAATGCGACGAGATTGATGAGGAGGGTACACAGATATACGGGATGCCCACGAATATCTACGAAGGTATCTATCTGGGCATGATGTGGGTCTATCGCGAAGGAGTCGACGGCACAATCGACACCTCCTTGGCAACCAGCCGTGACGGCATCCACTGGGAGCGCACACTCGACCGCCAGACCTTCCTGCCGCTCGGATCAGTGGGAAGTTGGGAGGATGGTATGGTGCGGATCAGCCAGAATTTTCTTACGGTGGGAGATCAGATATATCTCTACTACGGGGGTGTCCAGGGAGCACATGGAGGACGGAAATTTTCCAAAGTCGAACGCTCTCATAAACCGGCGCTCGGTCTGGCGACGATCCGGCGGGATGGATTTGTTTCCTTGGATGCCGGAGATCAGGAAGGTTATCTCCTGACCAAACCGATCATTTTATCGGGAGGTGACCTGCATATAAACGTCGATTCGCCGACCGGGTATGTCATCGCTGTTGTTGCGGATGATCTGGGAAGGCCGCTGGGGGGCTGCGCTGCATCCGAACCGGTAAGCCGGGATGGCCTTGACCATACGGTTATTTTCGAACGCCCGCTTTGGGAATTATCCGGGAGGGAAGTGCGCTTGAGCTTGCGCCTGAGGAATGCCAGCCTCTATTCGTACTGGTTTGATTAAAGGAGGCTATCGCCTTATTCTACATAATGCATTGCCTGATGGGTAATCGAGCCCTCCTGGGTCAAGGCGAATATAATCGAGTTTACCCCAAACTTGTAGGAGTTTGTAGGGTCCCCGCTCCACCATTCGCTCCAGTCACACCCATAATCCCTGTTGGAATATAAGATCACCAGGCGCCCGTCTATTACCACGCCGTCCACACCGCTGTAGGTCTGAGGGTGTTTGTAGGGCTGGCCCATATCTACACAACCCCTCGGGATCGAGTTGAAGTCAAAGAAACAATGAAAAATAGGATGTTCTGCGGACAGCGTTTCAAAATTCCAGTCCTTTCCCTTCTCGAACCCCTGAGTCGCAAGCGCATCTTTCACCATGTTCCTGAGGCATATGTCCGAGGGTGATCCCATCGAGTTGTTACAATCGTCTACAAATGCAAATCCACCTGAAAGGATATACTTCCCGAGGTTCTCCGATTCACCCGGACGGAGCTTGAACGGAAAATGGGTTGTTATGAAGATCCAGGGGACTTTCAGGACGTTCGGACTCGAGAGAGGTATGCTCTCCCTCACATCGGCCTCTATGCCGCTCCATTGGTTGATTTTCTTTACGAGGTTGAATACCCCCTGAATGTCTGGAAAATGGTGCCCCGCTTCCTCTACGGCCATGTTTTCAGAGTAAACAACCACCAGATGAAAAAAGCCTTTTATCTTTTTCTTGTCCCTCGGATCCTGTATCACCATGGCATCGTATTTGCCAGTATCAAGCGCATCTATGTCCACCATCTCCAGCCTCATGTCCACTTTCTGCTCAGGCTCCTTGTCTCCCTCTATTAGCATCGACCCAAAATATCCCTCAAGCGGAGCAGGTTCAAAAGATACAGTCCTAACAATACCACCTCTCGGTTTCGCCAGACTGTCCAACACCCTGAGTGGAGGGGCGGATGAGACGAAATCCCTGCGGCTGACTTTGGCCTTTACGGCGATCATCTTGCGGCGCATCGGACGTGGCTTGGGGGCAGGGCGCTTCTTGAGCTCGAGGGGCTTTGCCAGACGCGGCTCCCTCTTTATGAACTTTGTGGTGAGGGGCTTTATAACGGAACCCTCGCTTTTGGTGAACCCAACCTGAGTCAATATTCCGTGAACCCCGATCGCGATAATGAGACTGACCCAGAAAATCTTCCTCGTTTTCACTATAAGGGATTTCAATTGTAATGTTGAAGATGGTCGCTCGAACCTTGACTTGCTGCTCATAGATTTCTCCTGTAATGTTCCATTAAAAACCCTGTCTCGCGTAACTCTTCTCAAGTATAAGCAATATCATTCACGATGTCAACAGGCCGCCTCCGATCTTTCTGGGAGTAATTATTCGACGTAGTGCATCGCCTGATGGGTGATCGTGCCTTCCTGGGTCAGGGCAAATATGATCGAGTTTACCCCGAGCTTGTAGGAGTTTGTAGGGTCCCCGCTCCACCATTCATTCCAGTCACAACCATAGTCCCTGTTGGAGTAGAAGACCACCAGACGTCCGTCTATTGTCACACCGTCCACACCGTTGTGGGCGTGAGGATGCTTGTAGGGACCACCTATGCCTATGCAACCCCTCGGAATCGAGTCGAAATCGAAAAAGCAATGGAATATAGGGTGTTCCGCAGTCAATGTCTCAAAATTCCAGTCCCTGCCTTTCTTGAGACCCTGAGCCGCAAACGCATCCTTCACCATGTTTCTGAGACATATATCCGAGGGTGATCCCATTGCGTTGTTGCAGTCCTCCACGAAGGCGAAACCGCCGGAAAGGAGGTATTTCCCGAGATTCTCAGCTTCGCTTGAGTGAAGTTTAAACGTATAATGGGTTGTTATAAAGATCCAGGGGATTTTCAGGAGGATCGGGCTCGAAAGGGGGACGCTCTCTCTCACATCAGCCTTTATATCAGTCCAATTATTGATTTTCCTTACGAGATTAAACACACCCTGGATATCTGGAAAGTGGTGCCCGGCTTCCTCTATGGCCATATGCTCAGAATAAACCGTCACCAGGTGGAAAAACCCCTTTATCTTTTTCTTATCCCTCAGATCCTGTATCACCATAGCTTGATATCTGCCAGTATCGAGCGCATCGATGCCTACCATCTCCAACCTCATATCCATTTTCTGCCTGGGTTCCTTATCTCCTTCTATTATCATCGGCCCAAAGTACCCTTCGAGCGAAACAGGCTCAAAGGAAACGGTCCTTACAACACCGCCCCTCGGCTTCGCTAAGCTGTCCAGCACCTTAAGTGGGGGAGCGGATGAAACGAAATCTCTGCGGCTGACTTTGGCCTTTACGGCGATCATCTTGCGGCGCATCGGACGTGGTTTGGGCGCAGGGCGTTTCCTGAGCTCGAGTGGTTTCGCGAGACGAGGCTCTCTCTTTATGAACTTTGTGGTGAGGGGTTTTACAATGGGATTTTCGCCTTTGGTATTTCCAACCTGAGTCAAAATTCCATGGATACCAACTGCAATGATAAAGCTGATCCAGAAGATCCTCCTTGTCTTTGCTATAAGTGACTTCAGTCTTAGCACCGAAGATGGCCTCTCGAACCTTGACCGACTGGTCATGGACTTCTCCTGTATCGTTTTAAACTTACAATTCTATCTCATCTCACCAATCAATTATAGCCAATATCGCTCACCATGTCAACAAACTTGGCTGTGTTGATTCAGCTTCGTGAGAAAAGACCTTTCCGCTTTTCGCTGTGAGTCAAAATTGTATGCTTGTCAAATCAACAGGAAAGAGATATATTCGGGCGTTCCGGAGAGGGAATATAAAGTGAATTGTGAAATGATCAACTGATGCAGTGATAGAAGGAGGTAACGAACCCATGCCATTGTCATGTTTCGGCGAGGAGGAATTGGCAAACCTGCGCGAAGTGATCGAAAACGGTGAACTTTGGCGTGGCGTCAAGGGCAATTTCGTGGCGCGATTTGAAGAAGCGATGGGCAAACATCTGGGCAGACATTACGTTTATGCCGTAAGCTCCGGCACGTCCGCAAATGAAGCGGCAGTGGCAGGACTTGGGCTCGAACCCGGCGATGAGGTCATCTGCCCCGCTACTGCCCCAATCTTTGTCTCTCTACCCGTCTTTGCTGTGGGCTGTATACCTGTCTTTGCCGATGTCGATCCACGCACGCTCATTGTCTCGCCGGAAGGCATCGAGGCATGTATCAGTGAGCGCACGAAGGCCATCGTGGTAGTACACCTCTTCGGCCAACCTGCGCCGATGGACGATATATTGCAAGTTGCGCGCAAGCATGGCTTAAGGGTCGTCGAGGACTGTGCACAGTCCTACGATTGCTATTACAAAGGTAGAAAAGCAGGCACTCTCGGCGATGTGGCATGCTTCAGCTTGCAGCAGAGCAAACATATGACTTCCGGCGAGGGTGGCTTCATTGCCACCGATGATACTGAGATCTATAAGCGGGCGGTACTCTATTCCAATGCCGGAATGCCTTGGTATCTCTACGATCTGGAGCCACCTGAACCCGAGCCTGTCGGCGGAATTCCCACACGCGGGCATTTCGCCTTCGGACACAACCACCGCATGAGCGAATTGCAAGGCGCAGTTGCCCTTGCTCAACTGGGGAAAATTGATCGGTTTAACGCGGCACGGAAGATTTTGGTGGAGACCATAGAGAAGGAGTTGCGCGATTGCCCTGGCATCCTTCTGGCACACAGGTATCCCGACACCGAGCCGAAGCACTGGCAATACCCCGTGCAGCTCAATCCTGAGGAGACCTCGCTCACTGCTGTGGAAGTAAATCGGCTCTGCTCTGAGGAAGAAGGAGCAGGAGTGGGTTACTATCAGGAAATTAACTATCTTGAACATGTATTTCAGGAAGCGGAGCGCAGTCGGATAACACCATTTGGACTGGCGCTGCCTGAGTATCTGCATTACACTCTCGGTTCCTGCCCGAAGGCGGAAGATGCCGCGACGCGTACGTTGCTGTTCTTTACGCACCATTCCGGCGATCAGGAGGCACTTCGCGAGCGTGCTCACGCGCTTAGAAAGACAATGGAGAGACACTGCTAATAGGTTGTGGATTCTAGTAATCTCTAAGAGACTTTTGTTGCTTGCTCCTGGAACCTCACCCCCGTCCCCTCTCCGCTCGCGGAGAGGGGAGCTTTGACCCTTGTCTGGGGAGATGCAGGAACTAAACCGGGAGGAACAAGTATCGAGGAACCACGAAAGCGTTTCGAAGATTACTTGAGATTGTAGATTTTTTCAATCTGCAATTCGAGGAGAATATTTGAATGACGAAGAAGCAGCGTTTTCTGGCGGCGGTGCGCCGTGAGACTCCTGATATGGTGCCGGTAGCGCCGCTGATCCATTGTCGGTTTGCGCACAAAGTCCTTGGGCGGAGCGATTGGAAATCGGTGTTTGAAGTCCATCAGATGATAGATAGCGTCCATTTCCGCGGGCCGACAGGTGTAGGTGTTGAATCCGAGCTGCCGGAAGGTTGGGGTGGGGAAGAGCGCGTGATCGAAAAGCGTCCGGATGGAAGGATTGTCAGCGAGATCGTCATCCGCACCCCGACACGGACGATGAAGGGCAAACATATCTCGGGTATGATCCCGGAAGATCCCTTAGTGGGCAAGATTGTTGAATATCCGGTTAAGTCGCCCGAGGACTGGCGTGCATGGATTCAGCTTAAGGAACAGTGGCTCGCCAATGTAAAGGGACCGCGATTGGGTGAAATCACCGAGGCATTTGAGTTGATGGGAGAGGACGGTGTGCCGAGTGCCGGTTTAGGTTGTTCGTTTACCATGGTTGGCAATGCACGTGGTATGCAGGAACTGCTCACCGACCTTTACGATTATCCGGACCTTATGGAAGAGGTGTTGGAGGTCGGGCGAAAGGTGATGGAGAAGAACCTCGAGGCTTTCTTGGTGTCGCCTGCGGAGGTGGCGTGGCTGGATATATGCTGGGCGACAGGTGCCAATGTCGGACCCAAGAGTTTCGAGAAATGGACTCTGCCGGATGTGGTGAGGGCAGCGGAACTGGTCAAAAATGCCCCTGGAAAATATCTCGGACTGTACACGCTTGGTAAAATCCGTGATCTGTTGCCTATGCTCGTCGATGCCGGTGTGGATTTCATTGAGACATTCGAGCCCAACGAGGGCGACATAACACTGGCGGAGACGAAGGCAAAATACGGCGACAGGATATGCGTCATGGGCAATTTCGACTGTGTGATACTCTCCCGTGGCAGCGTCGAGGATGCCCGCCGTGAAACGCTGCGGTGCCTGCGAGAGGGCATGGAAGGCGGAGGCTACGTGCTCGTCACCGGCGACGAAGTCCCCGCCGACACGAAGATGGAAAACCTGCGGGCGATGGTGGAGGTGGTTGAGGAGTTTGGGAGGTATTAGGTAGATAGCCTGTTGGGAAAAAGGAATGTTAAGCTACTTGTGATAGAAGATATCTTCAATAACATCCAAGTTCTAACTCTACCTTGTCGCATTTTATGAAACCCACGTAACTCTGCATAATCTCAGCTACCTGAGTCTTCCTGGGGAGCATAAGGTTGCTTATATAGCCGATGTTGATTTACTTTGTCTCACCTTGAATTGAGGATTTTACGGCAAGCAAAAACCTTTCCGCGACTTTAATGGCTTTCTCCGCGTCTTGCTGAGTTACATGAATAGTAACTCCGTAATCACCAATGCCACATAATTCGAAAAGCCAATTCAGATCCCTGCCGTATCTCTCGTCCAATTTGCCAGTTTTTACGAACATCTGGTGTATGTAAGAAATTGATAGTATAAATTATCGGTGACCTTTCTTAGAGATCTCTTTATATAGGTTTCTTGCCTATTAACAACATCGCTATCCGCACTTCGAGACATTTTTATGAGTGTCACCTATATTTCGCAATAGTTTCGAGCATTGCGTCTACATTTTCGTCTGGGGTTTCAGATATGATTATGTTGGAACAGCCGGCGATCACTTTGTTCGTTCGCCTTGCCTCTTCTATGCAGGCTCGTGTCTCGGATTCTACGTCCTTTGGACTTCCGGTGTGAAGCGTGAAACTCGAGATGTTACCAATCATTGTGATGTGGGGATAACGCTCGTGGACCTTCAGAATATCCATACTTGCCCTGCGGTCGAGTTCGTAATGCCCGTCAATCCCTGAATTCCCGTAGAGATCTTCGGCGACCGGCCAGACGTTCCCATCGGTTCCGAAGAAATGATACACGCCCAGTCGATGACACGCGTCGGAAATTCTCTTTAGCCGCGGAAGCATCATCTCGTGGAATATTTGTGGCGAGTATATCGGACCGGGATCTGAGGCGAAATCGCCGCCGCCGAAAAGCATAATCGCTCCCATTCGGGAGAGCACCTCGATGTCCTTCATCGAACGTGTGACCCGCACGTCAAGATAACGGCCTACCAGATCCGGGCGCAGGATGGTGGCCTCTAACCAGGTCTCATTCCCGATAGGAATCGATAATCCCACGCCGGGCGCACGCACCTCCCGCTCATTGCCCACTTTATCAAGCGCATATCGCACATCAGAAAAGCTGTCTTCTGTGGGAGTGTATCCCTCTGCCTCCATTTCCATCTTGTCAACCAGTTCTTCCAGATCTTCGAGCTGAAGTTTCGGTTGCGGGGACTGATCGATTGCGTTGTAGAGCTCAGTAACCGGGTCTAAGCGTTTTACCTCCCAATTTCTCTCGTCTTCGGATTCATAGCGAAATGTATATTCGTCTATGCGGGCTGCAGGTTTCCTTGAATCCCGCCAGTAACTCGGACGGACCAGGTCGTGATCGAGGGCAACAGCTATGTCTATGGCATCTTGATGGGTACGCTCCACGAATTCGGTGTGGGCATCGGGACCGTTCCATAGCGCGACCGCTTCACGCCACTGGTTGATGGCGCCACCGACACAAGCATCACGTCCCAGTACCCTGGATGCGACCCGGCTTGATATGGATATATGGTGCAGCGGCACTCTATCGGGGACACGACCTTCCAGAACAGCCCGTACACGATCTTTAGGAGTCATGGTCGTTTCCTTTCTTTCACTATCTCCCAAAACATTCTGGGTGACACGATTTTCATGTTTCCAACCTTATGCAGTTCAAGTAGCTCTTTATCCCCGGTAACGAAAAGATCTGCGCTACCGTTCAATGCAGATGATAGAATTGGTAAATCATACTTGTCCCGTATATCAATATCAGATGAAGCGGATGGGATTGAAAAATATGCGTCCTGTTGAAGTATTTCGATGAATTCGGAAATGACAACGTGAGGCAAACCAAGTTTTTCGCGGAGTGTGCTTTCTATCTCTGTCAACAGAGGAGCCGAAATAATGAGCTGGTGCGAAACGAGAACTTCTCTCAACACATCGGCACAAAGGCCCCTTGTGGCTATTGCGCTCACCAAAACGTTTGTGTCGAGAAAGATCTTCATGATATCTGGGAGAAAATATCTTCATCAGTCAACAACCCACGGGCCTCAGCGAATGGCATAGCCCTTTTTCTCAATTCCTCGAATTGTTCGAGCCGAAGTTGCCGCCGCAGGGCCTCGCGGGCGATTTCGCTTCTATTTTTCCCAGATCGCCGGCTGGCTTTAGCCAGCAGGTCATCAAGATCCTTATCCAATCGAATTGTCAGGGTTGCTGTTTTCATGTCTTACAATGTAAGACAATTTTTCGGGAATGTCAAGTCTTTATTGCACAAGTTCCTCATTAAGGGTTTACTTAACCACCTCGTACCGCAGCCAGACGACATCGCCTTTCAACTTCTCAATGTGAGTCAAATCGAGCTTGATGACATCTTCGGGCGAGGTCAGGTCGGGGGCTCTGAAGATGGAGCGCGGTGTCGTACCTCCGACCATGCTGGGATTGATGAGCACACTGACCTCATCCACCAGGCCGGCACGGAGGAGCGCACCATTGAGCGTCCCTCCGCTGTCGACACGAACCAATTTGACCCCGTAACGAGTATTGAGCTCTTCCAGCGCCACTCGCAAATCTACGTGGTCATCACCCGCAATAATGCAATCTAAATGCTCCTCCTTCAGATAATTCAGATAGCTCCTTGGGGTGGAATGCGAACATAAAGCCACCATGTCCCGCCAATACGGTTCCTTGCGCAGCAGATGCCAGTTGCGTAACCGTCCTCGGCTGTCCGGAACGACGAGCAGTGGCCTCGGATCGGCGGGGTCCTTCTCCGATGGTTCAAACGCTTCTTCGCTTTCTTCGGAAACTTCTTCTTCCGGATAGATGTTCAATAACGTTTCGCTTCCTGCAAGGGTGGCGTCCTCTTTCCATCGGGCAGCCAGCTCATAGAACTGTCCGATGTCCGGCGTGAACCAATCTATCCTTCCATCAACGCTCACCACATTGTGCAGGATAACACGTGGTAGCATTTCGGGGCCTCCGTGTTTTCGAATCAACCAGGTTCATGATTATCGGTATTGTCAACCTTGGGAGCGGGATATTCCAGATCATAGGTAGGGAACGGGCATTCACCGAACAGAAGGTCCCAATCCACCTTTCCCCAATATTCACGGCCATCGTAAAACGCAACGATATTGCTCAGAGATTGCCTGAGCACCCGGGTACCCACAACCATACTCTTATTAATGCCCCACAGGACCCCAAGGTCCGTGGTATGTCTGACGCAGTCCGCGAAACGTTCAGCCGAGCGTATGGCCTCTTCTTCTGCGCGCTGTGCCAAAGCAAAACTATTGCTAAGCAAAGGCTTGAACGTATCCAACCCGTTGTCAAGCATATCAAAAGCCCGCACATATTGTTCATAAGCTTTTGTAATCAGGATGAGTGTATTTAAGTGGAGGGCATAGGCTTCGGTTTTGTCGATGAGATACTGCAATTCGTCCTTGCCCGTTTCCTTACATTGGGGGAGCGCTTGTTCGAACAGTCCCTGGGCCGAAGAAAGATATTCCAGAGATTTTCGCCATTTGGCGGATTTCTCCCTGCACGCATCCAACTGGGATCTGCCAATGGCGGCCTTGTAGAAGGGCATGCTGAAGCCTTTGAAGCCTCTGAGGATACTTATTTGCAGAGGGACCATATTCCATGGCATGTTTCCCTGCCCTCGCCCACCGAGAAATTCCTCGTTCTTCTCCAGGATCTTGTATGCTTCAACTACAGTGGAAGCCACCGTAGGTCCAAATAGGGCCTCTGCATAATCCTGATAAAATTCGTCCGGTTTCAATTCATCGTTCCACAGTCCCTCAGCCAGAAATTTCAGATTGTGTTCGTTTCCCCTGACATGCGTGGTTTGGATGATGAGACCTGAGGTACCGTTTTCTCTGGTGGATTTGCAGAATCGATCCTTCTCATACAGGTTCAGGTTGAACTGCAGACCCGCCAGTGATCCATCGTCAACAGCACGGGGGATTATAGCGCACTCCCGACCCTTCATATCTTTGAAGAGATGGAGCGGAGCGCCGTCCAGCGTCCATAACGATCCGGATTCAATGTCGATAAAGGGCATATCCTTGGGGAGGGTCTTGTCGAGATAAGTCAGGAGGTAGGCTTTGCATATCGTCGTGATGCCAAGTCTGACGCCCGGATTTATCTCCTTGGCGCTATCTATGGTTTTCTTCGCTATCTCCACGAACCCGATGTCTGCGCGGATATGATCTTTTTGCAGCTTCTCGCTGGGCCAAAACTTGCCCCAATACTTTTTCTGTAAGGCTAAAGCTTCCTTATAATTGCCCCATTCCCTCTCGACGAGTTTCTGGCTTTCCGGGTAGGGATCGTTGAAGAATCCTTCGGGGATGCCGATGAAATATCCTTCTGCATTCGGGTAGGATTCCATAATGCTCTTAACCCTGTTTCTGTTGATTTCATCGGCCACAGGGTCAGTGCAGCTTACGTGGGTGGACCAGTGTAGATGCATCCTGGGCATGCGCCGGGTATACTTGGTCATGTTCATTGACACGAAGGCAGGTTGAAAAGTGATCCAGCTTGTGATGCCACGAAGCTTTGCCAGGTCGATCAAACGTGAAATGAAGATCTTACCCATGTCGAGCGCTTCGTCCGAAGATTGCACATCCTGGAATTCCAGAGGGGCAATCCGTCTTCGCTCAAATTTCTCCCGCCCAACCGGGATATCTTTAACAAGGTACGATCCTGCAAAATTCCGCCCGTAGGAAATGTATCCCGAATCCGGATTGGAGATATCACCGACCAATTTGCGCTCGCCCTTGTACGAATAGTCAATGAAGGGCTCATTTTCAAAATGGAAGTAAACCATTCTATTCAGCCGCATCTTGGCCATTTGATCGAAGAGGTGTTCGTAGTCGACGATCGACATTATGGAGTTTGTCGGAAAACAGAAGCCTCCCCAAAGCAGACCTCGCCAACTGTTGTCCGTATGTGCGAGCAAGTTCAGAGCAGGGATCGGCATCTTTGGATTCATCTCTGGTAACACATCTCCGCTAATAAGAAACCTGCAGCCCAGTTTTTCAAAAAAGGCGAACACCCCGTACATTGCAGCTCTTTCGTTGTCGCCGGTGATTATCAGCAACGGCTTTCCGTCCATCGTCGTTCGTTTGATGATGTAGTCATCTCGGCCAAGCCGAGATATCGCGATCAATCCTCGTTCGTTTGCATGGGCGATAAGTCGATTATTCCCCGCTGTTCCGACAACGATGGTAAGACCAGAAACAAGGCTCGTCGGCTGCCCTGGCCCTACGCCACACAGTTTTTCCACAAGGGTGGCGACCTGTTGCTTCACCCAAACTGATAGGGGATCATTGCTGTCACCGAAAATCCAGTCAGCTTCTGGCAGGAGAAACTGCTTTGACTCTGAAGCCTTTCTCAAGTTCGATTTCATAAGTGAACTCGCCGTAGAGTTTTTTTCTCAGTAATGTAGAGGCTGGCTGTTATGGCAAAAAGAAAACCTCACGCTTCGCCAACTGAATTGTTAGCCCCCAGGGATCTCTGAGCATGAAAACACCGTTGATATCGCTATCCGATGGAGCCACGCCCTCGGCCTTCGCTCCTGCAGATATGAGCCTCCTGTAATCCTCTGCCAGATTCTCCGAGTAAAATGCTATGTGGAGCAATAACGGATTCATACTGGCGTAATCAGGCACCTCGTCTGGGGGATCGTTGTAAATCTCGAGTACCACGTTCCCTGTCTCGTCGGCTATGAAATACGCATCATCCGGCTTGTAGGCCACCTTCATGCCGAGATGCTCACAGTACCATTTGGCCATACCATCGGGATCCTTCACGTTCAGAGCAATGTGCTCGATCCGCATTGAGTCCTCCTCTCTTTTCCATTAAATGCCCAGACCCATTACCTTTGAGTTCATCCGCATGGCGATTCGCTCCGGTTCTATGCTGCCAGGAGATCAGCAGGCAGGGGAGCATTAGATCGCTGTCATTTACTTTCTTTGCGGTACAGTTTGGTTTTAACTGGCTAACAAAAAGGCTATTGTAAGTCCTTTGCCTTGATAGCCACATCCCGGAAACTTACCTCACCCTCAGAGACGAAAAGACACAGCTCTCCTGCCTGATGTTGATACATCCGACAGGAGAGGGCAACCTTCCCATCAGCATAAACCACAACGCAGGTCTCATCAATAATGATCTGCAGACGCACAGGCTGTTCCGCGGTCAGATGCAGGGGACGCTCGATCATAAACGGTTGGTCACCCGGCCTCGGCCACCGGTCAAATACAATGCGCTGGTTGGCTGGTTCGAGTCGCACAGCGTAATAGCGATCGAGGTCTTCATCTGCCCGTAACAGAAGGCCGAGGCCGGCGGTGTTCTGCGAAAAAGTCATTTCGGCCTCCACCAGACATGTTTCCGGCAGGTGCCCACATTTCAGGATGGACAGACGTCCGACCGAATGGGCCGTCACCCTGTGCTCTTCGATATTCCAGTTGCCGAGTACAGCTCGCGGCTCGCACGAAACCGGTGTTTTAAATGCATCGAGCACGGTAACAGGGATTCGAACCGTGAGTGTCCCGTCCTTCTGCTGTTCAATCTGGTGCACCACAAGGTTGCCGCCCCAGTTCCAGCTTCCATCGTCTTTCCCTTCGCTGCGGGTGGCCAGCCAGCCAAAGGCAAAACGGTCCTGCCCGTCGCCGGCAGTTTTTGCCGCATAGTAGGCTCGTCCATCGAACGTGTCGTTTGCGGGTGCCAGCCACGGTCCTTTCAGTGACCGGGCCATACGGTAATGGGTGACAAAACGCTCGCTGAACGTGGAATAGACCAGGTACCACCAATCACCGATACGGAAGAGATCCGGGCATTCGTGGGTGAAGTATTGATCGGGCGCCCAGAAGGGCTCGCGCACCTGCCAGTTCTCAAGGTCCTGAGACACTGCAAGTGCAATGCAACCCCGGTTCCGGCTCGGGCCCACGGTTTTCCTGGCGGCAAGCAACATCCAGTATTTCCTTTTCTCATCGTTCCAAAATACGAAAGGATCACGCCAATCGTTGGCCTCGAAACCTTTATCTGCGGGTGCAAAGAAGATGAAGTTCGGATCCTTTGCCCAGGTACGCATATCATAGCTGGTGGCATGCATTACGGCCTGAATTGGCTTGTCCGTATTCTGGAAATGGCTGTTGTGGCCGGTGTAGAAGATGTGAAATACTCCGTCCTTTTCTATCACGCTACCGGTGAATACCCACAGATCCTGAGATCCGACAGGGCCACGCGGCAAAGCTTCTCCCAGGTCCTCGAAGCGGACGAAATCCCGGGTTACGAGGTGAAACCACGGTGTCCCCTCTCCGTATTTTTCAGCATTCCTGAAGTCCTTCAGGTAGAAGAGGTGGTATTGCCCATCCCAGTGGAACGGAATAAAATCAGCAGCGATGCCATCATCCGGCTTATATAAGATGCCCATGTCTTGGTTCTCACCTCCTGTGCAAAGCGGCATATTACAGCCTTGCCGCAGATTTTTCCATACCTGACCTCGGGCCTTACCCATTAGCAAAAACAGGCCAGATCCAACCTTTTGACGGTTTAGGGATATGTGTTAAGTGTATTTACTCAGGTGTTCGCATAGTTCCAAATAAAATTGCGGCCTCCTGTCGGCCATGATATCATTTCGTCCGGTAATCTTTTTATCTCTTGCGAGGCTTATGTCAACGTCTGCAATATACAGGTCGTCTCGCGCAGGGCTGCCCCTGTATATGAGATTCCCCTTCGGAGCGACAATCTGGCTTTGTCCGGTGAAATTGAACTCACAGTGGGATCTTTTCTCGGTGCCGTAGCGGTTGGCTGTTATGGCAAAGACCAGGTTCTCTATAGAACGTGTGAGCATTGCCTGCTGGCAATAGGTTAAAACCAGGTTCGAGGGGTGACATATCAGATCTGCCCCTTTCAGAGCTAAGGTGCGGGCCACCTCGGGGAAGATCCAATCAAAGCAGATCATCATCCCGACCCTGATACCACGGACCTCGGTAACCTGAAGGGGGAGATCCCCTTTATCAAAGCACTCTTTCTCCGTGTTGAAAAGGTGAATCTTGCGATAGGTATGTACCAATCCCTCAGGCCCTATCAGGAGAGCGCTGTTAAAATATTTATCCGAACACTTCTCTGCAAATCCTGTTGCCAGATAGAAATCTCGTTCCCGGCAGAGCTTTGTCAGGCTATCGACAGTCGGGGAGTTCTTCGGGTCCTCCGCAAAGCCCTTGAGCTCATCACGGTCCCGGAAATAATAGCCCGTAAAAGATAGCTCGGGTAAAACGATCAAATCGGCGTCGGCCTTTCTGAGCGCGGCAACAATTTTTTTCAGGTTCTCACTGACTTCCCCGAATTTCGGATAAAACTGATAGAAACCGATTTTTGCCATAATGGGTTGCTCCGTATAACGGTTGACAACAGTTTATGTTATTCGCTAACCATGGCCAGGATTTCGTCAGCTTGCGCGGGTGACTCGGCCTGAATAGCAATCATGAACTGCTTCAGTCTCGCTCCAAATTCCTTTCTTAGTCCCATAAGGCTATCCATACCGGAAACCCCGAAAAGGATGACTTTCTTTCCCGCATCAACCGTCTTGTGGTACAAAGGCCACCATCTCCTGTCCATGACAGACTCTACTCCGGCTCCGGGCGTCCACTGTATCATTGTAATGCCGGGGATAGATAACAGATGGTCGTGGTGAGGGATGGCTCCCGGACCATCCCAGTGGTACATGCAATAATCCAGGCGGTCCGTCATCTCCGTAAGGACCGGGACCATGAACTCCCGGAACATGTCCGGTGAAATCATGGCTGAAAAATCACACTGGAGCTTTGACATTCGGCCCGGAGCCCAGGCCCAAAAATGGCTGCCTCCTCTTTCATCCTTAATCATTTCGTAAAGGATATTATAGTAATCAAAGTATCTTTGGGTTATCTGATTGAGTGAATCATGTACCCATTCCGGCCTTTCGATAAGGTCAACGAGCAAAGCCTGATTGCCACGCATTGCTGCCAGAGTGTCCAGACCTTCGATCAGATCAGGAAATGATGTCATGAACTTTCCTTTGCCGAGACATAACTGCTCCCGTGCAAGCCGGAGGGTGAACCTCCAATAGAAATTGTCAGGATCGAATTCGAAACGTGCGGAATCTGGATCGCTGATGAATGGCTTGCACCAGACCGTGCCGTGTCCCTCCGCCCCCTGACATCCCAGGTACAGCGCGAGACAGTTCGGTGCCAGATCTGGTGAAACGTTCGGTACGGCTTCACCCAGATAATGGGTATTCACGAAAGAGCGTGCAGCAAGATTGACCCGATACTCGAAGCTGCTTGTCGAATAATGTGTTACCCAGCCTTCCGGTTCAGGCATCTCGGGTATATCTTCCAGCGGCTTGGTTCTGGGAGCGGTAATCAACATCGCTGGCCGCCCTATGTCCCCACCGTTCCACCAAATCGTCAGACGGTCACGCACTTCATCGAAGTCTTCTCTGTAAAGAAGTGTGTTCATAATTATCCTTTCTCCGGTATACCTTTCATTAAAATATCATCGCCTTCTTTCGTATGTTCACTTTGGACACATAGAGATCAAGTTCATCTGGCGGGGCCCGAATCTCCGTATTCGGCACCGATCTGCGCGCACAGTTCTATAACCTCAATAACCCGTTGATCGGGCGTACCCACATCAATATCCGCAAAGACGATGTCACATGGTCCATATTCCTGGGCGATGCGCACAAGGTCCTGACGTATCTCGGGTAACGATTTGTTTGCTACATCCATCGGTGTATACATAATTGCCCTGCGCGCGTCCGGGAAAGCCGCTTTGGCCTCAACAAGCTTCGAGTCCATGCCCATGTCAATATAACCGACATTCCTGATAGTGGCATAATGCGAGATGTAAGGATCTGCATTCCAGGCGCAGTTGTGTATACCGACCAGGCCAAATATTTCGGCGATGTGACTATCAAAGGGCAAAAGCAATTCCTGATACTGCACAGGCGATACCATGTTGACAAGGCAATTACTGATCGTGAAGAAGCGCACATCGAAACCCGTATGGCGCTGGCGTTCGTGCAACCGGCGAGCAGCATCTATCATGGTGGTCGTGACGCACTCGAAGAGGTGCTTTGCGCGCTCCGGAGCCAATGCCATGTCCAGAAATATCTCTTCACCGCGGAGTCGATAGGCGTTATTCAGTACACCCTGCCAGTTGACGTACCCCTCGACGCGCCCGGTCCGGGAAGCGATCCATTCCACCTGTTCCATCAGGCTTTGAAAGGATTCGTTAGTGTCGAGGTCAGGCGGCTCCAGGGCATCGGCTTGTTCCGCAGTGAGATAGTGATGGGCACAGTTGGGCCAGCCGTCTGTCGAGTAGACAATTGGCAGACCAAATATTGCTCCGATGGTACATGCCCCGAATGTGCCCGTCAGCAGGTCGGTCGGCGCATCGGGATTCTGAATGTTGCCGACAGGATAGGGCGAAAAACGTTGGCTCAATTCCTGTCCCATCTCCGTCATAGTTTCCTGACGATAGACGGGTTCGGTATGCCAGCGTTCGCCGAAATCGATGCCGAGGATGTCGTGGTACCACCTGGGAGTAAAACCTATCTCAGGTCGCAAAAAGGGTTCCCGACCGCTTGCGGGCCTCCGTGTTGCGGGGGCGCTCGGAGCAATGTAACTTATCAATTGGTTTGGTGTTTGCATGTGCATCGTGTGCTCCGTTTCTTATATAGAAAATGGTCAGGCACGGCGGCTTGTCTTGCTCACCTCAGTTTTTGGCAAAGCTGATTCCACGCACTTCGTGATGCTCGATCTCTCCTATTTTCTTCTCCGGGGCGGGCGCTACAGAACAATAGAAGTGGTAGAGATGTCTCCCTCTGGCAATTATTCCTGGCTTGTGTGCATACTTGGAGTCGATACTGCCTTTGGGGCCGACATCGATAAGGATCTCACCCGACTTTCTCCAGTTAAGCAG
>CAZTBA010000042.1:0-22435 GCA_964611725.1 uncultured bacterium
GCTTTTCAGGTCTCACTGCCCTCGCTGCCAGATATGCGGACGTCGATGAGTCGATCCCTCCGGAAATTCCAACGACCAGACGTTCAAAGCCAGTATTTTCAAGCTGTTCTGCTATGAAGTCTAATATCAGACCTGTTACAAAGCCCGGGTTTACATTTAGCTCTTTCATACCCTTTTCCCCTCAGGTATCGGAACGAAATGAGGCTCGCCATATACTGATTCTATAAGCTTAAGGGCCTCCTTCACCTCCTTGTCCTCACCCTTGAGGAGAAACCTTACACCACCCTCAGCCCCCAGAATTCCTCCTGAACCGACATGGATTGCCTTGACTCCCGTCAGAATCTCAATCGCCTCTATCTCGGTTACTATTTCCCCCATCACCGGGAAGAGGGAGGGAACTAAACCGACCATTTCCTTGTCCCCTTTCCCCATGAGCCTCGATGACTCAATTATATCGTGTGCGACAAGCTTCTCCAGACCGACCGGTATGACAAGGGTCGCCTTATTCCAGATGATGGAGCCAAGCACACCCCCGATTGTACCCCCGTTGCCTCCGGTTATCGATATCCCGGCCACTTTCCTGTCATAGTTCAGGGCATTTGCCCCCTTTATGAAAATATCTCCAGGCCCCATCTTGCGTGCTCCCTGGAAACGGTCCATACCCTCGACAACCTGGCCGTTTTTGAGAACTACATCAGGCATCCTCTGGGACAGGAGACGCTCGGATGCATCTAACACCTGGGGCACCACTCTGCCAGTGATATAGGAGGACTTATCTATCTTTTTCCCGAGGATCTCCTCAACCACATAGGCATTGGTCGAGCCTGTGGATATAACCACAAGACCGTTTTCAAGCGCCTCTCTCACGCGCGACATGGAGGCCACCGCTTTAGCGATAAGCCTCTTCGACTCCGAAACCGTAAGAACTGCATCGGCTAACACACATCACCTCCGTTTAACGTGGGCATTTCAACCTTGGATTAACAATCCTTTCAAGCTTCTTGCGATGATGGAAAAAGGGAAGTAACATAAAGTTAAGTAATTTTTAGGAAGCTTCCGTTAATTTTTCGTAGGCTATCAGCATTCAGCTCTCAGCTTTTGCTGATTGCTGATAGCCGACCGCTGACTGCTTACGATTTCTCATTGCTTCGAGAGTTTGGGCGATTCTCTAAACAATAGAAAACACCAAAGAGCATTTTAAAGATCACTTAACTTTGCTCTCTACCGCTCCCGAACCAACTTTTTGAACTCCTCCTCAGTGATCACCTCTACACCGAGTTCGCGGGCCTTCGCAAGCTTTGAGCCCGCACCTTCCCCCGCCACCACATAGTCGGTGTTCCTGCTGACACTCGATGACGCCCTCCCCCCGAGACCCTTGACTATCCTCTGGGCCTCGTCCCTTGTGAAGGAAATGAGTGCACCGGTGAAAACGAACGTCCTCCCCTCAAGCTCCGGTTTCACCACCCTCTTTTCCTCTATTTTGAGCTTTACCCCGGCAGCCTTCAGCTTCTCTATGACCTTGATATTCTGCTCCTGTCTGAAGAAGGAGACTATGCTTCCCGCAACCTCAGGGCCTATGTCCTTTATCTCTATAAGCTCCTCTTCGGTTGCATCGGCAAGCCTTTCGATAGACCCGAAGTGCTCAGCCAGGACGCGGGCAGTGTGCTCGCCGACATGGCGTATCCCGAGGGCATACATGACCCGGGGAAGCTCCTTTTCCCTGCTTATCTGAAGTGCATCTATTATGTTCTGAGCGGATTTCTCGGCCATCCTCTCCAAGTCGGTAAGCTCCTCTCTGGAAAGGTAATAGATATCTGCCAGATCCTTCACCAGTCCTTTGTCCACAAGCTGGGTGACGAGCTTATCGCCGAGACCCTCTATATCCATCCCGCCCCTTGAAGCAAAATGCCTTATCGACTCTTTAAGCTGGGCGGGACACGATACGTTGCTGCACCTGTGGACGGCCTCCCCCTCGGGCCTCACGACTTCTGCACCGCAGACCGGGCAGCGCTCCGGCATCCTGAATTTCATATCACTGCCGGTTCGCTTCGACTCGATAACCCTTACAACTTCGGGGATCACATCCCCCGCCCTCTGAACGACCACGGTATCTCCGACCCTTATGTCTTTCCTCTCTATCTCATCCTGATTGTGTAAAGTCGCGCGGCTCACCTCCACCCCGCTTATCCTCACAGGCTCCATAATTGCCACAGGGGTAAGCGCTCCAGTTCTCCCAACCTGCACAACTATATCTTTTATTACGGTGGTTTCCTGCCGAGGCGGGAACTTGTAGGCGATCGCCCAGCGCGGGCTCCTCGATATCTCACCGAGGGCCCTCTGGATCTCGAAGGAATTGACTTTCAGGACCACGCCATCCGCCTCGTAACGGAGCTCCTCGCGCATCTCAGCGATCTTCCTGTAGTAATCGAGCGTTTCACCTATGTTGGCACAGAGCTTGTTTAACGGGTTAATCCTGAGACCGATCTCAGAGAAGACCTTAAGGGTCTCCCATTGGCTCCCAAGTCTTATCCCCGAGAGGGCTCCGATGGCATAACAGAACATCTTGAGGGGCCTTTTCGCTGTTATGGAGGGGTCGAGCTGCCTGAGCGACCCTGCAGCAGCATTTCTGGGATTCGCAAAGAGCGGCTCCCCCTCGAGCTCCCTCTGACGGTTCAGGCTCTCAAAATCCGCCACGTCCATATATACTTCGCCGCGCACCTCGATCCTTTCGGGGATAGGGAAATCCCCGAGCTCGATAAGCCTTAGGGGGATGGTCTTTATGGTTTTGAGGTTCTGGGTGACATCTTCGCCAACGTAGCCATCGCCTCGAGTTGAACCGACAGTGAGACTCCCGCTTTCGTAGACAAGCTCAATTCCGGCACCATCGAGTTTCGGCTCAGCAATGTACTCTATATCCTCGCCTTCGTTAATCCCGAGAAAGCGCTTTATCCTCCTGTCAAATTCTGGAACTTCTTCCTCTTCGAACGCATTCGCGAGACTCAGCATCGGGACCGAATGGGCCACCGTCTCGAACTCCTCGAGTGGAGAGGCACCGACCCTCTGCGTCGGCGAATTAGGGTTTCTAAACTCCGGATATTTCGACTCGAGATCTTCCAACTCCCTCATGAGGACATCGTACTCCGCATCGGAGATCTCCGGATCATCTAAGATATAATAGCGATAGTTGTGGTAGTTTATGTCCTTCGTGAGTTTTTCTATGCGGTTTCTGGCCTTCTCCCCTTCCTTGTCCATAACGCTCGATCTTCCTTCAGAAGAAATTTTTAAACCGAAAGCGGAAAAACAGTCTCTAAATTTAAAGTCTTTAGTTTTTTTAGCGTTGTAACTATACCATTTTTAGGCTGTTGTGTCAAGGAAAAAGGAGTTATCGACAGCAAGTAAGGGGGAGGATGGATAAATGGGGAGTTGACACTTTGATCTGCTGGATTTTAAGCAACAAAAACCGGGTAGATCCTGAGATTTTCAGACAAAATGTGACCGGTATCACATTTTCAGTAAGGCATTGGTATTTATAGATTGTGATACTTCTGAATTGGCGATGTCTGAAAAACTCAGAATTTATGTGCAAAATTAGAGAATTATACCGAAAAAAAGTCTTGACAACACAGGGGTCTTTAATTAATTTACGATCACAAGCTTATCTTGGCCTTATACAAATGAATTGGTAGTTAGAAATAAACAAATGTTAAAAGGGGGTGATTGCCGGGAGAATTTACTTAAGAGGGAAGTGTTCCTCTGGCCTTCTTTGATTTGAAGGGGGTGATAGCTCTTGAAAAGACTGGAATTTATCGCTGATGGGTTATCTCCACCTTGAATGAAGTGAAAAGGTAGCGCTCTTAAAGGGCGGATTCTAACTCGCCTGAAGCGGCTATCTAACTTTGATTGGAAGGAGGAAGGAATGAACAAAAGCAAGCTTGGCTTGTTATTGGCTGTCTGTTTGGTTTTCGGGATTAGCACATTTGCCTATGGGCAGGGTGCGGACCCGAAGGCCGTCAGTATAGTCCAACCAGATTCAGGTGCAATTAAGGGTATAGGATACCAGGTCATAGTCGAAGGTACCGCCTGGGTGACGGCGGATGACATAATGTGTGACCTTATCGATGACAGTAATAATGTTATAATAGCCGACGCGAGCCAGGACAGCGTTCACAAAATAAACACGAATGGCACGATCTGGAGGTGGTACTATACGATTAAGGCTGGTGATCCAAGAAAGCTTGTAAAAGCCAGCATAAAGTTCCACTATCCTGACGGCGGCGTGAGTGCTAGTGATAAGAAAAGCGTGAAAAAATTCACCATTGACGGCGAGAGGCCTATCAACACCACCTATATTGAAGCCGTTGCAATAGATAAAAATGGCGAGCAGCTAAAGATAGGTGACAAGATAAAAATCACCGTCACGGTGAAATCCGGGGCAATTAACGACATACTTAACAACGTGATCACTGACGTAAAGGCATTCTTCTCAGCTCCCGGCAATCCTCTTGCATCAGGCGGGTTCAGTGTCAGCCTTGGCACCGGCTTCGATGCCAGCAGGAACATCGTCAAAGAGATCACGATAGCTGAGGGCAACTTCGGCGATCTCGCCCACTACTCTGCCTATGGCTACGTGCTCGATAATGCCGGGAACCTGAGCAGCATAAATGCCAATGATGCGGCTCCCTCCGGCGTGGAGTCCCCTACGGCCGTCTACATCGACGCCAAGAGGCCGTACCTCGGGGTCGCCGGGAAAATTGACGCAACCGTCCCGGATTCGACGCTGTGGCCTGGTGCCGGCGGGAAGTTCACGGACGAGGAGAAGAAGTTCAAGTATTCGGTCAGTGAGCAGTGCGATTCAGTTGTTGTCACGTTCACCGGCTCTTCGTACAAGTACGTTGCATTGAATGTAATGCCGCCTGCAGGCGGGGGCTGGGAGGTCGCAGGTACCTCGTTTAAGGATGGTGCCACTGAGATGCCTGAAGGGACTTACAGCTACACCGTCTGGGCGAAGGACGTTGCCGGGAACACCAGTGCTGTCGTCGTAGACAATGTCTACTATGACAACAGTAACCCGCAGTTTGTGGAGCTGTTCCCTCAGAGCGTGGCGGTTGGTGGCGAGGCCGGAACTGATACCATAAACGCTGCCACTGCTATTGTGACGTTTACGCTGAGCGAGATGGTTGATACATTGTCGGTGACATACTTTGGGTTAGCCGGTCCGCATAAGGATACCACACGTGTTGTCGGTCTGGCAGATGCCAGTGGCGATCAGGCAGTCCCGGTTGCGGGCCTTGCCGATAGCACTAAGTATAACCTCGCCCTCTGGGCAAGGGACCCGGCCGGTAACACGACGGCGCTCAATGCTGGCGATATGTGGTACATCCTGGCCTTCGCCGAGCCTCTGATAACCCACTTTGAGGTGAGACTTGCGGCTGGAGAAAACGACTCTGCTATCGTGAGCAATCCGATAACGATCGAGGTTGTGGCACTTGACGATCTCGATCGGCGCGCCGTGACATTCGCTGGCGATGTATCGGCAATGGCTAACGGTGCCCAGCGCTTCTCGTGGACCAACGGTAACGTTGTTGACAATGGCGATGGGACCGCTATACTCAGCGCGACCGGCTGGTTCGGCGGCAAGTTCACGGTTGATGTGACCGATACGGCCCATGTTGAGAAGGTCACTATCGATGCTTCCTATGACAGCAATGCCGGAAGCTTGGATTCGTTAGCCTGGCTTGCGGGAGCGTATTCAGCTCTTCGGGTTGAGGGCCCCTTCAGCAGCGCTGCCAAGGGTGAGATAGGTGTGCCGCTCCCGTTCATGGTTACACCGACCGACGAGTTTGACAACCCGAGCCTGAGGCAATACAACTGTATCTACTCTCCCGTTAACGATAGGACCGCCATACGTTTCAGCTCGAACAGCGGTGTAGTGTCACTTCCGATTGGAGGACAGGAGTTAACCGTCGCCGGGGCGGCGTTCGATATAGTCCCGATCACTCTCGGTTCCGCAACTGTCACGGTCCGCGGGGTGGCATATTCTGGTATTATTGCCACACCCTTCGACATTATAGTTGAAGTTATGCCTCCTGCACCACCTGCAAATGTCATGGGTGAGGATATACCGAACGACCATGGCTCCGCAATACTCCTCTCCTGGGATCCATCGCCAGGTCCGGTGAGCTACTACTCGATCTATCGCGATGTCACGGTGGACAGCAGGGTCGAAGTAGCTAAGTGGGGCGTTGTTCTTCCCGATCTCCCTGATGGAATGGACAGGATGAATGCGATCGTCCCGACCCTCGGCCTTATGGGTCCTACCACCTATTACGTGGCTGCCGTCAAAGGCAGTGTCCCGTCCGGGCTCGAGGGATTCCCGATGCCGAAGAAGATAGGCGATGTGCTCGCCAGCGCGATGATACCTAACGCTACAATTGATCCGGTGAGCTCTGAGCTTGTCGCTTCCGCTGAGCCTATCCTTGCGGTTGATAACATACCACCTGCAGCGGCTGAGAAGCTCTATGCGTTCGATAACCCGGCCGACGAAGGCGGGATGGTGCTCCTCAACTGGACCGATTCGCCTGACGATAAAGTTGTCTCGTGGGTAGATTTCAACGGCCAGAAGGTAGCCATCCCCGGTGTGAAAGAGTACGCCTTCTACCGTAAGGACAGGGGTGCTGCCGATAATACCTACGTGCTCGTAGGCAAGGTTGCCGGCGGTGCTACCCAGTTCGTGGACGAGACGGCTCAGGGCGGCAAGTGGTATACCTACCAGATCAGGGCCCTCGATGCTTCCAACGAGGTTATCACCCAGATCACCAACAACGGCTTCGCGATGGTGAACGATGCCCTGTCCGGTGACTTCAACTCCGATGGTCTCGTCTGGCTCGAGGACTTCTCGATGTTCGGGGCGGCCTTCGGAATGTCGAGCGATCTCGAACAGTATCCCGAGTGGGAGCCTGCATTCGACCTGAACGGTGATGATCTTATCTGGCTCGAGGACTTCTCGATATTCGGCGCCCAGTTCGGTACCGTCAGGGGTGCTGCCAAGCGTGTGCCAGTTGCCTACGACGGTGCTAACAATGGTGTTCAGCTCGCCTCCGATGCTGCCAGGAACGGGTCGATCCTGAACTACGACCTCCTGGTAAGCGGTGCTCCGGCGCTTAGCGGCTACGTGATGACCGTCAGGTACGATCCGACTGCACTGCGCCTGGATGGCTCCTTCGGAGACAACGGTGTCATGGATAGCCCGCTCTACCTGACCAAGAAGGTGAAAGAGGGCGAGCTTCTGGTCGCCTGCGTCACCAAGGGCGGTGTGCCGGTTGTTAACGCCGATGGCCTGGTTAGCTCCATCAGGTTCGAGATCGTTGGCAGCATAGAGCGCAGCTCCGTCAAGGTCGAGTCTGCTGAGCTGGTCGATGGTCAGAGCAAGCTCAACATGGTTGAAAAGCTGGCCAACACCGAGCTCACCTTCTTGCCAAGCCAGTTCGCTCTGTCTCAGAACTATCCGAACCCGTTCAACATGGAGACCATGCTCTCCTACGACGTGGCCAAGGATGCGAACGTAAGCCTGGTAGTTTACAACATCCTCGGCCAGGAAGTTAGGACCCTGGTGAACGAAGCTAAGGTTGCCGGCACTTACACACTCAGGTGGGACGGCAGGGATAACGTTGGCAGAGATGTCGCTGCCGGAGTTTACTTCTACCGTCTGAACGCTGGTAGCCATGAATTCATCAAGAAGATGGTACTCCTGAAGTAATACGGACGGATGAAATATATCAGGTGGGGGGGGAAATTCCCCCTCCACCCCTTTGGATGGTTTTGAGTCAAGGGGGGATGGAACATGAAAGGTTTTCTAAAAGCTGGAACAGTCCTGCTTCTGGGGCTGGTTTTGGCTGGAAATACATGGGCAGGTGAGAACGCTGGCGCTTCGATTATGGCCGATCTCGAGTTGGCAGGTGCGGTCGAGGCCGGGTATCAGGGGGGCAAGGCCACGCAAACTGGTATAGGAGCGGATCAGACTTTGCTTCTCTACATCTACACGAAGGGTGTATCCAATATTCTTGCCTATACCTTTGAGGTTGGGTTCGATGCTACTAAGCTGGACTATGTGTCCGGCGCTTTTATGAGCATGAACCCGGCCGAATTCGGTGCCCTGGCAAGCTGGAGCCCTTCAAATGTCGGTCCTTCGCTCAAGCCAGGTACCGATAATGTAATCGGAGGAGGTTCAGCCATACTTACGAACCCTCCGGCTGCGGATCAGGCCCCTGACGGGGATGGACTCCTTTTGGCTGTCCTTACCTTCAAGACGAAGGCAGACTTCACAGTCGAGAAACCCGCTGCCTTCTGGCTCAGCGCGCTGACCTATAAGGGTGTGGACGGTGTGGAGGATGATGCCTCCGTAAATTGGGATCCTACTTACGCACTGGCGGCCATAAACCGCGATATCGGAGTCGAGGGTTCCTCCTGGGCAAAGATCAAAGCGCTTTTCAAATAGGAATTAGCTGGAATAAACTGAAGAGGGCCGCCGGGAACCTTCCGGCGGCCTTTCTTATAGAGTGTCTCTCCCGTAGGGGCATGCCCTGTCCCTACATAATTCTCCCTCGTTTTCCGGGTGTTGCCGGGGAGTTTGAAAGCCTGAGAAAGAGATCAGTGAAAACAGGCAGCAAAAAATCCTTGACTCTTGGGATTCGATCATTTAAATTTGAGTTTTGTTAAGGTGGCGCCCTAGCTCAGATGGTAGAGCAACGGACTGAAAATCCGTGTGTGCGCAGTTCGATTCTGCGGGGCGCCACCATTGTTTTCCGGCAGGTTGAGTGGTTCCGTTCTTCAAGCGGTTCTGACCCCTCAACATTTCCAGGCTTCGAGGAGGGAAAACCGATGAGATATACTGCTACGATCCTGATGTTGATCTCATGGGTGTGCGTGATGCCTGTGGCTGGTCTAAATGCTGAGGAAACAGATAACATCCAGATAGGAGAGAGCTGGGAATTTAACGAGGACGGAAATCCCGAAGGGTGGGAAACATACTCTTCCCTGTCCGACCCTGGGGTCTCCGGTGGAACCTTGAGGACCATCGTGACCGGCCCCGGTGCATGTATATCCGGCCCCGATATTGACCTTGTGGCATCTGAATTCGGCTTCATACACCTTCGGATGAGGATTGTCGAAGCTACGGCCGGGACGGTCGTCTGGGAACCCGATTCCGGCGCTTCCGGTTTCGCGGTCTTCACCGTCATAGGTGACGGGGAGTTTCACGAATATGAGATCCCCGTTCACAGCAATAGTAAATGGGCTGGCAACATCAAAAAACTATCCCGACTCTGCTTTAATGCGACGAAGGATGCTGAAATTGAGATCGATTACATCCGGGTGGTATCCTTGGTAAGGCTTGAGCTGGAGCATTTCAAGTCGCTTCGGACAGTGTTAATGAAAGGCCAGGAATTTCCCTTAATTGCTGTCGTCAAGAATACCGGGGATAAAACCAGCTCTTTTACGGCCACCCTCTCGTTGCCCGAGTTATTTGATCTGACCCTGGGAGACAGGATAGTTGAAGTCAGTGAGATTACTGTGGGCGAAGAGGATACGCTGCGATGGATGGTTAAATCTGATGTCACCGGCCGTTTCAGCCTGGGATTCAAGCTGTTTGCGGAAGGTGCGGAACCCGTGGAGGTTGCTTTGGAAACGGTAATTGTTGATAAAGCGTGGAAGCTGGATAAATTTTTCCTGAGCGCCTGGTCTCCTCCTTCGTTGACGGATGAAGACTACGATTATTATGCCAAAGCGAATTTCGAGATGATATTGAGCACCCCGCCGGATGAGTCGGCTGTTGAGATGGCCCGGAAATACGATATGAGATGCCTGTTACGGATGGGAAGCATTCTGGGTGAGAATACCTTTCTGAGAGCCCCGGATAACCAACCTCCTCAGGATCTGTCCCAGGATGATCTGTCCAAACTGGACAGTGTGATAGAGAAATTTAAGGATAACCCCACAGTCTGCGGATACTACATAACCGATGAGCCGAACGCGAATGCATTTCCGAACCTCGAAAAGGTGGTATCCTACCTGCGTGAGAAGGACCCTGACCGCCTGGCTTATATCAACCTTTTCCCGACGTATGCTTTATATGAACAGCTTGGCACCTCGACCTATGAGGAGCATGTCAGCAGATTCATGGAAACAGTGAAACCTGAGCTCCTCAGCTATGACCATTACCATTTTTTTATAGATCATGATGGCCCTGATTATTTCCATAACCTCGGGATTATCAGGAAATGGGCTCTGAAATATGATGTCCCGTTCTGTAACATCATCCAGGCTGTCGGCTGGGACGAGGGTGACTGGCGCATCCCTACCGAGGGTGAGGAGAGATGGCTGGTCTACAGCTCATTGGCCTATGGCGCGAAGGCGATCATCTACTTCCACTGGGGTGGGTCCTGGGGAGTTCTGGCATCCCCGAAGCGCGATGAGCTATACTCCGCGATCCAGAAGCTGAATAGGGAGATTAACCTCCTTGGCCCAATCCTTATAGAGCTGAGATCCGTGGCAGCCTATCATACCGCAGAGGTTCCCCGCGGAGGCGTGGCCCTTCCTGAGGATGCGCTCGTAAGGTCAGTCTCTGATAATGCGGATCTCGTTGTCGGACTTTTCAAGGACGATGCGGATCAGGATTACATATTTCTGATGAACAAGGACTACGCTCAAAGTGTGACCGCAAGCGTGGCTTTAAATAAGCCCATTAGCCGGCTCGGGGCATTTAATGTAGATACAGGGGAGTGGGAAGAGGTGAGTTTCGAGAGCACAGGCGATGGTGCGGTGTTCGAGTGTAACCTTTTGCCGGGTGGTGGTATATTGTTCACGATAGGCGAACCGACTGAAGTAGGAAGCTCAGGCGGGCCTGCTTTACCGAAGAAATCCACCCTTGCCCAGAACTATCCGAATCCTTTCAATGCTACGACTACTATTTCGTATGATCTGGCTGAGAAGTGCCCTGTCAGGTTGACGATATATGATATTTTAGGCCGGAAGGTAACTGTTTTAGTTAACGAGATGCAGCGAGCTGGAAAGTATAAGTTTGCCTGGGACGCGGATAGATTTTCCAGTGGCCCCTACATATATAATCTCGATGCAGGGGCGTCTGCAGAGAGCCGGAAGATGTTGCTGATCAAATAAGGCCAAATGACCTCCTCGCTCCCCGCTCGATCCCACCGGTTTTGTATTCCCTGGCAATCTATATCCAGATGATCTCCCCCAGGTTGCCTACCTTTTTGAAACCGTGATATTCTGTGAAGATAATTTATCTTTGCCACACCATAGCCTTCATACTATATTTATGCCGAGGAACAACTAAAACATCCAATGCTCCGAGAGGCAAAGATATGGATATCAAAACCAAATGGCAGCTTTGGCGTATAGCGGTTACCTCCGTCTACCTTATGATCGGGTGGCTGATCTTCTCATGGAGCTTCAATCTTCATTCCCTCCTGCTTGGGTTTGTCTTTTCCGTTTCGATATCTTTCATCTCCTATGATTATTTCATAGACGAGTCCGAGGTTTTCCTGAAGGATGTGATCCCGAGGATCGACCTGATTCTTCTCTACGTTTTGGTTCTCCTTATTAAGGTGTACCTTGCGAGCTTCGATGTGGCGTACCGTGTCATAACGATGAAGATCAATCCCGGTGAGATAAGGATAAGGACAAGGTTGAAGTCAGATCTCGCGCGGGTCTTTCTCGCAAATTCGATCACACTCACCCCGGGAACTGTTACGGTGGATATCAAGGACGATTACCTTTACGTACATTGGCTTTCAACCAGAACTACCAATGTGATATATGCCGGTGAGATAATCAAGGGACACTTCGAGCTGTGGCTCGGAAGGATATTCAGATGATATCCTTGGCACTTGTAACCCTTTCTGTGACTTCAATTTTGAGTATGTACCGCGTCGTCTTCGGCCCCACTCCTGAGGACAGGCTGGTGGGCCTGAACCTTCTCGCTTCGAAGATCACGGCTATACTCGTTATATTAGCTGTTATCTGGCAGAGAAAAATCTACTTGGATGTGGCGCTGATATATGCCATCCTCGGGTACACAAGCGTGATAGCCATAACGCGTTTTATAAGGGGCAGGGGGTTCTACGGGTGATCTCGGATATCTTTATAGGGCTGGGTCTATTCTTTATGGCCTTTGGGGTTCTGGGGGTTCTGA
The DNA here is from genome assembly GCA_964611725.1 of uncultured bacterium. Taxonomy (GTDB): domain Bacteria; phylum Latescibacterota; class CAZTBA01; order CAZTBA01; family CAZTBA01; genus CAZTBA01. The sequence goes on from CAZTBA010000042.1 coordinate 12,209, forward strand.
GGTTTCCGGATGTCTACACCAGGGTACATGCGAGCTCGAAGTGTGCCACAACCGGTCTTATATCGATACTTGTGGCGCTGATCATAAGAAACGGACTCAGTCAGATGTCTCTGAAAATAGCTATAATTGCTCTCTTCGCGCTGATAACCGGACCGGTTGCCTCCCATGCCATAGCCAAGTCGGCAAGGGATTCGGGTGTGGCTTACTGGACTACCAGAAGGGGGAGATAGTTGATATACCTGTTCTCAGCGGCGCTGCTCGTATCGGCTGTCCTGGCGCTTGTGCTTAAGGATCTTTTGAGCTCAGTGATAGCGCTTGCTTCCTTCAGCCTTGTGTTATCCCTTTTCTTCTATTACCTGCGGGCTCCGGATGTGGCCATAGCCGAGGCTGCGGTTGGCGCCGGTATAGCTACGGCTATATTTGTTGCAGCCATAAGGAGGACCTCGAGGTGAGAAAGGTAACGGGGATCTTGGCTTTGATTTTTGTTTTGGCTATCGGGGTAGCGCTTTTCCTCCATCTCGACCTGGGACATCGTGAGGGCTTCGGCCAGATCGCCAGCCTCTATGTTGCGGACGGGGCCAGGGATATCGGTGTGGCAAACCTTGTTACTTCGATCTACTTAGGATACAGAGCCTACGATACTTTCGGAGAGGCGATCGTACTTTTCACCTCGACTATAGGGATCGCTATATTTCTGAAAAAGGAGGGCGAAGTATGAAACTTTCAGAAGCCCTTTCTGAAAAGATGGTGATGGTAGGAATGAAGGGAAGAACCAAATCAGAGGCTATAAGGGAGCTCGCGAGGTTTACGGCGTCCTCCGGGAATCTGGGGAATGAGGAGGAGCTTCTTGAGACTATACTCGAGAGGGAAAAACTCCAATCGACCGGTATAGGTTCTGGCGTGGCTATCCCTCATGGGCAGACCGAATCGGTAAAGGGGGTAGTCTGTAGCCTCGGTATCTCAAAGGAAGGCATAAAATACGACTCGCTTGACGGGAAACCTGTATATCTCATGTTTATGCTTGTAGCTTCACCCGAGAGGGATGCCCAGTATCTGAGCCTTCTGGCCTGTATAGCGAGGATATTCAGGAACCCTGATCTCAGGGACTTGGTTATGAATGCCAGCTCCGAAGCTGAGGTCATAGAGCTTATAAGGGGCCATGAGAGGGGACCCAGATGCTGATATTATGGATTATACTGAACAGGGAGGAGTCACTTGACGACATCCTCTCTGCCATGATAGAGCTTGAGATCACCGGAGCCACGATACTTGACGGGGTTGGCATGAAAAGGGTGCTGGCCAAGGACGTACCCATATTCGCAGGGCTCCTGCAGTCGATGAGCGGCTCCCGTCCGTACAACAAGAATATCATTGCTGCGGTTAAAGATAGGGAAATTATATTTGAGCTTCTGGACCTTCTAAAGGAATTCGGTATAGATTTCGACAAGCCAGGGACAGGAAAACTTCTCGCCTTCAACGCTGATATTTCGGTAAGCGAGGAAGGAATCTGGCAGAGGAGGTGACAGGCATTGCTGCCGTCCAGGATTATAACTGTGGTGACGAGGAAGCTCTTCCCTTTCATCCTGCTCTTCGGGCTCTACCTTGTGTCATACGGTCACCTCTCGCCCGGGGGAGGGTTTCAGGGCGGAGTGGCGATAGCTGCAGCAGTAGTGCTCCTATCACTATCGCAGGGCATCGAGAATACGAAACTCCGGTTCAGCGAAAGAATACTCAGACTTATAGAATCCGGAGGTATTGCTGCTCTCTCGGTCACTGGGCTTATAGGGGTTTGCCTTGGACTCTATTTCTTGGGGAATTTCATCTCCACTGGAACGCCCGGAAAACTCGCTAGCGGTGGCATAATACCTTTCCTTAACCTTGTTATAGGAACAAAGGTTGGAGCTGCTTTCGTCCTCATCTTCTACTATCTCTGGGGAGAGGAGAGATCCGGATGATAACGGTCACGGTCATATCCCTTGTAATCTTCCTTGTAGGGCTTTACGGGATTATAGCCAAGGATAACCTTATAAAGAAAATCATAGCCTTCGCCATACTTGATAGCAGCATAGTTCTCTATTTTATTGGAAGTGGCTACCGCAAAGGGGGAACCGCGCCGATAATTGCAGAGGGCATCGAAAAAGTGGTCGATCCGGTTCCCCAGGCTCTCATGCTTACTGCGATAGTTATCGGGATATGTATTATAGCCCTTGCTCTCTCCATATCAATAAGGATCTACGACAAGTACGGAACACTCAACGTGAGCGAGATTAAGGATGCCCCAGAAGATTAGCTCACCGGTTCTCATAGTGGTTCTACCCTTTCTCTTCTCCTCTATAGTGCAGCTTATCCCCCGTAGGGCAGGGAATCGGACCTGCGGCTGTGTTGCCCTTTGCGGGATGCTGCTTGTCCTTGCCACAACCTTCGGCATCTTCTCAAGGATACTCGATGGTGGGAGGATCGTATCCACGCTCGGCTCCCCGGAATTTGCCAAAGGAATACCTATAGTAGCTGATGGATTGGGAATTTCAATGGTTGCCCTCGGTGGGATACTCGGTGTATTGTGCCTGTTCTATTCAATTGGACAGGGAGGGTACGGTCCGGGATACTACTCCCTTTCCCTTATCCTTTTCGGCGGGATGTTCGGAGTTTTCCTCTCGGGAGATCTCTTTAACATCTATGTCTTTATGGAGATTCTTTCCATCTCCTCATATATACTGGTAGCCTACCGTGGCAATAAAGGTTCGCTCCTTGCGAGCATAAACTACCTACTGATAAGCAACTTAGGACTCGCCTTCTATCTGCTTGGGACCGGAATGATATATAATATCGCTGGTACACTTAACATAGAGCTTTTGATCGGAAGGCTCAATGGTCCCGGAGTGGATCCTAAAGCCGTCGCAGCTTCGGCAGCGCTCATTGTAACCGGCGTCGGGATAAAGGCCGCTTTTGTGCCCCTCCACACATGGCTTCCGGATGCGCACTCCACTGCCCCGGCTCCGATATCCGCCATACTTTCCGGGGTGATGGTGAAGGTCGGCACCTACCTCTTTATGAGGGTGTCCTGGATCTTCGCGTCTGTCGGGTTCGGATGGCTATTTATGTGGATGGGTGCCCTGAGTGCACTTATCGGTGTTATCTTTGCGCTGTGTCAGAAAGACATGAAAAGGATAATGGCACACTCCACAATCTCCCAGATAGGCTTCATAATGGTCGCATTCGCAATCGGTTCACCCCTTGCTCTCATCGGTGCGATCTATCATACCATAGCACATGCCTTTTTCAAGAGCCTCCTCTTTCTCGGTGCAGGAACGGTCATCCACGTTTCAGGTGAAAGGGATACAATAAAGCTCAGGGGACTCTGGGGAAGTATGCCTTTCGTGGGAGCCGTATGCCTTGTTGGTTCCCTCTCGATAGCGGGGGTCCCGCTCTTCGCGGGCTTCGTAAGCAAATCGATTATATCGAAGTCGATTTCAGGTAACAGCATTATATATTCTCTAATCTTCGTTTCCTCCGTTGGGACTGCTGCCTCTTTCATCAAGTTTATGAGGATCTTCTTTGGCAAAAGGTTGACGGAAGTATCTGGGAGGATAAGCCCGGCCATGAAGTTTCCCATGGTTGCCCTTTCCGTCCTGTGCCTTTTTATGGGGTTTTTCCCGAGACGCAACATCGGTGTCCTGGGGAGGATCCTCGGTATCAAAGACTCTTATGATTTCAGCTTCTGGTCAAAGAACGAATTCGTTTCCTCCGCAGTGACGATGGTTTTGGGGTTTTTGCTTTACCTTCTGGTTACGAGATCTGGAAGACTAACTAGCAGGATCGGAGATTTCCGCCCGAACATGAACTTCGGACTGCTCCTTGTAACCGGGTACCTCGCTTCGATCCTGATCCTATATGTCTTTTTCTGAAGCCTCCCGCTTAAGCTCTCTCGCCCCACAGGCGTTCTCTCCGAAGATTAGGGAAGGGCAGTTTGGGCAACTTTCCGTTGACAAGGTCACCTTTATAAAGTATATTCTCCAAAGGAAATATGAACGAAAAAACTTGGCGGAATAGGGATCGGTTATGGCTGGATCACGATTCAAATCACCTGCCCTGGGACTTGATCTTAAGGCCCTTGTGAGGAAGGGTTACAGATCCGTTCTGATATCCTTCTTTCTGGCTTTGGCTTTCCATCTATCGCTGGCACAAGTTTCCATGACCGAGAGAGGAGAAGCGGCTGTAAAGCCACTTAGCACCAAGTTTGTCAAGCGTGAGCCGCGCCTTGTTAAACCGCTTGAGCTCAGAAAGCGTCCCCGACCCAAGATGCGGACGATGAAAAGGAAGGTGGTTATACTCAAGGCGAAAGTGAGCCACAGAGAGCTGAGAACTTCCCCACAGCCCCTTAGGGTTCTTGACACCATGGCTAAGCCGAGGGGAAATCTCTCCAGGACAGTCTCACCCGATGCCTTCGTTCTGGAACCTGAATTCGGCTCGTTCGAAATAGCTTCCGACAGGGACCCCACGCGGAGGATAGATATGTCTTTGGAGATGGTCGACATAGATGCCCTCGATACCGGCAGGTACCAGGCTATGGTCATACAGGATCCTCGCGATAAGAAGAAGATAAAGGGTTATTTCCACATGATAATAGCGTATTCCGAGAGCATGCGGATGCGTGACCATCACGGGCAGATACACCGCACACGGCGTGGGATAATGAGGCTCGTAAATTACATAAATAGAATGACAGGGATCAAAGCCGATGTAAAAGGGGCGGTTACCCTTAACTCCCCTGAGTTTTTCAAGGTACCGTGGGTCTACATACTCACCGTGACCTCCTTTCAACTTGACGAGGAAGAGTATACTAACCTCGGACGCTATATGCTTTCAGGGGGGTTCGTCCTTGGAGATATAACCCATCACGGGGCTGTAGCGACCGTCCCTGTCATGCAATCGATCTACAAAATGTTTACGGATGCTCTGGAAAGCCAGGGCTACAGGTATCGGCAGGATTGGGAATTCGAGAAGATCCCTGAAAGCCACCCGATCTACCATTGCTTCTACGATTTTTACGGTGGTCCTCCTATGGGAGGGGATCGGCTGATAATAACGGAGAGCCAACCCGATACCTTCACCCATGACTACCTCGAAGGGATATATATAGGAGAGCGCATGGTGGCAATAGCGAGCCAGAAATGGTGGGCCAACGCGTGGGGCGACTGGGGGCCGGATGGTGTCCACGGTGGTTACAGCCATCTGGATCCCACGCGTCAGTTTCAGTTCGGAGTTAACCTCGTTATCTTCGCCCTCACACAGGAAGGATCCATAACTAATCAGGTTATGCAGTATGTGGAATAGAGATCCGGACCTTTTCCCAGGAGACCGTCATGGCTGAGATAGAGAAAGCTGTCATACCAGTTGCCGGGCTGGGCACGAGGCTCCTGCCGGCCACGAAGTCGCAGTCAAAAGAGATGCTTCCGGTCGGCAGAAAACCCATCGTGCAGTACGTCGTCGAAGAGATGATGGCCAAGGGGATCAGGAAGATTCTCTTCGTAACCGGCAGGAAGAAGCGTTCCATCGAGGACCATTTCGACGAGGATCCCGAGCTCATAAAGAACCTGACTGAGGCGGATAAGTTGGAGAGGATCAGGGAGATCGATTTCCTTGAGCCTGACGTTAGGGTGTTTTTTACACGGCAGAGCATCCCTCTGGGGCTCGGAGATGCGGTAAGGCTTGCTGAGGATTTTGTCGGGGGGGAGCGTTTCGTGGTCGCGCTCGGTGATTCCATAATAAGGTCCGGAGATTATTCCGATCCTGTGAAAAGGCTAATAAGTGCACATACAAAAAATGGCGCTGCTGCCACAATAATCGTCGAGGAGGTTCCGGAGGACGAGGTCAGCCGCCATGGGATAGTTCAACCTCAGGGCAAGGTTGGGGCCGAGTTTGAAATAAAGGATATAGTGGAAAAACCAGCTCCCAAAGAGGCACCGAGCCGCTTCGCTGCTGCTGGGAGATATGTTTTCGACCCGGTGATATTCGAGGCCATACGCAGGACCATACCTGAAAGGGGAGGGGAACTCGAGCTTACTGATGCCATAAAGCTCCTTATGAAGATGGGACACAGGGTCTGGTGTGTGAATCTGAGACCTGATGAGAAACGTTACGACATAGGAGATTACGAGTCGTATTTCAAGGCTTTCGTGGACTTCGCTATAGAGGATGATAAGTACGGTTATATAATCCGTGATTATATACAGAAAAAGCTGAGGGAGATATAAATTGTACATAAAGTGTTCTGCTCCGGGAAGGGCTGGCATAATAGGTAACCCGACTGATATGTATGGTGGGAGTGTCGTTTCCTGTTCCACCGTTGAAAGGGCGAATGTCTGGCTTGTGGAATCGGAGGAGATGATCTTCGACATAGAGGGTAAAGAGCTTGTTATCAAAAATAAGAAGGACCTCGGCGTGGATAGAACCCCTTTCGACATAGCCAAAGCTGCGGTTGAGTTCTTTCAGCTTGAGGAAGGAAAGTTTAAGCTCATATGCCGCACCGACATACCTAAACAGGCCGGGCTTTCCGGATCAACGGCGCTCATAGTTGCAATCATGAACGCACTCCTCGCCTTCAAGGGCGAAAGCCATAACAAATACAGACTTGCCGAAATGGCGAGACATATAGAGCTGAACTTTATGAAGGTGGTCTGTGGCTATCAGGACGCCTATATGTGCACCTTCGGCGGTCTGAACTATATGGATTTCAGGGCGAAAGAGTTCTACAGAAGGTGGGCACGGGAGCCGTATGCCACTGTGGAGCCACTTGCCGGATATGTCGATGAATTTCCTTTCGTCGTCGCACATACGGGTATAGAGCATTTCTCCGGCTCCGTCCATAAGCCTATAAGGGACCGCTGGCTTGAGGGGGAAAGGGAAGTTGTCCAGGGTTACCTCAGGATGGCACACCTCGCGAGGCTCGGCAAAAAGGCACTTCTTGGGAAAGATTGGGAGGTCCTTGGTGAGCTCATGAACGAGAACCATGAAATCCAGGGGATTTTTGGTGGGTCCGGTGAGAAAAACGATGAGCTTATAGCTATTGCCCTGAGGTGTGGGGCATATGGTGCCAAACTCGCCGGAGGTGGCAAAGGCGGCACTATAATAGCACTCCATCTTGACCCGGAAGATATGATAGAGAATCTCAGGAAGGCTGGTGCGACCGATATACTTTTCCCAAAACCTGAAGAGGGGGTGAAAACTGAGATCTTCGAAGGAGATCTCGATGAGAAGGATATCCCAATCCCGCGGGAGGGATAGGGGACTTCAGATTGTAGATCTATGGAGGGGGAGAGATATGGATTTTCTAAAGGAGCTTGGGAAAAGGGTGCTCTTCTTCGATGGGGCAATGGGGACGATGCTCCAATCAATGGGCCTTTCGGGAGGTGATTGTCCCGAGGAGTGGAACATTACGCACCCGGATGCGTTGAAAAAGGTGCATAGGGCATATGTAGCGGCCGGTTCGGACATCATAGAGACCAACACTTTCGGTGGTTCCAGGTTTAAGCTTGAAAAGTATGGAAAAGGAGATAAGGTTGCGGAATTCAACCGCGCCGGTGCCAGCCTTGCCAGGAATATCGCGGGAGACTGTGCTCTGGTTGCAGGATCTGTAGGCCCGACCGGAGAGTTTCTGGAGCCACTTGGAACTGTCTCTGAGGATGAGATGCTGTCAGCTTACCGGGATCAGGTTGCCGCCCTTGCCGAGGGCGGGGCCGATATCTTCTGTGTGGAGACGATGTCAGACCTTGGCGAGGCGAAACTTGCAGTGAAAGCAGCGAAGTCCGAAACAGATCTCCCTGTAATTGCCACGATGGCCTTCGATCCTGGACCGAAGGGTTTTCATACGATGATGGGCGTTTCTCCCGAGGAGGCGTGCAGTTCCCTACTTGAGGCGGGAGCCGATGTTGTGGGAGCCAATTGCGGAGGGGTCGGGATCGTTGAGATGGCCGGAATCATTGCCGAGATCAGGACTTCCACCGAGTCCCCCATACTTGCCCAGCCGAACGCTGGCATCCCTCAGCTCGTTGGTGGTAAGGCAGTCTTTTCCGATACTCCTGAGTTTATGGCCGAGCATGTCCCTGAGCTTCTCAGGGCAGGGGTCAGCATCATAGGAGGATGCTGTGGCACCACGCCAGGACATTTAAAGGCTATGATAGATGTGGCCAAAAAGATGCTCGGAGTTCTATAAATAGATTGAAGGGGATGATGTTAATGAGGAAGATTATTTTAGTCGTTTTGGCTTTGATCGTACCTGTAATCCTTGTCGGATGTGGGGCTGCGCCACAGAGGACTGTTCTGAGGCCAGCTACCATGACAGGGATGCATCCGACTGCGGAGGAGACCAGGGATGGGATAGAGATAGTAATCGGGTACTTGGGAGGCCAAGATCTTGCGAGGATGACCTCCTTTAAAACACTGCGGAGCGTATCCAGAAGTGATCTAGCCCGTCTTTATTCCGCCGGGGAACTTGCCACCACACTTTACCCCGGACATGAGGATCGTCTTTTCATAAAGCGAGGTCCGACTTTTATGGAGCGTGACGGGATACCAAGCTTCTATCTCGACGAGTACATAAATTACGCTGAAGATGAGAATCTCAACCTTCTGATACTCGACAATATTTACAAGCATTATCCCTGGTCTGCGAGATATGACCCCTTAGGGGAGTCAAGCCTCGCCAGCGGGGTCGAATACAGCCCTTTCGTGGATGAGGAGGGTGCCCCCAAGTTTACAGCTTTCTTCGTCACCGTTAAGAACGGAAGAGGAGATAAGATCGGTCTTGATGTGTTAGATGCTATACTTGTCGATGATCAAGGGGAGCAATATAAGGCCATCTCCGCAGATGATCCCTCCATTTTGCCGAGATTCTATCCCTGGGGTCCTCCGATTCGAAGCATGGCATTTGCAGAGAGGAGGGCTGCGATGCGCGCGGTTCTGAGAAGCAAGCGGTTCAATGCCACCAGGCTATTCTCTGGAGGGAAAGCTCAGGGTATACTGGTTTTCCCAAAGCTTCCTCCCGACGTGGAAGAAGCAAAAGTGATCATCACCGAAGTCAAAGTATTCGATAAAAACGAAGTTGTGAAGGTTATGGATTTCGAGTTCCCTTTCCGAAGTAGTAGCGTCCGGGTGCCCTGAGGGATGGAAAGGGGGCAACATAGAGCTTTGCAATCACGGGCTCGACACGAAGATCACCGTTACAATTTAAGGGCTAATGTCCTTTCTGATTGTGGAATGAGATCCCAAGGAGGCTGATGTGACCAGAGCGGACGAGATAAAATTCAAAAGGGAAAAAGTGACGAATTTCCTTCAGAGAAACTCCCTCTACGGGATATATCTCGCGCGCCAAGACAATTTCTCCTGGTATACGGCCGGTGGGGAAAACTTTGTCGCTCTGATTTCCGAAGGAGGTGTCGCTCCGGTCCTTGTTACCCTTGAGGGGGATTACATAGTAACAAATAACATAGAGTCTCCCAGGATCAACGAAGAGGAGGTCAAGGACCTCGGGTTCGGTATGGAAACCTATATGTGGTATGATCCCGATGGTGAGCGAAAAATAATCGATAACTTCGGGAAAAAAGGGAAAATAGTAACGGATGCCGGGGAATGGGGCGGGAAGCTGAAGGTCGAACGCTATTCGCTCCTCGATGTCGAGGTCGGAAGGTACAGATGGCTCGGGAGAAATACGGCCGAGTCCATGGATGAGGTCTGCCGCGATATAGAGCCTGGACAGACGGAGTATCAGGTGGCCGGGGCCCTGGCCGAGAGCCTCCTTTCAGGGTCAATTACACCAGTCGTGATGCTTGTGGCCGCGGACGAACGTGTATCGAAGTTCAGACACCCTCTTCCCAAGGATAACAGGATCGGGAAATACGCTATGGTCGTTGTCTGTTCCAGACGGTGGGGACTTATAGTTTCTATGACCAGGATAGTACACTTCGGCAGGGTTCCGGAGGAGCTACGTCGCAGACACGACGCTGTCGTGAAAGTGGATGCAAGCTTCATAGCCAACACTGTCCCCGGTAGAAAGGTTAGGGATATATTCAAAGCTGCTGTGGAGTCCTATGCCGAAGCTGGTTTCGGGGATGAGTGGAAGCTCCACCACCAGGGTGGTGGGACCGGATATTCGACGCGTGATTTCAAGGGTTTGCTCTCATCCGATGAGCTTGTACTGGAAAATCAGGCCTATGCATGGAACCCCTCCAT
>CAZTBA010000043.1:0-21688 GCA_964611725.1 uncultured bacterium
TCCGCTTATCATAACGATGTCCTCATCCCCATGAGGACAGATTTTCTCGTTGACTATGCTGCCACAGCGAGTGCAGTAGAAGAAGGAGCGGAAAAACAGGGGGACTATCCCAAGGTCAGGGTAGCTGTCGAATATCTCCTGAGCTTCGTACGGCCCGTAGAACCCCCCCACCCCAGCGTGGTCCCGTCCAACTATGAAGTGGGTGCATCCGAAGTTCTTCCTGATTATGGCGTGATGTATTGCTTCGCGGGGGCCGGCGTAACGCATCTCCATCTGGAGGATTGCCATAACGGACGTATTCCTGAGATAATAGTGATCGATGAGGGCCTCGTAGGACGCTATTATCGCCTCATCCTTGAAATCTCCTGGTTTCTTGCGGCCGATAACAGGGTTTATGAATAGACCATCTACGAAAGTGAGTGCTGTCTTCTGAACATACTCATGTCCGAGGTGAGGGACGTTACGGGTCTGAAATCCGACAATCCTCCTCCACCCCTTAGCCTCGAAGAGGACCCTGGTCTCTTTGGGGGCGAGTCTATATCTCGGAAAAGGGGTAGGAACAGAATTCATAAGTTCTATTCTACCTCCGAGAAGTATATCATTCATCCCCCTGATCTTCAGAACCCCGGGATGCTCATCGCTCGTAGTGCCGTAAACCTTGTTTGCAGCCTCCTCTTTATCGTATGTGTAAGCTTCCTCAACTTTCATAAGTGCAATAGGTTTCCCCTCGTAAAAGAGGGCTATCTCATCCCCGACAGTACTGCTGAGTTCTTTTGGAACATCGAGGACTATGGGCACCGCCCAGGGAAGGTCGCTGGCAAGCCTGCCACGCCTGAGCACGGAGTCAAAGTCCTCTTTCCCCAGGAACCCCTCAAGGGGACTGAAGAGCCCAGTGGCAATGTTTTCTGCCTCAAAGGCAAGCTCCCTGTCAAGATCGATCTTGGGCAAGGAGGAAGCCCTTTTGAGGGCATCTTCTCTCTCGCTATTTTTGAGGACCCTTTCTATAAGTCTACCACCATGCGGCTTGATCATATTCTATCTCCTATAGCCAGCAGATAGTGAAAAAGTAAGGAGATTGATAGTCAATGGACATTTTCACTCGGATTTATATATAACCCAGTGACTTCAGCTTCTCCTTTATCTTTTCTTTCTCGTCATCAGAGATCGTGTCCTGCGCTTCGCTCACATCCGAAAGGGCCTTTCTGGCAGCGTAGGTTACAAAATCGGACACCGAAATAAAATCCCCATCCTTGATTTTCTCCTCTATTGATCTGTAGAGGGAAAGGGGGATTACTATTTCCTTGTAATTGTCCATTCCGGTTTCTCCTGCTGAGCAATTTTGATACTAGCCAATCACTATGGTATTCGAGGTATTATGGAGAGGATAGATAGGAGAGTACTGGAAAATCATGACTGAACTAACGACTCACCATCCATATCCTTCATCTGCGGGATATCCATAAGCTTCAGGATCGTGCCCGTCACATCTTGTATATATATTGTCTTATCCTTCGGAATATTCCTCTCCCTTATGAAAAGGAAGGCGTCATCGTAGGTATGTGTGCCAACTATGTGGCTTTTTCCTGTAAGGCTCTCTGGAGAGATAGTTCCCTTGAGGTCGTAGCCATCGTGGGGGAAAGCTATTATATCAGCAGATTCCTTCAAAAACTCCCCATTGTAGATATCCTCTCTTCTGTAGATATCCTTTACGATCGGATCCCCCGTATCTGGGTCCCTCAGTCCTTTGAGACCTTCAATTATCTCATTCCTCAAAGTCTCATAGTTGCCCCTGAGGACGCTCCCCGTAACCTCCCTACCTTCGAGGTTTAAAAAGATCCTTCCAGGGATAAGGCTATAGGCTCTCGTCTCAGGATCGATGCCTTTCAGGTCCCTGGCACCCGGATTTTTAAGCTTAAGATACCCGTTATCCATAAGCCAACGGTTCAGAAAGACCTCTTTCTTGATGGAGCAGAACCCATGATCTGAAAGGACTATAACCTCCGAATCCCCGGCCAAAGGGACAACTTCTCCTATCATGTCATCGATCTTTCTGTAGAATGCCCAGAACCTTTGGGAGTACTCTGTCCCATCTTCACCCCAGAAGAAGTGGTTTATCCTGTCGGTTTCCATAACGTGGCACATGAAGAAATCCCACTTCTCATTCCTCAGGAAATAGATGGCGGTCTCCTTTCTCCTTTCGAGAGCAGTGTCGAGATCGCCCAAAAATTCATCCTTTTTATCCTTGGCCTTCCAGGAATCGACATCTATTATGTATCCCATCCCACCGAGCTTTTTCCAAAGCTCTTCGGGGTAGGTAGCCCTCTCGAGCTTCGTGGCCAGGAACCCCGAGATGAGGACTCCATTCACCTTTCTCGGTGGGTAGGTCACAGGGACATTCATCACCACGACCCTTCTCCCATTTTCGCTCAGGATCTCCCAGAGGGTTCTACATCTCATATTAGTAGACATGGGAATGAAAAGCTCAAGGGTTCTGGGATCCCTGTCAACAAATCCGAATATTCCGTGCTTTGCAGGGTTCTTGCCACTCATAAATGAGCTCCAAGCCACAGAGGATATCGTGGGGATGACAGAATTCATCCTAACAAAGCTTCCTTCTCCCACAAGCCTTGCGAGGTTGGGCATTATGCCATCCTCAAGAGCCTTTTCAAGGAAAGTGTACGGGACCCCATCCAAGCTCAGGACGAAGACCCTTTTCTTCCTGCCGAAAGACCTGTTTAGAACACCCAAAACCACACCCCTTTTATAAGGGAAGGCATAAGGCGCGGGGCGTAGGGCGTAAAACGTACGGTGTAAAACGTGGTACTTAAAGCATAGAGTCACCCACAGGCTAATAAGGAACCTTCTCTGGATGTTTCATCACGTTGAATAAGGTTCGGTAGTTAGTCTTACCTCTCATCCCCCATCGCCATACGCATTACGCCCTCGGACCTTTCACATATATCCCAGATCCTCAAGCCTTTTCTTAACGATCTCTTCTTCTTCCTCGGAGTAGACTTGCTCAAACGCTTCGGGATTCAAATATCCAAGTTCCACGAGTTTATTCAGAATCTTCTCAATGCTTTCCTCAGGGGATTCCTTGTCCGTATCGACTACAACCTCCGGATTCGGGGGCTCTTCGTAGGGATCGGAAACACCTGTAAAGCTCGAGATCTCCCCGGAGAGTGCCTTCTTGTACATCCCCTTAACATCTCGTTCGATACAGGTCTCAACCGGGCATCTGACATAAACCTCCACGAAATCGCCGATCTCACCCCTTATTTCATCTCTTATTTCGATATAGGGAGAAACAAAAGCAGCCGTTACAGCAATACCGTTACGTGTCAGAAGCTGTGCAACAAATCCCACACGACGGATGTTCTCGTCCCTGTCTTCTTTGCTGAAACCGAGGCCCCTGCTCAGGTGCTTTCTCGTTATGTCGCCATCTAAGGATTCGACCTTGAGTCCCATATCCCTAAGCCTATCAGCAAGAATATCCGCAAGCGTTGACTTCCCCGAGCAGGGAAGTCCGGTAAACCAGGCTGTAAAACCCCTCTGATCACTCCCTCCCATCTCCTCTCCTTTCACTCAGGATATTTCCAGCCAACCCTCACGGCTGATATTGGCTCTGTTGAGGATCCGTTTAAGGAGGTCAACATTTACTTGAGTAGGGTTCATGACTTAATATCAGATAATCCCAGAACCTGAAGTGCTAGGCCTTTGATATCTGTTATTTTAGTCCCTTCCTTTTTCCCTCTTTTGTCCATATTAGGGGATTTCAGGACAAATATCCCGTACTGTGAATGGTTGGCGTCATCCGGACCAGTATCGTTTTCGTGAACCCAGAGTGTATCCCATCCAACAGTACCTATGGAACGCCAGTAGAGGTCACCGAAATGCACGATCAGGTCAGGCGGGATGTTGTAGCACTCACTGTAGAGTTCCTCAGGGCGAAAAACCTTTGTACCTATGGGCCTTCCATTCTCATCCCCGAGACTTTCAAGCTTCCGGATAAGCTCATTCCTTACACACTCATAGTCGTCTGGAGGTACAACTCCCTGCGGTTCTCTGTCTTTGACGTTCAGGAAGAGCCTTCCGTAGTACCCACCCTCCCCCCAGGCAACTGTCTTCTCCCAGTCTATATCCTCAGGCTTTACACGGGATATCCCATCAGGTCCTTTTAGGAGCCTCAGGTATCCTTCCCTTATGAGCCATTCGTTGAAGCATATACCTCCGTTCATCCTCTTGGCACCGTGATCCGAAACGACCATGACAGCAGTTTCATCGTCAAGGAGGGATAGAACCTTTCCAATCTCTTCATCGAGGTATCTGTAGTAATTGAGTGCTACATCCTTGTAAGGGGAATCGGTCTCATATTTCACATGTTTGGGGTCAAAATATTTCCAGAAGCCGTGGTGCACCCTGTCTGGGCCGATCTCCATAAACATGAAAAAATCCCACTCCTTTTCAGAAAGGAGATATCTCACGACCTCGAAATGCTTCCGGCTCATGTCATAGAGCTGATTCTCGAGGTAAACTTTATCATCGGTCCTGAAATTTTTGATGTCGAAAGGGTAATCTCCGACAAGCTCCTCCATTTCTCCTTTAAGCGAGGTGGGGTATGCATATGGAGAACGAGCATCGGGGGTAAGGAAACATGAAATGACACAGCCATTGAGGGGCTTAGGAGGGTAGGAGGGAGGAACTCCGACAACAATTGCACGCTTTCCATTTCTCGAAACCATATCCCAAACTGCTTCCTCCTTAATAGAACGGGAGGTAGTTATCCCTAGCTCGGTATAGGAGTAGGACTTCCTGTTGCGGAAGCCGTATATGCCGAGTTCGCCAGGGCTTTTGCCTGTCATCATCGATGCCCAGGCAGGGACAGTTATAGGTGGTATGGTACTCTCAAGGGGTCCCCAGATGCCACTTTCTGCCAGGCTCTTGAGGTTCGGCAGCTCATCGCGCCAAGTTTCAAAGGCAAGCTCGGGAGGGACTCCGTCGAGACCGATGATCAAAAGTTTCATATTTGACTCCAGATCAACGTGATCTCCTCACATGAAAGCACCTTTTCTATCAAGTTAAGTGATTCTTGTGAAGATTTCGTTAATTTTTCCATTGCTCTGAGGGTCTGGGTGATCCTTTCAAGAAATAGAAAATATCTGGGACATTTCAAAAATTACTTAAGCTAAAGTCTACTCTAATTTCTTCACCAGGTCCCTGTCTATCTCTATGGAAACCGACTGCTTGATGCTGTCGAGACTCACCACAAGCCTTGTCATATCTTTCCTTAAATAACTTATTATTCCGGTTATCCCTTCGAGCGGACCCGAGGTGACCTTAACCCTATCCCCTGAGGAGATGTAATCCTCGAGGCGGATCTCATCAGAGAAAGCCAGAAATTTCTTTATCGCTTCTATCTGATGATCGGGTATAGCGGCGGGTTGACCTCTGAAATTTACGATCTTCACGACCCCATAGGTCTCGAGAACGGGCAATCTGAACCTGTAATCTATCCTGACAAAGACGTAGCTTGTAAAGAGGGGAAATTCGACCTCCTTCTTCCGGTCTTTCCACCTGCGCACCTTCTTGACCAGAGGCAGAAAAGACTCTATGCCCCTGTCAAGAAACTGGTTATGAGCTTTCTTCTCATGGCGCGCCTTGGTGTAGACTGCATACCAGACTCTATTATCTCCAGCTTGCGTTGTGCCGGATGTCCCTACTGGCTGGCTTTCTCTCAAAGTTTCCATCTTTGTAAAACTTTCAGTCGGAATAGATTGAATTCTGAGTTTCGAACTTCGAAGATTACTCTATAAACACAACTCCGTTCCGTCAATTACAGTCAGGATAAAAAAACCAACTGCAAGCGCTACAGAAGTTTATACTCTAATAGCTCCTAAATTTTATATAAGATCAATAAAAACCTGTACTTAGGGCGCGATATTCGTCACAAAAATATAGAAGCTAAATATACATAAAAAAGATCTATTATTCAAGGATAAAATTGATTCAAATCCCATGACTTTCGGAAGTTTTCCGGAGATTCAGGCCCTTCGTCTCCAGGGCATTGATGATAGCAGATACGGCATCCTCGATCGCCGCATCGCCCCGGACCACTATGTCGGCGAAAGCTTTGGATGGAGCCACGAACTTAACGTGCATCGGGCGGACAGTATCCATATACTGCTCTACAACAGACTCCGGGGTCCTCGCCCTCTCCCTCATATCCCTCAGGAGTCTCCTTATGAACCTTACATCGTCGGGAAGAGCCACGAAGACCTTAAGATCCATCATCTCCTTGAGAATGGGTTCCACAAAGACAAGTATCCCCTCGAGGATGATAACCTCCTTGGGACAAACGAGGCGGCCTCTCCCCTTGCGTACATGAAGTTTGTAATCGTATATGGGAAGTTCGACAGCGGATCCTTTCAGAAGTTCAGTGAGCTGGCTGATCATAAGGTCCATATCAAACGCGCGGGGGTGGTCATAATTTATCTTACCCCTTTCGGAAAGGGGCATGTCACTCCTGTCCTTATAGTACGAATCCTGTGGGATGAGGAGCGTCCTATCCTCTCCAAGACGCTCTGAGAGAGACCTGGCTATAGTTGTCTTCCCGGAACCCGTCCCACCAGATATTCCTATGAAGGTGGGCTTTTCCATATTGCAGATCCCTCACTTTTCAAATAGAACAACCCCATCCTCAAGCACCCTTTTCAGTAACCTGTTTCCATCCTCCATCATGCCTTCAAGTTCTTCCCTTCATTTCCTGGTAGACAGCCTTCAGTGTTTTTCAGCACCCTGGAGTGAGGAGAAGCAATTCCGCTCGCAGAGATTTCCTTTACCTTTAAGCCCCCTACAAGCCTTCCCAAGGTCCTTTTAGAAACTAAATCTACGTATTACATTCTTTGTCAACCCACCCTTGGTTCTCAAGGAGCTGTTCCTCGGGCACGGTTCTTATCTTCATTGCGGGACAGCCCATAACTATCATCCTCGGTGGGACGTCCTTCGTGACTACGGACCCTGCTGCCACAAGCGCATCCTCTCCTATGACTTTGCCGGGGAGTATAACTGAGCCAGCGCCTATCCTGCCGCCCCTCTTAACCGTAACTCCCTTGAAATGCTCGAACCTTTCTTCAGTTCTGCCGACATAGTTATCGTTGGAGGTGACGACTCCGGGAGAGATGAAGACCCTGTCTTCAAGCTCCGAGTAAGCGGTTATGTAGGATTCGGTCTCGAGCTTGCAGTAATTTCCCACCTTGCAGTGATTCTCAACGGTGACACCCCTGCCTACTATCGTGTATTTCCCGACCGTCGTGTTTTCCCTCACAGAGGCAAGATCGGCCACAAGTACCTTCTTCCCGATTTTGCAGCCCCTGTATATAGTCGCACATGCCCCAATCATCACACCATCAGCTATATCGCTCGGCGGAAGATCGCTCTCCATCTTGAGGACACTTATGGCCGCTTTCATCGGGAGCTTCCCGATGACGGTGTTATCGTCTATCCTGACGTTCGAGCCTATTATGGTCCCCTGATGTATCACCACGTTGTGGCCGATACTGCAATTGTCTCCAATTCTGACATCTGCCTCGATCACAGAGCCGAACCCGAGGGATGTACCCTCCCCCAGAACTGCTGCTTCGTCGACAAAGCTTCCCTTGAAATTCCGCATAGCTCCTCCAGATAAACTGTATCCAAAAAATCCAATAATCCCTAGCCTAAAACCTACGGTTTTTGATCCTCAAAACTTCACCTTCGGCGCTGCCTTCGCCTCTTCCGGCACCTCGTAGAAGGTGGCCCTCTCGAACCCGAAGGCACCAGCCATAATATTAGCCGGAAACCGCCTGATAATCTGGTTAAAGCTTCTCGCGGTCTCGTTATATCGCATCCTCGCGACGGCAATCCTGTTCTCGGTACCCGCAAGCTCATCCTGAAGCCTTATGAAATTCTGGTTGGCCTTAAGCTCCGGATAAGCCTCTACGACCACAAGAAGCCTCGAAAGGGCACCCGAGAGCTGGTTGTTAGCCTCTATCTGCTCGGGTATGGTACCTGCCCCGGCGACCTTCGCCCTCGCCTGAGTGACCTCTATGAAAACTCTCTCTTCGTGGGAGGCGTATCCCTTGACCGTCTCTACAAGGTTCGGGATCAGGTCATACCTCCTCTGAAGCTGGTTGTTCACCTCTGCCCAGGCGGATTTCACACTTTCATCCGTGGACACTATCCTGTTGTAGGTACCGACCACAAAAGATATCATCGAGATCACGATAACAGCTACAACCGCCAGAACTATGAGCAAAATCTTCACACCTTTGGACATATCTTATCCCTCCGAATTTAAGTAAAAGGTTAAAAATCAAAAGTTTAGAGTGTTTGCAGGGTTGGTAATTTAGTCACTGTCTTCTGCTTTTGCCCTTTTCAATTGTTCTTACACTTTGTCCAAAAATATTCTTCGGTCTCACTTTCAACTTTTTCCTTTTCGCTTAACTTGACATCTTGTCAACCTCCTCGGCAAGGGCTTCTATCTGCGAAACATAGCCACTGAAAAGCTCGGATGCTTCCTCCTTGGAAGGTTTGTAGACCCCCTGTCTCCACTTCAAAAGTCTCAAAAAGAGCTCCCGATCGAGGCTGAACTCCTCCGATATTTCCGCAAATATATCCTCCCTCTTCGCGGGCACATCCCTCTCCTTTATGAAAAGCAGTGCCTTGAAGATTGATACGAAGGCTGTGAGAGATTCGGAGACAAGAGCTCCAAGCTCCTTACGTCCCCCGCCGGACTCGAGAAAGGCCTGTCTGAGCCTTAAAAGATTGCCCTTGAGCTCCCTCTCACACTGGAGTCTCAAGTCGGATGGCGACAGTGGAATCTCTTCAAGGACGTCTTCACCATAGACGAGCCTGTGTCTGAGCTTCATTACCAGAAATTCTATCGGGAAAGCGTCGAGCGAGGAGCTTATATACCCCTTCGTGAGGAAAAGGGGCACGGATACTTTGCTCTTCGCCCATTTCCTCACCAGGGATATGGACTTTCCAAGATAG
The DNA here is from genome assembly GCA_964611725.1 of uncultured bacterium. Taxonomy (GTDB): domain Bacteria; phylum Latescibacterota; class CAZTBA01; order CAZTBA01; family CAZTBA01; genus CAZTBA01. The sequence continues at coordinate 9,031 of CAZTBA010000043.1, forward strand.
CTTACAGAATTATCCTCGACCACAACGAGGAAATTTATGTCCGATTTCCCGGGGACATATTCCCCGGTAGCACCGCTCCCGTAGAGTATGACCGATATGAGCTGGCCGCCATATACCCCTTTCAAGTCAGCCACAAACTGATCGAATATATCCTCGGGATTTCCTGGAGCTTTCACAGTCCACCTCCTGGTAAAAGACGAAAATGTAGGGTGTAATGCGTAGAGCGTAAAGCGTGGGAGTTATGCGGAATTAGGTATGTTATTGATCTTATAGAAACAACACCTCACTACTTAACACGGAATAGAGAAATTGGCAAGCAGCGATGTTCCTTTTGTTTGGCGAAGCTCAATAAATGACATTCGATATGGATATCCCTTTTGAACTCGCTTTTCATGCCTCATCGCCTTACGCTCTACGACCTACGCCTTGCTGACTTCAGAATCCCCTGCTTGCCCCCCCACCACCACTTGCTCCACCCCCAAACCCGCCAAAGCCACCTCCGAAACCTCCTCCGAAGCCTCCTCTACTACCGCCGTACCAGGTTCCACCCCTTCCAAAGAGGCTTCCGAGCAGGAGCAATGGTATGAGGCGGAAGCCGAAGATCGACAATATTATCAGGAAGAAAATGATCCTCAGAATGCTGGGACCGCCATCTCTACGAGGAGGCGGGCTCCTTACCGGAAGCTTGCCGCTGAGCTCGACTCCGGCATCCCTGGCGATAACCGATGCTACTGCGGCCGCCCCCAAGTAAAGCCCCTGTCCATAATCTCCCGATTTCAGATGGGGGACCATGTAGCTGTCCATTATCTCGCCGACAAGTCCATCAGGGAGTATACCCTCTACCCCGTAGCCCGTCTCGATGCGGACCCTCCTCTCCTTTGCAGCCAGAAGGATGAGGACACCGTTGTCCTTCTCCCTATCACCTATGCCCCAGGCCTTGAAGAGCTTGTTCGCGTACACCTCCACGCTTTCCCCTTCGAGGGAGGGTACCGTTGCCACCGCTATCTCTGCCGTGGTTTTTGATTTAAGCTCATCCGCAAGGGATGATATCTGTGACCTGTAGCTTTGCGGTATTACCCCCGCGAAGTCGCCAACCCAGCCCTGGGGTCGTGGAAATTTAAGCTCCTGGGATTGGGCCGGAAGATGAAAGAGCGCAACCCAAAAGGCTATTAAGAATAGTAAAAGCGGATACCCAGGAAAATATTTCTTTTGCATATTCACCCCCGGATAATGTTTTAGGAAGACCTGATACTCTGGGGTTTAAGTTACACCTGGCGGGGGAAGTTGTCAATCCCAAATTTCGGGAGGACTCCCAACAACTGCTAACGCTTAAAAAGGGAAGCCACCGTCCCAAAGACCCTCTCAGGTGAAACATCGATCATACATTTGAAATGTCCTTCAGGACACCTCTTTCCTCCGTGAACACCGCAAGGTCTGCAGGGCAGATCAGCCCCGAGCACCAGGTCCCGGTCCCCGTCGGGCGCAAAGCCGAACTCCGGAACGGTCGGACCGAATATGGCGACGACCGGGGTTTCAACAGCCAAGGCCATATGTACAGGGGCGCTGTCGTTGGAGACAAGCAGATCGCACATCGATAGGAGGGCAGCCGATCCGAGTATTCCCATTTTCCCGGCTGCGATAGCGGCCTTTCCCTCCGGACACATCCCAATTATAGTGTCGGAGAGCCCGACATCCCCTTTCCCCCCGACGACAACTACCCTGGCGCTAAGCCCATCTATGAGTTTCCGGGCAAGCTCCGCATAGTTCTCGACCGGCCATCTCTTCGTTGGCCAGACAGATCCCGGAGCAATAGCCACAAGAGGATCCACTCCTCCGGGGAAACTCTCCCCAAGGAACTGTTTGGCGAGGGAGATGTCTTCCTCTCTGGGATACAGACGGGGACGTGCATCCGGGGGCCCGACCCCGAAAGGGGAGAGGAGCTCGAGGTTCCTCTCCGTCTCGTGAGAACCCATCCTGTAGTTTGCGGCACCGGTGAAGAGGAAAGGGGCGGCACTCTTTTTGAAGCCAACTCTTATGGGTATGCCGGATAGGAAAGGGAGGAGGGCACTTCTCAAAGACCTGTGAGGGATGATCGCCAGGTCGAACCGCCTTTTCCTGAGCCTTCCAAGTAGCTTTAGAAACCCGCTGAGTCCCTTCTCTGTTCCTCTCTTATCGTAGGTTATGATCTCATCTACATCGGGGTTTCCCTTGAAGACCTCGGATACCTCAGGTCTCACAAGCACGGATATAGATGCTTCCGAAGATATGAGCGATGCACCCCTTACAAGGGGTGTGGAGAGTATGACATCACCTATGAAAGCTGTCTGAATTATTAATATATCCATGGTATTAGCGCCTCAAGAGACGTAAGGCGTAGAGCGACGGGAAGTAAGTCTAACTGATTGATATTATTCAACATGATGGAACACATACAAAGAAGCTTCTCATCAGCCTAGTTGCCACTATGTCTTTAATTACCATTTTTACGCCTTACGCCCTACGCTTTACGCAATCATCTTCTTACAACCGCAAATTTCCCGAGCCTGCTCTTTCCGTCGGAGCTCACTATATATATATAGATTCCCGAGCTAACATATTCTCCGTCTCCGCCGAGCCCATCCCATTCGGCCCCGCCATCACCATCCGACTCCGAAATCTCCCTTATGAGCCTTCCTTCAAGCGAATATATACTTATATCGACCTTCTTTGGAAGCCCCCCGAAGACCAGTTTACTTCCATCCCCAGCTACAAAAGGATTTGGGAAGGTGAAGGCTCCCGAAAGGTCCTCAGCCGAAAGCTTGATGTAGGCCGTTCCGGTCACCTGTCCGCCGTTCAGGCTCCTGGCGCCCTCGGCCCGCACACGGTAGGTTACACCCCTCGGAACAATTGATGTGACTGGGTCTATCGTGAGGCGAACAACATTCGGGCTGACCGTCGAGGCATTGGCTATCCTCACACCGGGGGTTACGCTGAAAGATGAGGGGACTATACTCTCGGGATCAAGTTCTCCCGTGAACGAGAGGGTCACCCCGGTCGGCGAGATCAGTTTCGCGGAGATCAGCAGAACCTGGGGGAACCTTTTGGGGACGGAGAAGACAGCGGAATTTGCCGAAGGTGATATCGCTATTCCCAAGGTATCCCTGGCTCCTCTGACTGTGACCACGTATCCATCATCCGGAGTAAGTTCCCTGTCGAAGCCTAGGACTACCCTCAGATCCATGCGATCAACAAGCGCCGAGGATGGAAAACCGATCCCGCCAGAGACAAAGTAGTTGACAGGATTCTGTGCCGAGTTCCCCATGGGCCTGCTGAAACTCAGTGCTACGTGGAATGGGTCGATGGCTTCAGCTTTCAGGAGCTCCGGGGGTAAGGCAGTAGAGGCACTCACAACCCTCGATCGCCTGCTTTCGGGCGGAGATACAAGGCTGTCGAAAGAGCTCACGGCATAATAATAACGCTTCCCCAGTTCAAGCCCGGAGTCTATATAAGGAGGAGAGCTGATACCATCCGCCAGAAGTTCCGGGCTATCGGGGTTCTCTCCCCTGTATATCCTGTATGTGAGATCAGAAATGGATGTCCAGCTTACTTCGATCTCCGATGATCCGAGGGGACGGACGACCACACCCACCGGTACCGGAGGACCTTCCCCGGGAAGCTCAGGTGAGAGGATCTTAGAAGAATTCTCACTATTGAAGGCAATTTCCGAGATCCCGTCCCTGTCCAAATCTCCAGTGAAAGGTACATATGTCAAACCAGCGTAGGAATGCCAGGAGGGCCTGTAGGAATCGGGGCCATCCGAGCCGAATATATAGATATCGGGCAGCAGTGCTGTTATGAACTCCGATAGCCCGTCGCCGTCGAGATCCGCAACTGAGACGCCGTTGCCCTTACTCTCAGCGCCGAGCACTTCTATCTGCCATTCAAGCCTGTATGTACCCCCGCTGGCCTGGTATACATCTATGGCCCAGAGCATCCTTCCAGGGTTAGTTAGGTCCCCGGCAGATCGGGCCACAATGAACTCCGATAGCCCATCGCCGTCGAGGTCAACACCTCCCGCAACAGCCCTTGTCTCGAAATCCTCCAGCCTGTGCGACCACACTAACCTGAATATATTGTTGGCAATGTAATCATATATGAAAACGGTCCCGTCAGAGCTTCCGACAACCACCTCACCTCTGCCGTCGCCATCGAGGTCGGCCACGAGTAGGGAGGGGTTTATGCTGGCATCCCCACCCGGGGGCAGATCCCCGAAAGATGCAACTCGGCGGAAGGAGTTATCTCCCTCATTTCGGAAAAGGTAAAGCCTCTTCGAATCCCCGGAAACAGAAGTGATTTCAGCTTTCCCATCGCCGTCCATATCGAATGCCTCCCCACCCCAGGAGTCAGGATCTTCCCATACGAGACTCGAAGGAAACGATCCAGGGGACCCCCCTTCAAAGAGCAGGAGTTTGCCGCCAAGGACCCCCATAAGTTCATCGATACCATCTCCGTCAAAATCTCCGGCATCCCAAGGCAGGAACTTCGGAGAAGTCCTGAAAACCTCCTTAAATGAGAGTCCATCGAGTTCATAGAATCTCACCTCGCTATAGGGATCGGTATCCTTGAGGGGCATGATCAGGATTTCCGGGCGGCCATTGCCATCGAAATCCGTCGGAGAGGGGAGGAAGTATCCCGCAGGTAATGATCCGATCTCAGAGTATCCTTCCGATGGAACGATCCTTCTGTTGATATCGAACGATACGGGATCGCTCTTGGATGAAAGCCCGGAGATGTTACTTACGCGTACGAAGGCCCCGTACGTCCCCGAGGGAATATCCTCAGGAAGACCGATAGAGTGGAAGATGTCCCTTGAAGGTACATAAAGGGAATCAAAATGGATCGGCGATCCCCCTCCACTGTAGAAAACGTAGCCAGAGGATAGATCGTCGGTAGACCATTCGATGAAGGTCAGCATCTTCTCGCCATTGAGTTTCTCGGAAGCTCTGATACCGATGATCTCCGGCGGCGTGTGGTCCACAAAAACGGAAGTCCTGTCCATTTCCTCATGCCGTCCTCCGGCGGTCTTTGCCATAAGCCTCAGGGCATATTCCGATTCAGGGAGGGTTGATACGTTCCAGATGGTTACGGTATCCCTCCACGCCCAGCCGTCCGCCTCAGATACCACCTCCCAGGAGCCCGGATCAGTTCCCGAGCCATATTCGATCCTGTACCCGGTGATATCCGGTCCCATTACGTCCAGAACTATCGGCAAGTCAGCGTCCGCACCGCTTCCGGTGGAGGGAGCTGCGATACGGGCGACAGGTCCCAGTGTCAGGGAAAGGGCATCCCGGGCATCTATCCTGCCGAAGCCGGACTTCGCATCCCATCCAGGTGTACCGATATCCTCAGCGGAAAGCTTGAGGAGGTTGCGCACCTGTTCGGCTGAGGCATCCGGGGAAAGGCCAAGTATAAGTGCCGCAAGTCCGGAAACGTGGGGTGCCGCCATGGAGGTGCCGCTCCAGTATTCGTACTTTCCTCCAATGACCGTGCTTATCACACCTGATCCAGGCGCGACGAGGTCGATATTCCTGCCGTAGTTCGATATCGATGTGACCTCATCGAAGGAATCCGATGCACCGACAGCTATGGTTTCGTCGAAACCAGCGGGATAGTATAGCGACTCTGACCCCTCATTTCCGGTTGACGCAACTAAGACACACCCTTTGTCATAGGCATACCTGATCACATCACGCATGAGCGGGGAGGGCCTTGGATCGCCCCAGCTCATATTTATGACGTGCGCCCCGTTATCGGAGGCATAGACTATGGCCGCAGCCGTATCGTCGTCCTCCAGGAACCCTCCTTCAGGGAGTCTGAACCCGGCCCTCAGCGCCATGAGCTTGGCGTTAGGTGCGACGCCGGCTATGCCAACACCGTTGTTGGCTAAGGCTGCAACTATCCCGGCAACGTGGGTACCGTGTCCAGATTCATCCATGGGGTCACTGTCGCGCACGAGATAATCCCCAAGTCCCAAAAAACCCGGAGCATTGGTAAAATCCCACCCCATGACATCGTCGATATAGCCATTCCCGTCGTCGTCAGCCCCTGCGATCCCTTGAAGCTCGAAGGAATTCCGCCAGATCCTCGATGAGAGGTCTTCGTTTTCATAGTCAATGCCAGAGTCCACTATAGCCACTATCACTTCATCGAACCTGAGGGCCGCCTCCCAGATGCCGTGCCATCCTATCACCTTGAGCGCCCATTGATCCTTGAGATGAGGGTCGTCGGGCTCACCTGAAAGGCGTCTCAGGTAATTGGGTTGCGCATACTCCACCGAAGGCTCGGCCGAATAGGCCGACGCCGCCTCCACAGGATCAGCCCATTCCGCAATTTCAAGGAGGTATATCCTCCCGAAACCTGGGACTGCTTTCGAGGCCTTACCGACAGCGCCACGGTCCGGGAAGAGCGGCCTCTGGGATTTTACACCGAACTTCTCATCGAGGAGCTTCAGGTCTGCGGAAGCCTCGGGAGAGAGTTTGGCAAGGGAACCGGAGAACTTGACAATAAGCTCCCCAGGGGCGTAGGCACCCGTATATTGAACATCCGGGAAAACCGTACAGGGCCAAAGCGAGAGGGAAAAGACAACGAGAAAAGGTAAAAATCTCAACTTACGATCTGCTCCTTCTTACAGCCTTCTAATATATTTAACAATATAGGATGTGAAAATATAAGTCCGTACCCACTGAAAGTCAAATTGAAGAGACTAGCGATAGGAAATGGATGAAAGAGCTTACTACCCGAAAAGATCCGTGATGTCCTCAGCTATCCTGGCCATTTCTCCTCCTATCGTTGAATTTCTAAACTGTGTGAATTTTTTCAAGTTTACCAAATCATATATAAATACATCCCAGCCGTCAAGGACCAATTTCGTCTCAAAAAATGCTTGACTTTCGGGTGTATCTGTGGTCTCTTTATGAACATTTCCGTAGAATAGGCACTTGGGAAACCGTGTTACCCTTTTCAAGGGAAAAATCTATGAAAGGTCTCTGGTCGATCGTCTGTTTGATCCTTATACTCATATCGGAGGAAGCTATGGCAGACCTTGAATCCGAAAGCAACCTGCTCCAACTCAAATTGGATGAAGGCTGGAGCTTCGAGTCAAGGGGAGCTTACGGGGGAAATCTCGACAGGCGCGCGCTCTTCCAGATATATCATTCATGGGTTGAAAGCAAATCAGGGGATTACGGACTCCTGAAACGCGCGGTTAAGATTCCTGAGAACTGGAAGCCTCCCTTCAGGCTCTATTTCTACTGTACAGATGACTATGTAGCTGATGATTGGCGTCCCAAGGCAGGCGAATGGCTCGGAGGCGAGGGCTTCTTCGGACACAGGTTCAAGGAGTTGCTCATAGGTGGCAAGGTTGTCTGGGAGAGCGATGTTGCAGGCGAAGAGCCAACGGGGGCGCGCAAGCTTACAGAGGTTGACATTACACGGTATATATCCCCGGGGAAGACCTTTGAACTCGCCTTCAGGGTTATGGACAGGGTTGGCTCCGCCGAGAAACTCCACGGAGATTTCCATCATACGGGAGATACCGAGACAAGCGCTGAAAAGCCAGGAGATCCCGCGAGGTTTATGACGCACGTTTACCTCGGAGATATAACTATTGTACAGGGTGAATCTGAAGAAATACCTGACTCTCCGGGGAAAAGGCCGTCATTTAGACCTTTGGAGGAGAAACACCACAGAAGGTGGCCGATTCCACCTTTCGGAGATTATGCAGACGGTCCCGCTTTGCTTGAGATGGAGCTTCCGACAGAGCTTCCGGAAAGCGGTTTCCCCCTAACCTGCGGGATACCTTTGCCAGCAGGAAAAGTGGCCGACCCAGAAGAAATATCGCTTACGGACGGGACAGGCAAAGCCGTTCCCTTCCAGGCACAGATTCTGACCTTGTGGCGTGATAGGAGCATAAGATGGCTCCTCCTGGACGCCCGGGCCAAACCTGAAAACTCTCAGTCTCCCTGGAGGCTTGAACTGCATCCCAAAACCGTCGCTAAAACCGCTATCCCGGTGGATATTGTAAAAGAGGGAAATGCTATAAGAATATCGACTGGTGCCATCTCCCTAAGTGTCGGCAGAGATAAAGGTGTGCTGATAGATAAAGTATACATTGAGGGAGAAGATAAGCCGATTGCCTGGGGGTTTCGCGGAAGGGTCGTGATTAAGGAAGAGGAAGGAGAGGAGACCCTTGCTGCAGTCTGGGACGATATAGAGGTTACCTCGGATGGCCCCCTCAGGGGAGCAGTTGAGCTGCGGGGAAAGATTACTAATGGCAAAGTCGGTATAGGACGTTTTACTTTCAGGGTCCATGCATATTCCGGCATGAATCTTCTCGGGACCTCCTACCGTGTGTTCAACGGCACCGGAGAGACTCTCGAAATCTCCGATCTTTCGCTGTCAATGAAAACACGCCTCGGAGATGGGAGCACAGCTTTCTGGGGTCTGGATGAAGACTCGACATCGACCGGACGCCCACCCGTCTCAATCCACCAGATCGCTGCGGACAGTTACAGTGTCACTTCAGAAGGAAGGGAGATAGCCTCAGGTAAACGCTCCGGAGGCTGGATCGGGGCCTCAGATGGAGATGGATCGATTCTGGCAGCCGTTCGCTACACGTGGCAGGAATTTCCGAAGGCATTGCATGTGGAGCCCGGATCCGTGAGGGTTGGGCTTTTTGCACCATCCGACAGTTTGGCGCTCTACCGTCCGCACCCGGGCGAAGCAAAACGCAACGAAGTCCTCCTCGGATTCTATGGAGGGGAATTGGACCGGGCGGAAGCACAAAAAGTCGCACGCTGTTTCCAGAGACCACCGAGGCTCTTCTCGGCCGAATGGTTTGCGCTCTCCGGAGGATTCGAATACTGCTATCCCCACGGCGAAAAGGAATTTCAGGAGCTGCACACCTTCATGGAAACAAACTATGGGGATGTCTCCCCTGAGAAGTTCGGAGCGCTCTTTGGAATAAGGGAGTTTCCCGACAGGTCATATTATTCCTCTGATAAGAGAAGCAACAACTACTACGATGCGATGCAGGGACTTTTCGGAGAATATCTGATGGAAGGCGGCAGAAAGTGGTTTGATAGAGCGGAGGAGATGGCAAGGCACTTTATGGACATAGATATATGCCATTCTTCGGTGGAACACCCTGAATTGGTTGGAGCTGTTCATACAACGGGACTCGACCACAGCAACTGGAGTGGGGGAGGACCCTGGGCGGCAATGATGCGTGCATCTGGGCTTAACACCTACTATCGACTCACCGGTGATCCGGATGCCGAAGAAGCCTTCGTCGGGGTAGCAGACTTCATAGTTCGCTCGGGAATCGGGCTCGGCGCTGTGTCCGTCCGAGACCACGCCGGACCGATCACGACGCTTATGCGGGCGTATGATGAGACAGCTAAACCTGAATATCTGGATGCGGCGGAGCACCGGGTAAAGGATACCCTGAGGATAATAGATTCCAGGAGAGGCACTTATCCTGAGATCCACGGAAATTACAGTTACAGGGGAAACGTACCATGGATGTGTGCACAGCTTGCGGAGCCCATATATCTCTTCTACCGGGCAAGCGGAAAGCTCTGGGCGGCGGACATAGTCGTCGGGCTTGCGGAATCGATGATATGTGAGAACATGACTGAGATCCCCGGAGATTTCTACGGCTATTCACATAATCCCCATTTCAAAAAGACGAGCAACTACAACGTGCTTATAGCACCTGTAATGGGATATGCCTACGAGCTCACAGGGGACCCGGAGTTTCTGAGAGCTATGAGGGGAGCTTACAGGATAACGATAGATGAGGGCACCGTTAACTGGGTACTCAACTGTTACTGGAATACGCCCACTCTTCTCTATTATCTACACAAATATTCAGGAGACACGGAAAAATGAGATTTGACGTTGTATGCTTGGGGCATCTCGTGGCCGATATTATAGTTAGACCCGTCGAGAAGATGCCTGCACGCGGAGCTACGGAACTTGTCGACATAGAGTTTCATACGGGTGGGTGCGCCCTCAACACCGCCGTGGTCCTCGGCAAGATTGGACTCGAGGTTGGAATAATTGGGAAGGCTGGGAGCGATTTCCCGGGGGATTTCGTCATATCAAAGCTCATCGAATCAAATGTTAATACCCAGAGTGTCAAGAGGAGCGATATTAACACTGCTACATCCATAGTCATGGTGTCAGCCGATGGTGAAAGATCCTTCTTCTACGATGCTGGTGCCAGCGGAACCCTGAGCATGGAAGACGTAGATTTCGACATCATATCAAGCTCCGGGATCCTTCACATAGGTGGAATCATGGAAATGAATTCGCTTCCGACGGCCGAAATTCTCAGGAAGGCAAAGGAACTCGGTGTCATGACATCGGTTGACACTGACTGGGACCCATCGGGAGGGTGGTTTGACACGATCGCACCATCTTTAGAATGCATCGACATTCTCACAGCTAACATAGATGAAGGTAGAGCCATATCCGGAGAAGAACTTCCCGATAGGATAGCCAGCTTTTTCCTGTCCTTCGGGGTAGAGTTTGTGGCCGTCAAAATGGGAGAGAAGGGCTGCTACGTGGCCACTGAGAACTCAGGAATCAGCATACCAGCCTACAGTGTAGATGTGGTTGACACAACAGGCACAGGCGACGCCTTCGCCGCTGGGTTCCTGGCGGGGATATTGAAGGGATGGGATCTACGCTCGGCCGGAAAGCTCGGTAACGCCCTCGGAGCAATGTGTGCCACATCGATCGGCGCCACAACCGGAGTGGGAAGTCTCGCTGACGCAGAGGAACTCATGAAGGTAGGGAAAGATTCTTGAATGAAAAACCTGTAACCGTGGAGGAATCTTAAGATAAAAATGGCTGCCCCCCAAGGATTTGAACCTCGATAGCCTGATCCAGAGTCAGGTGTGTTGCCATTACACCAGGGGGCAGCTTTAGCATCTACAAATTTATGAGGATTCTCTCAGAAAGTCAATAGCCTTCGTGAGCCTCTCCAAGATCCTATCTCTCCCTATAAGTTCCATCATCTCGAAGAGACCTGGGCCATAGGACATCCCTGAAACGGCAAGCCTTGTGGGATGTATTATCTTGGAAGCACTTATGCCAAGCTCTTCAGAGAGAGTTCTCACAACAGACTCTATGGAGACAATGTCGAAAACTTCAAGCGAAGAAAGTCTCTCCTTGAGGAGGGAAAGCCTTTCGGAGACGGCCGCCGGATCTTTCCAGTACTTCGACACCGCCTTATCCTCATACTCATCCGGCTCTTTGAAGAAGTAAACCCCGAATTCGGCGAAATCTCCAAGCTTTCTCATTCTCTCTTTCATAAGCTTGATGAACTTCAGGAGCCACTCGCTCTTCAACTTGATCTCATCTTCTGATATAAGCTCACGTTTTTCAAGGGACGGGAGCACAAGCTCGAGCAACTCCTCATCGGTTTTCTCTCTGATGTAAAATCCGTTCAGCCACTCGAGCTTCTTCTCATCGAATATGGCGCTTTTCTTGCTTATATTCTCTATCGAGAAGGCCTCGATTATCTCGTCCCGATCCATCTTCTCTCTTTCGTCTCCGGGGGACCATCCGAGCAGCACCAGAAAATTGAAAAGAGCTTCAGGAAGATAACCTTCTTTCTCATAGTCAGTTATGGAGGTAGCACCGTGACGCTTGCTCAGCTTGGCTTTGTCGGGCCCGAGAATAAGGGGCACGTGCGCAAATTGTGGGATATCGTATCCAAAAGCCCTGTAAAGCATCATCTGCTTCGGAGTGTTGGATATGTGATCGTCCCCCCTCAGTACAAGGGTCACCCCTATAAGCGCATCATCCACAGCAACGGCAAGCTGATAAGTTGGGGAACCGTCGGATTTCATTATGACGAAGTCACCCACGGTATCGTTATCGATCTCTAAGGGACCGTGTATGAGGTCGTTGTAGGAGCTTCTTCCCTCAGGGACCGTGAACCTGACGACCCTTGACCTTCCCTCAGATTCGAGATTTTTCTTTTCAAACTCGGAGAGTTTCCTGCAGTGGCCATCGTACTTCAAGGGGCGTTTTTCAAGTTGCGCCTGTCGCCTTTTGGCCTCGAGTTCCTCAGGGGTACAATAGCAGTAGTAAGCCTTGCCTTCTGATATAAGCTTCTCACAGTGTTCCTTGTAGATGTGAAGCCTCTTCGATTGATATATTATCTCATCATTGTCCCAGTCAAGCCCGAGCCAGGAAAGCCCATCTATTATAACCCGGACAGCCTCATCGGTCGAGCGTTTAAGGTCCGTATCCTCTATCCTGAGGATAAACTTCCCACCATGTTTTCTGGCATAAAGCCAGTTAAAGATCGCGGTCCTCACTCCCCCAACATGCAGGCTTCCCGTTGGCGCCGGGGCAAACCTGAGGACCAGGTTATCCTTGTGCAAAACCTTACTCCTTTCCCACAAAAATATATGGCGGAGAGGGAGGGATTCGAACCCTCGGTAGGCATAAACCTACAACGGCTTAGCAGGCCGCCCGATTAAGCCACTCTCGCACCTCTCCGGCCATCTATAACAAACGAGATTTTTTCACCTCAAGTGGCGGCGGGGGTAGGATTCGAACCCACGGACCTTTCGGCCAACGGGTTTCAAGACCGCCTCCA
>CAZTBA010000044.1:0-21657 GCA_964611725.1 uncultured bacterium
GGCCAAGTGTAACCTTGACCGCATTGGCCAGTTTATCGACTCCCTTTTTCAGGGCATCCCTGGCTGCAACATCGAATTGGAGCTGTTTAGCCATATATATCCCTCCTTTTTACTGAAATTGCTTAATCCTCGATTATAGCCATAATATCACTTTCAGACATTATAAGATATTCGCCATCCTCGATCTTCACCTCGGTCCCGCCATACTTGCTGTAAAGGACCTTATCACCTACCTTCACATTCATAGGCATGTTCTTGCCCGACTCATCGAGCTTCCCGGGGCCAACAGCTATGATTTCCCCTTTCTGAGGCTTCTCCTTGGCCGTATCAGGTATTATGATACCACCTTTGATCTCTTCCTCAGCCTCAATCGGTCTAACGAGAACCCTGTCACCCAAAGGCTTGATATTCATAACTTCACCTCCTTAATTACTTAAGACCCAACCTCATAACACACTTTGTTAGCACTCTCCCTCGGTGAGTGCTAATAATATAATATAAATTCCCGGGGTTGGCAAGATAAAATTTCACAGAAAATTAAATTTACACATCAGAAAATTGGGTCAGACGAGATTTTTGAGGGCCATCTCGTTAAGTCCCTTCAAGACAAGGTTGGGATCTACCTTATCTATGAGGTTTGAGAGGGGTGCGAAGAGCTCTGTAAAACCACCGGTGGCAACAACCCTGGCATCGTTTCCGACAACGAGCTTTGCCTTAGCAGCCAGCCAGTCAACCATCCCTACTATACCATAGGTTACACCCGAAAGTATGCAATCCTCGGTGCTTTTGCCGAAAATATCCGGCGGGACTTTCAGTTTAACCTTAGGCAGGAGGTCGGTACCCCGCGAAAGGGCGTCTGCTGCGAGGGAAGGCCCGGGGGCTATAACTCCTCCGAGAAACTCTTCGTTCCTCGAAGTTATATCCACAGTGACGGCAGTTCCAAGCCCAATAGTGACAAGTGGGAGCCCGTAAAGCTCCTTACCCCCTACAGCGGCAGCTATGCGGTCGATCCCGATATGAGAAGGCTTGTCATAGACGAGATCGATCCCCAGTTCCATATCCCAGGAGGCGTTCACGCAGACCATTTCAGCTTCACCGAACGCTTCTTTCAGTGTCCCTGAGAGCTTCCTGACAACAGATCCCATAATGACAAGCCTTATATCACCTGGCGAGACATTTTGAGATCCGAGAAAGGACTTAACGGATCGAAGGTAATGCTCAGCGGGCTTCTTTCTATCCGACGGAAGCGATAAGAGTCCTCGAAGCGTCCTGTCCCTGAAAAGCCCAAATTTCGTCGAGGAATTTCCTACGTCAACGGCAAGTATCAACATACATTCGATCCTTTCGCTGGCAGAGTGAGTTAACGTATAGTCCTATATGTCACATCGCCGGAGAAGATCTTCCTTTCAGATCCATCGGACATCAGGATGAGTGCACCGTTCTCATCTATACCTACGGCCGTGCCGGATATCTTTCCTGAGCTGGTGTCAACCTCAATATCCCTGTAGATGACGGACGAGAACATCTCCCACTTTGCAGCTATCTCGCCCCAGAGCTTCTCCGTAACCATGGGATAGCTCAGCTCAAAGCCCTCGAGAATCCCCCGGAGGAGCTCCGCCCTGCTGTGAGTCTTACCGGTCTCGACCCTGAAAGATGTAGCGTTTCCCCTTACACCTTCAGGGAAATCCTTGGGCAGATGGTTGATATTTATCCCAAACCCTATGACGATGTAGTGAACCCTATCCACCTCAGAGCTCATCTCGGCCAATATACCGCAGATCTTCTTTCCGCCGACCATCAGATCGTTTGGCCACTTCAGGCTTATGTCGACTCCGGTGCTTTTTCTAAGGGACTCGCACATAGATGTCGCAGCCCAGAGGGTTATCATTGGAACCTGAAAAGGTGAGACATCGGGACGGATGATAACCGACGACCATATCCCAAGTCCACTTGCCGATTCCCACCTTCTGCCAAACCTGCCCCTCCCACGCGTCTGGAAATCGGATACGACGAGCGTTCCTTCCTCCGCCCCTTCATCGGCTATGCGGGTTGCCACATCGTTGGTGGATTTAACCTCTCCAAAGCAGTAAAGCTTCCTACCGAAAACCTTAGTCCGAAGTCCATACCTTATCTCACCTTCCCACAGCAGGTCCGGGGAAGAAAGCAGCCTATGTCCCAGGGCAGGATGGCTCTCGATCTCGTAGCCCCACTCCCTCAAACGGTTTATATGTTTCCAGATAGCAGCCCTGGTTACACTGAGATCTCTGGCTATATCAGACCCGGAGATGTAGTCATCCGCCTCCTTCAAAAGCGTAAGTATATATTCGTCCTTAGACATGATATTTTGCAGAGTTACACCGAAGTGTATTTGACTTCTTTGAAATTTCATGTACCCCATCAAGGGCGACCGACGGTCGCCCCTGCACTATCGCGGAAACAACCCATACCGAGGCCCCATCATACGGACTCTCAAGATTCCAATTGAACCGGGTATACCTCACAGGATTTCCAGTTTCAGGCTGAAGTCGAACGATCTGAAGGAATGCGTCAGCTCCCCAATCGATATAAAATCGACCCCGAGTTCCGCTATTCTCCTTACATTTCTAAGGTTCATATTTCCGGAAGCTTCTATCTCCACGGCATCCGGAAAGCTCCTGATGATCCCGACAGCCTTCGTCATCTCATCGCAACTCATATTGTCGAGCATTATCCTGTCCACGCCAGCATCAAGTGCCTCGCGCACCTGGGATATATCCTTCGTTTCAACCTCTGTCTTCATACCTTCCGGCAGTTGAGATCTGACGTGCCTTACAGCGGCGCCGACCCCGCCTGCCGCGGCTATGTGGTTGTCCTTCACGAGCACCATATCGTAGAGTCCGAACCGGTGGTTTGTCCCACCTCCGGTTCTCACAGCATATTTCTCGATAGCTCTCAGGCATGGGGTAGTCTTGCGGGTATCAGTTATCCTCACACTTGTCCCACTGACGGCCTCAACATATCTCGACGTGAGCGAAGCTATCCCGGACATCCTCTGGAGAAAGTTCAGGGCCACGCGCTCTGCCGAAAGTATCCCCAGGGCACTCCCGTCGACAGTCGCAACGGCCATCCCAAGAGTCGCCCTATGACCATCGGAGGAGAGCTTCCTGAATTTCAGGGAATCATCGACCTTGAGGAAGACGAGTTCCGCTACATCGAGGCCAGCGATTATACCCTCATCCTTCGCCACTACCGTACCCCGGCAGGCTGACCCCTCTCCCACGGTGAGTCGTGAGGTTATATCCCCCGTGCCGATATCCTCTCTGAGGGCCATTTCAATCACTGTTTCAGCTTGACTGAGGTACTCCTCACTCTCCGACATCATCCTTTCTCGAGATTCTTTATTAAAGCGGGAACGACTTCATGGAGATCCCCGACTATCCCGTATGTCGCCACGTTGAATATCGGCGCATCGGGATCCTTATTTATAGCGATTATAACATCGGATGATTGCATTCCCGCAAGGTGTTGAATAGCCCCGGATATACCACAGGCTATGTACAGCTTCGGACATACCGTTTTCCCCGTTTGTCCCACCTGGTGGGAGTACGGTATCCATCCGGCATCAACGACAGACCTCGAAGCACCGACGGCTCCTCCCAGTATCTTTGCCAGTTTCCTTATCAGATCGAAGTGTTCAGGCCCTCCGAGACCCCTTCCACCCGAGATGATAATGTCAGCTTCGACTATGTTCACCGTATCCTCAACCTCTTCGACGAACTCGACGAGGTCTGTCTTTATCTCCACTGTGCTGAAATCTATTTCCTTTTTTATGATCTCCCCGGATCTGGATTCGTCCCTCGCAGCAGGTTTCATAACCTTATGCCGCACGGTGGACATCTGTGGCCTGTGGTTCGGGCAGATAATGGTCGCCATGATGTTCCCACCGAAAGCCGGACGGGTCTGGAGGAGATTATTATCGCTGTCTATATCAAGTCCGGTGCAATCAGCCGTGAGACCGGTCTGAACCTTCGCAGCCACCCTCGGTATAAATGACCTTCCTATGGAAGTGGCACCTGCGAGGACTACCTCCGGTTTCTCCTCCAATATTATCCTCGCGAGGACCTCAGCGTACGAGTCATCGTGGAAGTCCTTCAGTTTCTCATGGTCAACCACTATAACCCGGTCGGCACCTTGATATATGAGATCCTGTGCCTCGCCCCTGAAATTGTGGCCGAGAAGCACGGCAGTGAGCTTTCCTCTGAGGTCATCGGCCAGCCTTCTCCCGGCCCCGAGCAGTTCGAACGAGACGCTGCTTAGATCCCCGCGTCTCTGTTCCGCAAACACCATCACGCCACTGTAGTTCTCCTTGGACACTTCAGGCTTGGCTGTGGCACGTTCCTCCATCTCTATGGCATCGAACTTGCAGACATCGACACACGCGCCACAGAGGGTGCACTTATCCAGGTCTATGACCGCAATTTTCGCGACCATAGATATAGCATCGAACGGGCATTCCCTGACGCAAAGCCTGCAGCCCGTGCATTTTTCCTCTATAATTCGGATCGGTTCATCCAATTCTTTCTACCCTCCTTCATAGCGTTCAGCTATCAGCGATCAGCGCTGAGTATTCGACGATGTGGTTGAAGTAAATCGTATGCTCGCATCCTTCATTCAGAAGCTGAAAGCTGACAGTTGATAGCTGAATGCTTGCTTTTACACAAGGTTCATCTCCCTGAGCTTCCCGGCAAGGAATGAGGCAGCCTTCTCAGGATCATCGGGCTGGATGATCTCGCCCCTCTTCTTCTTCTCCGGCGTGAATATCCTTATAACCTTCGTGGGCGAGCCATCGAGCCCGGTCTTGGATACGTCAGCGCCTATATCTTCCTCGTTCCACACGGCTATCTCGGCCCTTTTGGCCCTCATTTTTCCTTTGAGAGAAGGGAGTCTCGGCACATTTATCTCTTTTACCACCGTTATAAGTGCCGGGGTCGGCAGGTCCACAACATCATAGCCGTCCTCCATAAGCCTCTGCGCCCTCACAATTCCGTCCTCTATGTGCTCTATCTTCCTTACCCAGGCAAGGAAAGATACCCCGAGGTTCTCGGAGATCCAGGGGCCGACCTGTGCTGTATCGCCGTCGGAAGCCTGTTTGCCACAGATTATGAGGTCGTATTCCCCTATCTTCTCGATCCCCTTGGAGAGCGCATAGGACGTGGCGAGCGTATCCGACCCGGCGAATGTTCTGCTGCTTATGAGCACCGCTTCATCCACCCCAAGGGAGAGCACATCCCTAAGGGCCTGCTCGGCCTGAGGCGGCCCCATGCTGATAGCTGTGACCTTGCCACCGTATCTCTCCTTTACGCGCAATCCCTCTTCTATGGCAAACATATCAAAGGGGTTTATGACCGCCTGTATCCCTTCACGCTTCAGGGTGTAGGTCTCCTTATCTATCTGGACATCGGCGGCCTTCTCAGGATCGGGAACCTGCTTCACACAAACTATAACGTTCAACTCTGCCTCCCTTTACTTTTTCGAATACTCTCTGGTAAGCTCGTTCGCTATTACGAGCCTCTGTATTTCATTCGTACCCTCATATATCTGGGTAATCTTCGCATCGCGCATCATCTTTTCGACCGGATATTCCCTCATATAGCCATATCCACCGAATATCTGGACAGCATCGGTGGTCACTTTCATGGCGACATCGGAAGCGAAGAGCTTAGCCATGGATGACATCTTTGTGATCTTTTTCTCACCGCTATCTATGAGCTTAGCAGTAGTGTAGACCAGAGATCTTGCCGCTTCTATCTGTGTCGCCATATCGGCGAGCATATTCTGTATCGTCTGGAAGGATGAGATAGGTTTCCCGAACTGCACCCTCTCGTGGGCATATTTTATGGCCTCATCGAAAGCACCCTGAGCTATCCCAACCGCCTGTGCGCCCACCCCTGGACGGGAGTAATCGAAGGTCCTCATAGCCGCTATGAAACCCGTACCCTCACGTCCGAGCAGATTATCACCGGGTATCACACAGTCCTGAAATACAAGCTCCCTCGTCGCGGAAGCCCTTATGCCCATCTTATTTTCCTTCTTGCCGAAGCTGAAGCCCTCGGTCCCCTTTTCTACTATGAATGCCGAAAGCCCACGGGCACCTCTCGACCTGTTGGTAGAAGCGATAATGGTATATATGTCCGCCTCGCCACCGTTAGTTATCCACTGCTTGGTTCCGTTGAGTATATAACTATCTCCATCTTTAGCTGCAGAGGTCTGTACGGCGGCGGCATCGCTTCCCGCATTTGCTTCGGTGATGGCGAAGGCACCGAGGCTTTCGCCGCTCGCAAGCTGCGGAAGGTACCTCTCCTTTTGCTCTGACGAACCATAGAGCATTACAGGGATAGTCCCCAGGGCACTTCCCGCATATGAAGCGCTGACTCCGCCGCATATCCTGCTCAGCTCCTCGACCACGAGGCACATTTCGAAGACCCCGCCCCCATAGCCACCATAATCTTCGGGTATATAAACTCCGAAAAGGTCCGACTGTGCGAGGATCTCCATTATCTCGTGTGGAAACTCCTCGTTCTCGTCCAGCTCCGCCCTGACAGGCTTGACCTTTTCCTCGGCGATCTGCCTCGCCAGATCCCTTATCATCTTCTGTTCTTCGGTAAGGAAATAGTCCATCCATACCTCCGTTTACTTAGAGATACATTTGCACTGTTTTGACTTAGAAACAGTGTAGACTTCTGAATCACTGACTACACTGATAGACCACTGATCACATTGATACGCTGCCTAGTGAAGCAACGTCGAGATACCGTCTTCGACGCAACTCGACATTTGCGCTCCGCAGGCGGTGCTTCAAACACCGTCCTTGGCCAAAGGGGAACAAATCCCCTTTGGAAACCCCAGAGAAGTAGATGGCATTCATCCGCCACTCACGAGTGGCGGTATTCTGCCAAATCTTTTATAAAGCAACCTCAAAAACTTCTAATATTCCCACACCCTCTGTCTCTTCGCCCTACGCCCTGCGCCTGCGACGCGCCTTGGATATCCTGTAACCTGGGGTCCCGGGCTTCGGCTTCGCTGAAGGCTTGGGGACCTCACTCTCGCCCCTCAAATCGGCTATCTTATCCCTGAACTCGGTGGCCTTCTCGAAATCGAGATCTCTCGCCGCCTGGAGCATCCTCCTCTCAAGCTCTTCTATAAGACTTTCCCTGTCTATCTCAACAGTATAGTCGATCTCCTTTTCCCGAACCGACTTGTCAAATTTGGCATCGGCGACAGAGGTAGCCATAAGTATCTGATCCACCGATTTCCTGATAGATTGCGGGGTTATTCCGTGCTTTTCGTTGTAAGCCTGCTGTATACGCCGCCGGCGCTCCGTCTCGGCGATCGCCTTCTTCATGGACTCTGTCATCTCGTCTGCGTAGAGGATAACCTCCCCGGCGAGGTTCCTCGCGGCCCTCCCTGCCGTCTGTATAAGCGACCGTTCCGACCTCAGGAAGCCTTCCCTATCGGCATCGAGTATCGCAACTAAGGAAACCTCGGGCAGGTCAAGGCCCTCCCTCAGCAGGTTCACCCCAACGAGAACGTCGAACTCGGCAAGCCGGAGGTCCCTGAGTATCTCCACCCTTCCGAGGGCATCTATCTCGGAGTGGATATATCTGACCTTTACATCCATATCGGCGAGGTATTCGGACAGATCTTCCGCAGTCCTCTTCGTAAGGGTCGTTACAAGCACCCTCTCCTGCTTAGACACCCTTTTCCTTATCTCTTCAAGGAGGTCGTCCACCTGATCCTTCACAGGTCTTACCGTTATCTTGGGGTCTATAAGACCTGTCGGACGGATTATCTGTTCCACAACCCGCCCCCTACTCCTGACGATCTCGTACTCGACCGGGGTCGCCGAAACGAATATAATCCGATTTATCATGGACTCGAACTCATCGAACCTCAGCGGGCGGTTGTCGAGGGCCGAGGGGAGGCGAAAGCCGTACTCAACGAGGGTTTCCTTACGTGACCGATCACCGTTGTACATCCCCCGGATCTGGGGCACCGTCACATGGGATTCATCCACTACCATCAGATAGTCATCAGGGAAGTAATCGAGCAGCACATAGGGTCTCTCGCCTGGCTTCCTGTCGGAGAGGTGGCGCGAATAGTTCTCGATTCCAGAGCAGTACCCCACCTCCCTCATCATCTCGATATCGAAGAAGGTCCGCTGCTCCAAACGCTGTGCCTCGAGAAGCTTGCCCTGGGATCTGAACTCTCTGAGACGTTCTCCAAGCTCCTCCTTTATGCCCTTTATAGCCCTTTCTATCCTGGATGCGGTCGTCACGAAATGTTTCGCCGGATATATGGCCACTCTGTGCTTCTCACTCTTGACCTCACCCTTGAGGGTATCCACAACGGAGATCCTGTCGACCTCATCTCCGAAAAGCTCTATCCTGAAGGCTTCCTGTTCGTAGGCGGGAAGCACTTCTATGACATCTCCCCTCACCCGGAACGTTCCACGTTGGAGTTCGAAATCGTTACGACTGTAGTGTATATCCACGAGTTTTCTGAGGATCTCGTTGCGCTCGACGTTCTGTCCGGTCTCGAGTATGAGGTGCATCTCCTCATATTCCTTCGGCGAACCGAGTCCGTATATGCATGAAACGCTTGCAACTATTATGACGTCTTCACGTTCGAGGAGCGAGCTCGTGGCCTTCAGTCTCAGCCGATCTATCTCTTCATTTATGGAGGCATCTTTCTCTACATAGGTATCCGTGACCGGAAGGTAGGCCTCCGGCTGGTAGTAATCGTAGTAGCTTACGAAGTACTCCACAGCGTTCTCGGGGAAGAAACCCTTGAACTCCCCGTAAAGCTGTGCTGCGAGCGTCTTATTGTGGGAGATTACGAGCGTTGGTTTCTGGATGTTCTGTATCACGTTAGCGATCGTATAAGTCTTGCCGGAACCGGTCACGCCGAGCAGGACCTGATTCTTGTATCCCCTGAGTATTCCCTCGGTAAGATCACTTATGGCTTTCGGCTGGTCGCCCCGGGGAATGTAATCGGAAACGAGCTTGAATTTGGGCAAATTCCATCACCCCTTACGCTCACTTCGGTTGGCTATGGGGCTATCCCTTTCATCCGTAAGAAATAGCCATAAAGGGCTGTATATGCCTTCAGCGATCAGTTGTCAGCAGCCAGCTAAAAAAGCTGAAAGCTGATGGCTGATAGCTGAAAAGCTATCTAAAGAAGCGGCGGTTTTTCTCAAGTTCCTACCGCCGCCCCTTCCGAGAAGCGCTTATAAATGTAAGCTTTACAGGGTCAAAATGCAAGTGAAAAGGGGATTGAGTACATGAACTTAACCACTCACAACTGTAGAAGAGAAGCAGGAGCGAAGAAATTGATTGCCAATAGAGGGGGATTTATTTATAGTACTTTGGATCGGATTAGAAAGCATGAAGCAGGGAGCCAAGTATGGAGAGAAGTAAAGATTGGATTGATGAAGCGGAGGGGGATCTGGAGCACGCCAGAAATGATCTTGATGGGGGCTTTTACAACTGGGCGTGTTTCTCCTCTCAACAGTCCGCGGAAAAGTCAGTGAAAGCTGTTTTTCAAAAGATAGGTGCGGAGGCCTGGGGGCATTCTGTTGCCGATCTGCTCAAGGAACTATCCCAAAAGCATTCTGTTTCGAAAGAACTTTTGAATGCAGCTTTGGAACTGGACAAGGCATATATTCCTACAAGGTATCCTAACGCGCACCCCTCTGGTTCTCCAAGGAGCAGATACACAGAAGTAGAAGCGAGGAGGCTTATCGAGCATGCGGAAAGGATCTTCAGGTTCTGCTCGGGTATTCTATCCCAGATTCAATAAAGAGCAGGTTATCCGGACAATCCATAGCAGGCTATCGGATCTTAATAAACAGCTTCCCCTCATGCTCGTTGCCCTGTTCGGCTCCTACGCTAAGGGTAATTATACTGCGGCGAGTGATATAGACCTGCTCGTGGTATACGGTGGCCGGGAAAGGGAGGATGCATTTGCGGTGATTAAGGAGGTTATTGATATCCCGCACCTTGAGCCACATGTATATTCGCAGACAGAGTACGATGCAATGCACGAGACAATCAATAAGATGATGAGGGATGCTATCGTTCTTTTTCAGGTTAAAAACGTGTAGATAGCTCAGCTACTGTCCTCAACAACCTTCCCATCTAGAAGCCTGACTATCCTGTTCGTATGTTCTGCTATTTTAAGGTCGTGGGTTACCATAATTATCGTGTGGCCCTGGCGGTGGAGCTCATCGAAGAGCGAGATAATTCCCTCCCCCGATTTCGTGTCGAGGTTGCCAGTCGGCTCGTCCGCAAGCACGAGCTTTGGATCGTTAGCGAGGGACCTTGCGATGGCTACGCGCTGCTGTTCGCCACCTGAAAGCTCGGTAGGGCGATGGCCTATCCTCTCACCAAGTCCAACCATCGAGAGGATCTCCTCGGCCCGCCTCCTCCTTTCCCTGGACTTCACCCCTTTATATATCATCGGAAGCTCCACATTTTCAAGGGCAGTAGCGTAAAAAAGGAGGTTGAAGCTCTGAAACACAAATCCCACCTTCTCGCTCCTTATTTCGGCAAGCCGATCACGACTCAGCGAACCTACGTCTCTGCCATCAAGTCGGTAAGCTCCCTCGGTCGGCGTATCGAGACATCCCACTATGTGCATGAGGGTCGATTTCCCGGACCCGGATGGCCCGAGGATAGCTAAATATTCATTTTCAGAGATCTCCAGATCGATCCCTTTCAGGGCAGCGACGTCCATCCTTCCCATCTTGTAGACTTTGGTGACCCCTTCAAGCTTTATCATGGTGTTCTCCAGTTACTCGTACCTCAGTGCTTCAGCGGGATTCACGGAGGCAGCTTTCTTCGCAGGCAAAATCCCCGACACAAAGCCTATAGTGCCTAACACTGTCGCCGAGATAAGGACGACCGAAAGCGACATAGTGGGTCGTCCGACATATTTCATCATCTCGCTGTCAACCGGAATGAGGTTCACCAGCTTAACAAAACCCCATGAAAGAAAAAGTCCTATCACTCCCCCCAAAAACACCGTAAGCAATGCCTCCAGCATATACTGATATATGATCTGTCTCTCCTTGGCGCCGACCGCCATCTTAATACCGATCTCGCGCGTCCTGTCCCTCACGACCACATACATGATGTTTGCTACGCCGACACCCGCCACTATCAATGTGAGACCGCCTATTATCCCCAGAAAGATCTGGACGCCCATAGAGACCCTGTCAAATATCTCTTCCATCTCCACTGTATCCCATATGCTAAGGGCCTCTTCATCCTCTGGATCAAACCTGTACTTCCCACCCATCACCTCATACAGCCTCTTTTTGGCCTGCTCAGAGCGAGAAGGGTCTCTGGGGCGACACACCATATCGTTCAGGTACCTGTGTCCGAAGATTGCACTGAAAGTAGAGGCCGGGATAACGGTTATAGCTTCGTCCATACCCTGATAGCAACTCGTCTGAACTTTTTCCTTCATAATACCTATAACCGTAAACGGTATTCCGTTCACATAGATAGTCCTTCCGACTTTATCCCCCTCGCTGAAGAGCTTCTCAGCTATATCATTCCCCAGAAATACAACCCTCCTTCTAAACTTCAGATCAAACTCGTTTATAAACCTTCCCTCCCCCGGGATAAGGTTTCTCATCTCTCCATAAGATGGATAGGCCCCAACGACGCGTACCGTAAGGGAACGGTTTCCCGCTACAAAATACACCCCCCACCTGACGAACTCAGGGCTTACGAGTTCTATCTCCTGTGCCTGTTCCTCTACCAGCTTCACATCCTCCTCGACAAGCCGGATCTGTCTTCCCACTCCGAGTCCTTCATAGACCTTGCTCGTCTGGCCGCTCCAGACGATCATGATACCCCTCCCCATTCCACTCATCCCCTTCTTCAGAGTACCTGTGACCCCCTCCCCAATAGCCAGCATGACAGCGATGCTCGCAGTGCCCCAGGCTATCGCAAAAATGGTAAGAAAGAGCCTAGTCTTTTCTCTCTTTAAGTCTCTGATAAACTGACGTATGACTATTATCATCGTTCAACCAACTTTTACGAAACCTCTGTTAATTCCTCTGAAACATTCAGTCATTAGCTGTCAGTTCCTGGCTGAACGCTAATAGCTGACCGCTGAATGCTCTCAATTGCCAACCGCCAGGGCTTCAACAGGATTGAGGTTTGCAGCCCTCCTGGCAGGGAAATAACCAGCAAGAAATCCGATAATACCAAGGGCCGCAACCGCGGAAATCCAAACAGTGGCCGATATGGTTGGAATTCCGATGTACTTTTCCAACGGAAGGAGCGAGACAGCCTTCACAATTCCCGAGGATATCAGGAACCCGGTAAATCCTCCTATCGAAACTATGAAAAGCGTTTCGAGCAGAAACTGTAATAGGATATGGTGTCCTTTAGCCCCCACAGCCATCTTCACCCCGATTTCGCGCGTGCGCTCCTTCACCACGATGTACATTATATTTGCCACTCCTATGCCACCGACCATAAGCGTAAACGCTCCACTGACACCCAGCAGGAGATTTAACACAAGCGAGAAATAGAAGATGAACCTGTCGATTTCTGTCGTATCCCATATCCAGAGGGCCTCTTTGTCCTCAGGATCGAAGCGATGCTTTTCACCGAGTACTGCGAGTACTTCGGTTTTGACCTTTTCCGAGAGTGTTGGATCCTTCAGGCCATAGACGATGTTGCTCAGGTATCTGTGTCCGAAGGTCGAGGAAAAGGTGGTGGCAGGTATAAATCCTTTGTCTTCATCCCTGCCACTATAGGAGGAACTCTGTCCCTTATCTATCATAACCCCTATTACCAGAAACGGGATCCCATTCACATGTATCTCCTTGCCAACGGCATCCTCCTCCCCGAAGAGCTTCCCTTTGAGTTCGTCGCCGATAAATATTACACGCCTCCTGCTCTCGATGTCGATCTCATCGATAAACCTCCCACCTGGCTCGGGGATCGTGTTTCTGAGATCCTCATATGAGGGATAGATTCCTGAGATACTCGTATTGCTGACGTTATTTCTGTATTTAATCTTTATACCCCACCTTATGTATTCAGAGCTTATTGCTTTGATTCCATCCACCTTGCGTTTCAAAAGTTCCGCATCCTCATCCATCAGCCTTAACTGTCTACCTATCCCCAGTCCCTGATATGGCTTCGTGGTTTTCTGGGCCCAGACTATCACTATGCTCTCCCCCATCCCATGCATCTCCTTCATGGAATGGCGCTGGATGCCGGTCCCAAAGGACAGAAGCAGAACGATGGCCACCGTCCCCCACGTTATCCCGAATATAGTGAGGAAAGATCTGAGCTTGTGGTGCCTCAGATCCCTGAAAAACTGTAATATGAGTCTGAAACCATACATAGGCAGGATCCTTTATTCCGTGGATATAGCCTGGCAAAGAAATAAGATGTTTCAGGATCTCTTTGAATTCACACAGTTACCCCATTATTTCATCAAGCTTCCTTATTTCAGGTCTGATACCCCACGCTATTACTTAATCTCTTTGGGGGGCTTTTCCAATATTTCATCTCCCTCCCTTAAGCCCGAGACAATCTCTATATTTATGCCGTCAGACATCCCGGTTTCGACAGCCACCTCGAGGGAGTCCTCACCTTCAGGATTCGGCACCTTGACAAAGGTACTGTCGTTCCTGAATTCAAGAACCCTCTCGGGGATGAGAAGTACTCCCTTCTTTTCCCTAAGGATTATGTCCGCGGTCGCCGAGTAGCCCGACCTCAGGGTTCCTTTCTCGTCACCGGCTATTTCGATCTCGGTATCGAAGACGATCGCGTTTTCCACTTTCCTCGACTGAGGGGAGATCTTCGTAAGTTTTCCGGGGATCCTTTCATCCGGAAGAGGGCCGACCCTCATCTCCACCGCCATCCCCTCTTTAAGCTTGCCCACATCTATCTCGTCCACCGTCCCCCTGAAGACGAGATCACCCATATCGGCGATCTTCATAAGCTCAGTCCCGGGCTGATAGGAAGTCAGTGGCACCACAGGATCTCCGACATCTACCAATCTCTCGAGGATATGGCCATCCACAGGGGCCCTTACTGCCGTCTCTATATCCTTCCCTCCAATCGTGATCTTCCCGTGTTCGAGGAGGGAAAGTTTCTCCGCAGCGAGCTGGTACCTCAGCTCAGCTTCCCTGTAGATATTCTCCACCTGGTCGTATGACTCCTGCGATACGAGGCCATCCAGCTTCAGGGTCTTATCCCTCTCAAGCTCCTTCCTGGAAAGGTCACGGCTCAGGGCCGCAAGCTCAAGGTTCCTCTTGGCCTCGGCGATCTCAAGGGGTGTCGGCTCAGGCTTTATGTCCATAAGAAGGTTTCCCTTTTTCACCTGATCTCCGACATCGACATATATCTTTTCGACAATCCCTGAGGTCTTCGATTTGATAGCAATCTTATGACGCGGCTCTATCTTGCCAATCGCGAGCGCCTTCTCAATTATATCCCCCATTTCAGCCTTTACCGAAGGTATCTCCTTTTTCCCTCTGGACCCCAGACCACCGAACTTCAGAAACAAAACTACCGCTACAACTACTAAAATCGGGATAGCTATCAGCAAGACCTTTTTCACATTGTCCTCCGTCGATATCTGTGGACAAGAATCTGTAGTTACTTCACACCTTTATGATATTCCTGTATCGACTTTACATTCATCTTTTTTCCCTCGATCAAATACTCTATCCCATTAACAGATGCCTGTGCACCGGCAATAGTAGTTATAAGTGGTACACTATATAGGACTGCGTTAGACCTTATCTTTGTTTCATCTTCTTTAGTAGCCTTCCCTGCGGGAGTATTTATCATAAGATCTACCTTGTCATCCTTTATAAGATCAATTATGTTAGGTCTGCCTTCATCGAGCCTGGGCAAAATCTCTACTTCCATGCCACTTTTCTTGAGGACACTTGCTGTGCCGGAAGTTGCCATAATATTAAAACCGAGATCGGCGAGTTTCTTGGCAATTAACACTACATCTCTCTTATCCTGATTTCTCACGCTTATGAAGACATTACCCTTTTTCGGTAACCTCTGCCCGGCAGCTATCTGGCTCTTCGCATAAGCTGCACCGAACGTGGAATCTATACCCATAACCTCACCTGTGGATTTCATTTCCGGTCCCAGGATGGCATCCACACCCGGAAATCTTATGAAAGGAAATACAGACTCCTTCACTGCGATATGATCTATCTCTTTCTCCCTGGTGAATCCCAGATCATCCAATGTTTTCCCAAGCATTATCTTCGTTGCCAGCTTTGCCAGGGGAACACCTATTGCCTTGCTCACAAAAGGAATTGTCCTGCTTGCCCTCGGATTCACCTCCAAGATATAGACTATATTATTCTTGACAGCGTATTGGATATTCAAAAGCCCCTTCACGTTCAATTCCTTTGCGATGGCATAGGTATTGTTCTTTATAACCTCTATTACATCTTCTCCAAGACTATAGGCCGGAAGAACCATCGCACTATCACCGGAATGGATTCCCGCCTCCTCAATATGTTCCATGATACCACCTATAACACACCTATTACCATCTGCTATGGCATCCACGTCGACTTCTATAGCATCCTCCAAAAATTTGTCTACGAGAATCGGATGCTCAGGCGATGCCGCCACCGCCTTCTCCATAAAATCTTTTAAATCTTCATCATCGTAGACTATTTCCATAGCCCTGCCACCGAGGACATAGGAAGGCCTAACCACTACCGGATATCCTACCTTCTTCGCAATCTTTTTTGCTGATTCGAACGAGGTAGCTGTCCCGTTATCAGGTTGGATGACCCCCAGCTTCCTGACCATGTATTGAAATCTCTTCCTGTCCTCAGCTCTGTCTATTGAATCGGGACTGGTCCCCAAAATCTCTACTCCGGCCTTCGCCAGAGGTACGGATATGTTAAGGGGAGTCTGGCCTCCAAACTGGACTATCACCCCTATCGGCTTCTCAATGTCCACAATATTCAATATATCTTCAAAAGCCAAAGGCTCGAAATACAATTTGTCCGAAGTATCATAATCCGTCGAGACAGTCTCCGGATTGCAATTTACCATTATGCTTTCAATGCCTTCTTCTTTCAAGGCATAGGACGCGTGACAACAGCAATAATCAAACTCTATACCCTGACCGATCCTGTTGGGCCCACCCCCCAGGATTACAACCTTTTCATTTCCGGAAGGTTCGCTCTCACTCTTTGTTTCATATGTAGAATAGTAATACGGCCGCTCGGCTTTAAATTCCCCCGCACATGTATCCACCAACTTATAAACCACTTCTACACCATTCTTTTTTCTATACGACCTCACCTTTTCCTCTGTCGAATTGAGAAGATAGGCAAGTTGTACGTCTGAGAATCCCGATCCCTTGGCTTCCTTAAGCAATTTCACCGGGATCTTAATTTTACTTTTTGCGTCTTTATTCCTAAACTTCTTTATCTCCTTCTCTAAGCTCAAGATTTGATTTATGTTATCTATAAACCACCTATCGATCTTCGACAGCTCATATATTTCATCAACGGTGAGCCCAACTTTAAGTCCATACCTGATGTAAAATAATCTGTCATCGTTGGGTACTCTTATTTTCTGCTTTATCCTCTCAACCAGATCTTCCGATGGTGATTCTAACATCTCATCCTTGATCTCGTCCCTTCCATCCGAACCTAATCCAAATCTTCTTATCTCGGTAGACCGTATCCCTTTCTGGAGCGCTTCCCTGAAGTTCCTGCCAATGGACATTGCCTCCCCGATGGCTCTCATAGATGTGTTTATAATTCTTTCAGCCTGGGGAAATTTCTCAAAAGTGAACCTACAGATTTTGAATACGCAGTAATCGACTGTTGGTTCGAAAAATGATGAGGTCTTGCCTGTCACCTGATTTAGAACCTCCGGCAGGGTCAGACCAACGGCCAACTTTGTGGCAACCCGTGCGATGGGAAAGCCCGTAGCCTTGGAGGCTAAAGCAGAGCTTCTCGAAAGTCTCGGATTAACTTCTATGATCACAATGTGTCCATTGTCCGGATTCTGTCCGAACTGAATATTCGCACCTCCTCCGGTTATGCCCACCTTCCTTATAATCTTCTTGGATAGATTCACAAATTGCGAGTACTCTTCCCTGGTAAGGCTCTGGGATGGTGCAACCACGATGCTATCACCGGTGTGCACCCCCATCGGATCAACGTTCTCCATGGAAGTAATCATTATGACATTGTCAACACGGTCCCTCATCACTTCGTATTCTATTTCCTTCCAACCTAACACAGATTGCTCCACCAATACCTGTCCGACCGGACTTATTTCAAGTCCTTTCGCCAGGAACTGCTCCAATTCTTCTTTATTATAAGCGGTAGAACCTCCGCTACCTCCCAAACAATAGGCCGGCCTCAAAATCAACGGGAATCCTATCTCAAGACCGATCTTCATACCCTCCTCCAGGCTTGTAGCAATCCCACTCTTGGGGACATCTATCCCTATCTCCTGCATCGCCTTCTTGAAAAGCTCCCTGTCCTCAGCCCTTGAAATGGCTTCAACATCGGCTCCTATGGATTCCACACCGTACTTTTCCAGTATGCCTTCCTTCATCAGAAAATATGCCAGGTTCAAACCTGTCTGGCCACCCAATGTAGGTAGGATTGCGTCGGGCCTCTCCTTTTTTATGATCTCAGTTACAGCTTCCACGGTAAGAGGCTCAACGTAAGTAACATCCGCCATTTCAGGGTCCGTCATAATGGTAGCCGGATTGCTGTTGACAAGTATTGTAAAGTAGCCTTCTTCCTTTAAAGCTTTACAAGCTTGGGAACCAGAGTAATCGAATTCGCAGGCTTGCCCGATGACAATAGGACCGGAGCCTATCATCAATATCCTGTGGATATCCTTGCGTTTTGGCATATTTTATCCCCTTCTATTTCTCTACCATGTCCAGAAACCTTGTAAATACCTCGTTTATCTCATCAAACCCGGGGCTTACAGGATAGTACTGGACGGAAATAAACCTCAAAGCCTCGCTCTCTATCCCCTCAACAGAACCATCATTCACGTTGTGCAGGGTGATTTCGATATCATCTCTGCCCTTTATCGAGTCCTCATCTACAACATATGAATGGTTCTGTACAGTAATATCACCCTTATATGAAGAGGGTGATTTCACCGGATAGTTTACACCGCGATGGCCCACCTTCATCTTCCTGAGTTTACCCCCTAAGGCAAGACAGATAATCTCGTGTCCGACCGAAATGCCCAGAATAGGGACCTTGCCGAGAAGCTCTTTGACTGTCTCCACAACCCCGGGAATTGCCACGTCCTCCTCCGGCCCGTTGGAAATGATAAGGCCGTCAGGGTCTAACTCGAGAACTCTATCTGCGTCAGTATCATAAGGCAACAACGCAACCTTACATCCCAGATCCTTCAATTGCTTAACAAAGCTATTCAAAAACCCCAGGTCTATTACGGCTATCTTCGGTCCCGAAGAATTTCCATTGACCTCCGTAATCCCTTTTACGGAGATATCCCTGATAAAATCCAACTTCATATTTTTCTTGTGGTCTTTTAGCTGCTTAAGCAAGATATCTGCCTTCTTTTCTCCGCTGGAAACTATCCCCAACATCTGACCGTTATCTCGGATTTTAACGGCCAAGGTCCTTGTATCGACCTCACTTATCGCGGCAACACCCTCTTTCTGCAGAAAATTTCCGAAAGTATCTTCCGCCTGCCAGTTGGAATATATACTGCTCTCCTCTTTTATAACCAATGCTTCGATCCAGCATTTCTTGGAATCATAGAACTTCTCGGCTACACCGTAATTACCTATCAAGGGATATGTCAGAACCAGGATCTTACCGGCATTTGCCGTATCTGTCATAATTTCCTGATATCCGACAACGGCCGTATCTAATATTACCTCCCCTATTCTCTCACCAGATGATCCTATCGATATGCCTTCAAAAGAGCTGCCATCTTCCATTACTAATATTCCCTTCATATCCTGCTCCTCTTCTCATGGAGGGTATTGTGTGTTCCCTAATATATTACCTTTGTCAACAGCCTTTATGCTTTATTCCACTATTTCTCTGGTACTTTCAGGTCGGCCAGCCATTCGGAAGTGATCCGCTTGCCCAGCAGGAAAAACTTGCGGTCGGGATGCCATAGAACCTCGTTTCCACCAAGGCTGGTAAAGCTGGGATAGACCCCGATGTCAGTCCGCTTCTTCGGTCCGATTCCGACTCCATCATTATCCATAAGTTGTTTGGATTCGCTGAACCAGATCGGCTGTCGGGCATGTGGCCGGAACTCTCCGAGCGCGATGAACGCTGGCCGTCGATTGCGGCCTGTCTCCTCCGGCATGCAGCCCTCAAAACGTCCATCGTTGTTATGATGAAGCAGTATGAAGCGTCCGTCTGCGAGCCCG
Organism: uncultured bacterium; assembly: GCA_964611725.1. Lineage (GTDB taxonomy): Bacteria > Latescibacterota > CAZTBA01 > CAZTBA01 > CAZTBA01 > CAZTBA01. The sequence goes on from CAZTBA010000044.1 coordinate 19,459, forward strand.
AAGATCGGGCAACAGCACAGCGGCTGAAGGATAGGTAATCCATGGTCACGGCTCAACAGTGGAGCCGGGTTACTCCAGGTTAACCCATCATCATCGGACAGGCTATACCAGATGTATCCGCTCATGGTACGCATAACGCAGAAAAGGCGATCGTCCGGAAGGCGTACCAGGCTGGGCTCCTGGGCAATGCTCAGTTTGGGATTGGTGTAATGGGGGACGCGAAGTGCCTCGTCTCCCCATGCAGAATAGGTGATCTTGGTTTCCCGAGGTTCAGGATTATCATCGATATTCTCGAAGCGCATGAACTCGACTACGGACTCCAATGAGGTCCAGGAGCCGTTGTGTGGAGGCGTACGTACAGCCTTGCTGACCCAGCGGGTAAACCCTGTGAACCACCGGCCTTCCAGATCGCGGACAGGTATCTGCCAGACGATCCAGTTCGACGGAAATTTCGGATCAGGATGGTCATACGGGCCGCGCGGCATCGGTATGGTGTCCGTCGACGACCAGGTCTCTCCCATGTCATCGCTATAAGCGCAACCTATAATACCGGTAATCTGATGCACGACATCGTCGATCCCCTGGTACTGGTTATAGACCACATAGATACGCCCCGACCGTGAGACGAGTGGGAACCCCCAGCTTGCCATATACCCTTCACCAAGCCTTGCCGGTCCGACTATACGGACGGGTGGTGCCCATGTGACACCCTCATCATCCGAATGGGAGAATACGATACGGTGGTCACCGGCTCCCTCGTAGCTGCTCTGGGTCCACACAGCCATAAGTGATCCATCCGGGCCATCGAAGACGAGGAAGTGCTCGTTTCCGGTATCGAAGGTCGATCCATCGACACTGTGTGGCCGGTAAACCACATAGTCAGGCTCACTGCGCCGAAGCTCCAGTTCGAGATCGGTTTCCATAGTTGCTATCCGTCCTATGACTCCAAAACCGCGTCGTACATCGCACGGATGTTATCCAACGGCACATCAGGATTGATCGTATTCGAAGTGAACAGTACCAGGTGGGCTTTGCCCTTACATACTTCAATAGCGTACCGCACCTTATCCCGAATCTGTTCCGGAGTATAAACAGGGAGCTCCGTGGTCACCGCAAGTGGGCCGAATATGATGAACGGACAACCATCGCGAGTCTTTCTCTCGATAATGCGTTCGATGCTCATTCCGCATTCGGGCTGGAACCCCTGAAAACCCTGGATACCGCAATCTATAAGCATATCAATGAGTTGACGGACATCCCCATCGGAATGCCACACAGGTTTGCATCCTGCATCCAGCAGCGGCCGCAGTCCATACCGAAGCTGCGGAGCATAATACTTCTCCATGAAATCCGGGGAGATCATCGGTCCCCGCTGGGTGCATATGTCCTCCCCAAGCAAAACGGCATGGGGATAAAGTCCTTCCTCGACAGCACGCGCGATCAGTCGGGACTGACAATGTCCGCGGGCACCGCCGATCTCCATCAGCTTCCTCGCCCTGTCGGGGTAAACTCCAACTATGTAAAAGAAGTTCTCATAACCGAACTCCCCGTACCAGGTTACCCTCGCCCCGGCAGACCACTGTGCAGGCATCCAGACCATATCCCCGCACAAAGATTGCTTCTCCATCAAATCTTTCTTGAAGTACTCATAAGCACTGTCGAAATCAAATTCCGAATCGATAGTCTCCGCGGACGGCATCGCATCTATCTTTGCAATGGATTCTTCGAGCGACATATCACTTTTTGCACGCAAGTAGGAATCCTCATCCACACACCGGAAGTCATCCATATTCTTTGGTACAAAGATGTCTGCAAGGCCGTCCGTGCCGAGGATTTCGTATGCCCGAACCGAAACTCTTGTCGGTTCAGCCCAGTATTCCCGACTACTAACACCTGTCAATGCGCAAATATGCTCAGGGCAGGCGATCCATCCGCCAAGGATCGGCGTCCGATCAGGATCTTTGCGTGAAAACACCGTCTCCAGGCGCTCGCGAGAGGTCATCTGATACGCTTTCGACATAGGATTTCTGCTACGGCACTAATCCCTCAGGCCCAGAGTTTTCAGCACTTCCTCCGCATGTTCCGCAGGGCTGACCTCCTTGAAAACGTGGGAGATTTTGCCTTCTTCATCGATGATGTACGTGGTCCTCTGCACGCCCCAGAACTTTTTGCCGTACATGCTCTTCTCCTGCCATACCC
>CAZTBA010000045.1:0-21366 GCA_964611725.1 uncultured bacterium
GTCGCGTGGGGATACGTCCTGGTGAGGTTGTGTTGGAGCTAGGGCCTGGTCCGGGCGCCTTCACGGTGGATGCGGCACGGCGTCTGAGGCCGGAGGGACTCCTCATCGCTGTTGATATCCAGCCGGAGATGATCGCTCAGGTGGAACAACGGGTCCGAGAGTCGGGGATAGCCGAGGTAGAAACTCACATCGCCGATGCCTATAACCTTCCGCTGGAAGACGAGAGCGTGGATCGAGCTTTCCTGATCACAGTGTTACCGGAAGTCCCCGACCAGGACCGCGCACTGGCAGAACTGCGCCGGGTGCTCAAGCCCGATGGGGTCCTCTCAATTACCGAGGAGTTCCTCGACCCTCATTATCCGTTCGCTTTCAGGACCATACAACGTGTTGAGGCTGCGGGGTTCAGACTGAAGCAACGGTTCGGTAGCCTTTGGCTTTACACCGTCAACTTTAGAAAAGCACATTGAGGAGGATTTTCTTCTCCAATTAAGTCAGGAGATCAGGCAGTCTGATGTCTACTCACAACCGGAGTCTGCCTTCTGTATATATCTTAGAAATCGGTCTCCAGGGCAAGCTTTCGGAGATTACGAGGATTTCCGAGCATCATAATCTGCTGTTATGACTAAAAGCATAATGAAATAAGCAAGTAATACTATTCCCCACATCACACACTTCCTTTTCTGGTTACCTGAGACTTGATCCAGAGAAACTGCCGGTCACCTGGAGTAAAGATCGTCGTATGGATTCCAGGTGTCAAAAACTCGTCCATCCGGATATTTTCTCTACCACATTATCTTCGATTGTATCCACGGTCCTACAGAACTCGGTTCAAGTATTTCCAATATGAGGCTGTCAATCTGGCCCTTTATCTTATTGGCTACACAGTCTGGAGCATAGTAATCACAGTTTTTCCTGTTGCAGAATTCCAGGGGCTTCGGACACACATTATTCTTCATGTGTTCAGGGGTATTATTTATTGTTCTTCTCAGAACACTAATATCGAAATTCTTACCAAACTTCTCTTTTCCGGTTCTTACAGCTTCCTCGAAGAGTATCTGGTGAAGCTTCCTGAGCTGAGGAAGGTTCATATCCTCGACTTCTTGGTCGAGGTTCCCCTTTTCCCTGACTGCTTTTAGTATTTCTTTCCTTTTTATAGTATTCAATCCTTTGCTGTTCTTCATCCGCACCCGCCTCTATGCAATTCCCCGATCACCCCACTAATAGTACAGTGCAAAAACCGTTCCTGAATTGTAGAGATCTGGAGTTTAGAATCGATAAGACCTTGATATTAAAGAATTAATAGCAAGAATTTTTCTTTCGGACAGGGTCTCTCTGTCTTCTCATCGAGTGTTCAAAGCTGTAAACCATGCCGACGTCTCCATATTATAGATTTTGAATAAGAATATAGAATACAATATCTTAATAGTGTTTTTTGTTTAAGAACCATATTGTAAAGAAAATCCACAGTTGTTACAGCATGTAGGGAAAAAGACATTTCCTATCGGTGTGTAAGAAATTCCAACTTGACTGGTAGTTCCATTTCATATTATATTTAAGAAATAATATTCTAAAATAGAATATTGGAAATTGGAGGGTATCCATGAACAAGACAGATCTTGTGGTGCTGGGACTTATATTTGAGCAGGATCGTTACGGATATGAAATTATCCACGAGATCAAGGACCGCCAGTTCGAGCACTGGGCCAATATCAACCCGGCCTCCATATATAACCGCCTGAGGAAACTGGAGAAAATAGGGGCCCTGTCATCTCGCAGTGAAAAGGTAGGCAGGCAGCCGGAGCGGAGGATCTATTCCCTCACGGAATTGGGACGGGGAATGCTGTCGAAGATGGTTCTGGAGGCCCTGTCTTCCCCTTTGCACTGGGAGTATCTTAATCACCTCGGCATGGCTTTCGTATACTGTGCAGATCGGGCGGCGGTGCTTTGCCGGATAAGAGAGAGACTCGACATGCTGGGGCGGGCTATCGAACACATCCATAGCGAAATCGAGAAACGCCAGGGACATATTCCATTGAACTGGATCATACTCATGGAAGCGTCAGCGGACCGCTTGAAGGTAGATCTCAAAGCCTTCCGTAACTTGGCCGAGACCATTGAATCTGGAGCATTGGCGCGAAGCTGTAAGCAAGTGGCCTCACGTATGGTCGGGACCAAAAGCCTGAAAGAAGGCAAGGGCCCCGGATCCTGAAGTGGGTTACTGCGGATCACAGGTAGCGATATCCTGCCAAATTTTTTGGATAACCTTTGTATAACGGATAGTCTGTCGTCAGGACGGCTTTATGTCCGGTAGAGGGAGCAGTTGCGGAAGGGGCTTTTCTCTTTTAACACTATCCATAACGGAAAATCCCGCTTATTCTTCTGAGTAACGTATGGAGGTTATATGACGAGATCGTTGAGAGCTATGGCTATTATCGTGGTGTTGTGTTGTGTGTCTTCGGTAAGTGCGGGAACCTACACACTCGATGACCTGATACGTTCAGGGCTTGAGCATTCCAATCAGGTGAAGGCCGTCAAGGAAGAGATAGCGAAGACTGACGCTCAGGTTAAAGAAGCCTACGGGGGCGCCTTTCCCACGTTAAATCTATCTGCCAATTATAATTATGCCTTTGAGCAGTATAACCCATTTGACACAGGCGGCACTTCCTCTGGCATGGGATCGGTTGTCGAGGCACTGGAGGACAGCAGTATTGATAGAGAAAAAGAGCGCGGTGCGTATATAGTCGGTGATGCATTAGACGATATAATGTCCGGATTTTCGGGGATTATACCCGAGACCAAAAAACAGAGTATTGCGCTGACCTTGTCTCTAAACCAGCCCATATTTGCCCAGGGAAAGGTCGGACTCGGAATCAAGATCGCCAAGGCATATAAGAAGAGTCTGCAAATCAAGTACGAGGAGGCCGAGCAGGATGTGCGGGCTTCTATCACCAAATCGTTCTACGCGGCATTGCTGGCCCGAAAGAACCTGGAAATCCAGAAGGAAGCGGTGCGGGTGGCCGGAGAATCCCATCGCCTTTCGGCACTCCGCTTATCGCTCGGAAAAGCCAGTGAGCTGGACACGCTGACATCGCTCTTGAATTACAAGAAGGTTCTCATCGAACATCAGGATGCCCGGAGCAATATGAATATGGCATTCGAGGCGCTTATCAAACAGACAGGCCTTTCGGAGTCCGTCGATACTTTCTCTATAAGGGGTGAATTCCCCTCTGACGATTACTATGCCGCATTTGAGGATGCACTCGTGCAGATGCAGCAGCAAAACAAGAAGCTCGAGCAGCTATACTACGGTGAAGAGGTCCAGAAACTCCTGGTGAGGTTGGCCAAAACGGATGTATACCCTATGATCTATTGTGGTGGTTCGCTGGGGAAGATCACTCAGTTCAATTCGGGTGACAAGCTGGAATGGTACAACGATCGGAGTGTCTTCATCGGGATGTCGCTGAATTTCTCAGGTGGTCTTACCCACCTTCACAAGGTAGAACAGGCCCGGGCAGATCTGCGCTCTTTCGGACATACCAAGAGTCAGGTGCTCGATGGTCTCGAGCTAAGCCTGAAAAACACGTATGAGCAGCTTGAGACCAGCCGGGAACGGCTTGATTCGACGCGCTCTCTGGTGGATCTCGCCGAAAAGGGTTACGAGATCTCCAGGAAGGCATATGAAGTGGGATCGATCACACTGCTGGATTTCCAGAAAAGGGAACTCGAAGTTAGATCAGCCCGGCTTGCGTTCCAGGCGGCGCAGTTCGATGTTCACAGCACCATTGTTGACATACAGGTACTGGTAGGTATGTTCTGAGGAAAAGCAGGCAGCCAACAATCGGCCATTCATTCATCAAAGTGAGGTAGAACAGGATGAAGGGAAAAAGGAAAATAGCTTCCGTCGCTTCGGATACATGGATAGACCGGGATAGGGGGACATCCGTCGCATCAAGATCGGTGGTTTATGTCTTATTTCTCATGTTACTTTTAGGCTCGTTAGGATGCTCCAGAAAGGAGGAGGTAACTGCGGAAAGCATCGCAGACATCCAGAGGCGTGAAGGCGTGCCCGTGGGGGTGGTCCGTGTGAAGCCGACAACGCTACAGGTCATAGAGAAAGCTGGCGGTACGGTTGAAGGATATTATCAGACCGTCATCAATTCTGGGACCGCGGCGTCGATCGTCTCCATCAATGTCAAGGTTGGCGACATCGTAAAGAAGGACGACGTGCTGGCACAACTTGATCCTAATGCGGCATCATCCCAGTATCGCCAGGCCAAAGCCGCTTATGAAGTCGCTGAAAAGGCCTATGGACGGGCGAAAGCACTGGCAGGAGAAGGTGGCATATCTCAGGAGATGCTCGACCAGGCGGAGACCGGATATAATATCGCGAAGGCGAACTTCGATGCGGCTACCAAGAGCGTCAACCTGCTGGCCCCATTCAGCGGTACGATAGTGGATGTGTTAGAGCCGCTGAACAAGAATGTGGACATAGGAGACCCCCTTATCAAGATGGCTTCGCTGGATAGTATCCGTGTGCGGATGGGGGTGAATGAGGTCCTGATCAAACGGTACCGCAACGGCCAGCCTGCGTTTATCGAAATGGATGGCAGCAGGATAAAAGGCAGGGTTGTCAAGGTCCCACTTGCAGGCAGCCCGGAGAGCCACAGCTTTCACGTGGAGACGGCTTTTCACAATAAAGGCCAGCTTCTCAGGCCGGGGATGTTTGTGACAGTGCATGTCATTGTGGATGAAAAAAGCAATGCCTTAACGCTCCCCGTCGAGACCATCATCTCTGAAGGAGAAGAGAAATACGTGTTTGTGGTGAGAGATGACAAAGCCTACAAGATCTCTCTAAAGCTGGGAGTCCGTGGGGGCGATGCGTTTGAGATACTCGAAGGATTGAAGGCCGATGACCTTGTCGTCGCAAGCGGAGCAAGCCGCTTGAACGAAGGGGTAAAAGTCAGGATCGTCCCTTGATAAGGTTCAAGGTATGACTTTTAGATCATCAATCATAAACTTAGAATAAGGGATCAGATATATGTCTCTGACAAGCGTGAGTATAAAGCGACCGATCATGATGGTCATGATCATCATGGCTTTCGTTATCTTCGGGATCGTCAGCTTCACCAACTTGGCGATTGACCTCATGCCCAATATAGAGCTGCCCTACGTTACGGTGCAAGCTGTATATCCGGGGGCTGGGCCTGAGGAAGTGGAGGTCTCGGTAGTCAAGCCGATCGAAGAGGAAGTCAGCCTGATCAGCGGTATCAAGAATATCTTCTCGTACTGCTGGGAGGGTGTGGGCTTTGTGGTGCTGGAGTTCAACATGGACGTGGATTCCGATCTGGCCGCCATAGACGTGAAGGATAAGGTGGACGGCATACTGTACAAGCTACCGGATGATCTGGAGAAGCCTGTGATCGGCAAGTTTGACATAAATGCCCAGCCTATTGTGGAACTGGCATTCACGGGCTCGGGAACGCCCGAAGCGTTGAGGAGTATAGCCGACAAGCAGATCAAGGAACGGCTAGCTAAGATCAGCGGGGTAGCCTCCATCAGTGTGACCGCTGGGCGAGAGCGGGAAATTCAGGTCAATCTCCATATGCAGCGGCTGGACGCACTGGACCTCTCGATACTCCAAATTGCGCCGGTCATCGCGGCGCAAACCGCAGACATACCTTCGGGCCATGTTGTGGGTAATACAAAGGAATATACCGTCCGGGTCCAGGGGGAGTTTGAAAGCCTGGAGGAGATCCGCGATCTGAAGATCCCAACCATGAACGGTCCTGTGCCACTTTCCTCCATTGCCTCTGTTGAGGATACATATAAGGAAGTGCGGGAGTTAGCTCGGTACAATAACCAGAACTCCGTCGGCCTGTCTGTGCAGAAGCGGCCGGATGCCAATACCGTCGTCGTTGCCGAGGATATTTTCAGGGCTGTGGACCGGATGAACGCCGAGCTACCCCAAGGTTTTAAAATCTATGTTGCCAGGGACCGTTCCGAATTTATAAATAATGCAGTAGATGACTCCTATTCCTCCATGGCACTGGGTATACTTTTTACCGCTGCGATGTTATTGCTTTTTCTCGGGGACTGGAAGCTGACTCTCATCGCGGCGGTCACAATGCCGGCATCGGTTATCATAACGTTTATCGGCATCCAGGTTTTGGGGTTCAGTCTCAATATCGTGACCCTTATGGCCCTTTCGATATCCGTAGGGATCCTCGTCACAAACTCCATCGTCGTGCTGGAGAATATAGTCCGCCACAGGGATGAGGGCGCGCCTGTCCGGGAAGCGGCGGAGATCGGAACGAAGGAGATCATGATTGCGGTGATCGCTTCGACCCTGACCAATATTGCGGTATTCCTACCCATAGCGAATATGGCGGGCATCACCGGGCAGATCTTCAAGGAACTTGCGCTCACGATCGTGTTCGCCACGGTCGCCTCGCTTGCGCTCTCGTTCACGCTGACACCGCTTATGGCATCCCTTCTGCTCAAATCCCGGGACACATCTGGAGCCGTTCAACAGCATCGGATCGATAGGTTTCTTCAGCGGGTAAGGCGGGGCTATATCGGGACACTTGATTTCGGGTTGAGACATAAGTGGGTAGTGCTCTTACCGACTGTTATAATGTTTGTCTTAACAATATGGCGCATAGCGCCCCGGCTGGGGTCCGAGTTCTTCCCGCAGAGTGACCAGGGTGTGATCGACATATCGGTTGAGATGCCCTCGGGCACCTCGCTGAACGCAACAAATAGTGTACTCGTCGAGGTTGAAAGAATTGTGTCCGGCTTGCCTGAGATGGAGTCCGCCTATTCGTACCTGGGCAGTTCGGGGTTCGGCGGGGGTGTAAACAGCGGGGGTATGGTCATCCGGCTCAAGGATCTTTCCGAGCGGGACCGTTCGACATCGGCAATAGTAAACGAACTCCGTCAACATCTGGCCGCCATGCCCGATGCCCAGATCGTCCTCAAAGAGCAATCGACTATGGGTCCTGGCGGCGGCGGCGATATCGAGGTCGAGATCACCGGGGATGAGATGGGGGAGATCCTGGCATTGGCCGACTCGGTTAAGGCACTGGCTCAGACGGTTCCCGGTCTTGTGGACGTCCAGCTATCCTGGAAAGAGGCCAAGCCTGAGATCAAATTTCTCCCGAACAGAAGACGACTGGATGAGTACGGGATGAACGTAGCCCAGATAGGACTGAGCCTGCGCTACGCTATGACCGGCGACAATTCTGCGGTTTACCGTGAAGGGAGCGAGAATTACGACATACGAGTTCAATACTGCGAGTGTGACCGCAACTCTCTGGATGCCGCTGAATATATCTCAATATCCACACCAAAAGGGATTGTCCCCGCAAAGGCCCTGGCCGATGTAGTCTATGCGGGTGGGGCAGCCGGTATAGATCGGAAGAACCGACAGAGGATGGTCTCAGTCCTGGCCAATGTATCAGAGGGAACCACCGGGATAAAAGCAGCGGAGCTCAAGAGGCTCACGGATAAAATGGATCTCAAACCGGGATATCAGATCTATTACGGTGGCAGCCAGGAGATGATGCAGGAGTCTTTCTCGTCTCTCATATTCGCTGCGATGCTCGCCATTATCCTTACCTATATGGTGCTTTCCGGAATACTCGAATCGCTTCTACAGCCTTTTGTCATTATGTTCACCCTGCCTCTCGGGCTCATCGGTGTTATCTGGGCACTGTTTCTGACCGGCACTGCCATCTCCATGATGTCGCTCATGTCTGTGGTGATGTTGATCGGTATCGTGGTTAACAATGCGATCCTGATGATAGACTATGCCCACATGCGACGTCGACAGGGAGATACACCCAGAAAAGCCATTGAGAAGGCTGCCGACAACAAATTCAAGCCTATCCTCATGATGAATCTGGCAATTGTGCTCGCGATGCTCCCGCAGGCGCTGTCACTCGGCAGTGGCGGAGAGATACGCGCCCCCTTTGCCATCACGGCTATCGGCGGGATATTGATGTCCACACTGCTGACCTTGTTTGTTATCCCTACACTGTATGTGATAACGGCAAGAAAAAAATAGACCACTATCCCTTCCATCAGCATTGTCCGGCCTCCGAAATCCTATCCGGGATGATGAATTAAAGATGTGATTGGACAGGAGGCAGGAAAACATCCCCCTTGACAGCGATGGGATAAAAAAATATCTTGTTCTATAATAGTACGCGTTAAGAACAGATCGCCGATTTTCTTGACGATATGGGGAGGTGGTTTCATAGAAGCTTCGGTGTGCTTCTGAGCTTGGGATATGTAGTCCAATACCTTGCAAAGAGCCATAGAGGTCCTTACAAGCTTGATGGAAGAAGATGCAAGGGTGTTTTCTGATCCGGCTCCCCAGATCGCCGTTTCGGAGCTTGCGGACTCCAGTGTGAATTTCGTCGTCCGTCCTTGGGTAAAGACTGAGGACTACTGGACAGTAAGATTGGATCTTACACGCAAGATTAAGGAGGAATTTGATAGAAACGACATCGAAATACCTTTCCCACAACAGGCGGTGCATCTGGAAAAAGGTTCCGGGGAGTAAACAATCGGTGCAAATCTGGATCTGAACACCCCTTTCCTGGGAGCCATAAATCTTATACCAATTTGCGTTTCATAAATTGGGATTCTCCCCTTCTATAACATATGTCATTAACCTACATCGTTTCGTTAATCTGTAGTTGCTTTTCAGAATGGAATCTAATATTAGAGGGAGGTCTGAGCCATGCTATGTCCGGAAGATATGGGACATCTCGATCCGGTCGGCTTTCGAGATGTCAGGCTAAACGCGCCGCAGTTATTCGTGGATGACTACCTCGTTGAGAATCGCTTCGACAGGAACTTCCTCTCGGCAAATGTACCCCACGTTTTTCATCCCCCCGAAAGATCTCCGGACCCACTCCTGCGTCCGGATAAGCCTTGGGAGCGGGAATATGGACTCGGCTATCCCGGGATTGTTTTCGACGCCGAAGGGCAGATCTATCGGATGTACTATACGGTATCCTATAAGGAAAGGAATGTGCCCGGTTACCCTCCCGGCCATTACTTTCTGTGCTATGCGGAATCACGGGACGGAGTCCACTGGGAGAAGCCCAGCCTGGGTCTTATACCATGGGGTGATCAAAGGGAGACCAACATCATCATGCAGGGAGATTGTGAGGCTAAGATCGCCCACGTCCACATTGATGATTCTAAACTAAAATCCAACGTAAGGAACATAAGCATGATCCCCTCACGGTTTCTCCGGGGAAACAAGTTCGTGATGTATTACTGTGACGGGTGCCACTACCTTGCAACATCCGAAGACGGCATCCACTGGAAGGAGAAGGTGAACAAGGTCATTGCTAACCGCATCGATTGCTATCACACCATTGTCTACGATGAGTCGAGGGGAGAATTTGTTTCTTTCCCTCGCAATACGCTTATCTTCGGTGGATCCAAATCGCCGGAATGGTTCAGGGGTAACACCCGGATGATCTCCCGCGTAGCCAGCAGTGACCTCTGGTCTCTGTGGAATACGGTGCCGGTTTCCGTTATCATTCCCGATCAGGGGGATGCCAAGCGTTTCTATGGCATGCCCACGTTCCGCTATGGGGAGGTCTACTGGGGCATGCTTGAGCAGTTTGACGAGGACCCCCAGACCATTGAAATCGACCTGGTGTTCAGCCGCAATGGCATGGATTGGCAGCGGTTGCCGGGCAGACCTCGTCTGATCCCTGTCGGCAAGCCGGGCAGCTGGGATTCGGGTATGGTATTTACGGGCGATCGGGTGATAGAAAATGGCGACCAGTGGTGGTTATATTATGCAGGATTTAGTGGCTATCACAATTCCAAGGACCGCCAGGCATCGATCGGGATGCTGAAGCTTCGCAAGGAGGGTTTCGTCTCCATTCGTGCCGGTGGAATTGAAAGCTATGTGCTCACGCGCCCAATGCGGTGGCCCGGTGGTCAGCTTCAGATCAATGCCAGTGCCAAGGATGGTTTCATTCAGGTGAGGGTGACAGATCTGAGACGTAATACTGTTGAGGGGTTTGAATACGATGACTGCAGGACTTTCCGGGGAGATCAGGTGAGGCATACGGTATCCTGGGAGTCTGCCAACATAGCTGATCTGAAGGGCTGCCTTATCAGACTGGAATTCAAGTTCAAGGACGCTGACCTCTTTGCATTTGTGGCCAGTGATCAGGTGCCGGACGAAGGTTCGAGGGGTGCATAGTGCGATACACCGTCTTCGCTCTAATCCTGGCAGCTTTCGGTGCATCGATGGCAGGAGGGAGTACCTTGAAACTCATTGACTATCCGTTGTTCGTCATTGTTGGCCAGACCTTTCGGGTAATTGTGGAGACACCAGCGGATACTCCAGCGTTGGAAGTTGAGGTTCCTCCGACTCTTGAGCTTTTCGATCGGGGCCCTTTGAAGGCGGAGGACACGGTGCAGCGCTTTTATTTCCGTGCGAAGGGGCCCGGGCCAGCGCCCATCACCTTCCGGGGGACGGGCGATGAACTGAAGCTCTCTTTGCGTGTACTCACCTGGGAAGAGGTGCTGGAACCGCGGAGATTCGAAAACCATGAGCTGCCGCGCATCTGGCCGATAGGGCGAAGCTACGAGCGGTTGAAGCCCCGGCACACCCTCCTCGCCGATGCCGAGATCGCCGCCATGCGCCAGCCGGGAAGGGAAACTCCGGAGGAACTGGCTTCCCTAAAATTGGATGAAATATACGATTCGCTTCTGGGCTCGTATGTCCCCAGAAATGTCTTTGTAAATCATTTGAACGACCGGCGCGGCTGCCCCCGCTGCGGAATGAAGATTTACGAGGGACGTAACGCGTTCTATCCGTGGCTGCTTGATCCCCGGAATCATCCCTGCAAAGTGGGCTGCCCCGAATGCGGTGAGTGGTTCCCGACCAACGACTACGCGTCCGGGGACATGAGCAGCGGTGACATAGTAGATGATGGTCACGGTGTTGATATGGACGGATACCGCCTTTCGTTCATCGGATACTACAATGTATGGCACTACCTGAAGTATTACGTGCCGATGGTGCGCAATCTGGCGAGGGAATACGCGCACACAGGGGACCACGCCTTCGCCCGAAAAACAGCCGTGGGGCTTCTGCGGGTCACCGAGCAGTATCTCAATCTGGCAATCAATCTCAACCAGCGCAAGCGTATCTCGCGTGAGACGCTCTGGAACGTCCCAATGGGCATCCTGCCGCGTGAGGATATCCCCGTCTACGAGACATGGATGTATGTCGAGGGCAACTGGGAGGTGCCAAGAGTACATATCATATCCGAGATATATGAGCTCATCTTCGATGCATTGCAGGAACCCGATGAGGAACTGCTGAGGTTCTGCCAGCAACATCACCATCCCGAAATACGGACCATGGAAGACTTCCGTCGCTTCATTGAAACCGGCTATTTTCGCACCATGGCCCAGTCATGTCTCGACAAGAATGTAGTCGGGAACCTCCCGCAGGGCCAGCGCGCGTTGATGGAACTGGCTTTGCTGCTGGGAACGCCGGAAACCGGTGAGCTGGTTGACTGGACCTTCAACGGTGGCGGACAGATGCGTTTCTTCCTGACCAACCACTACTTCAAGGATGGCTCAGCATACGAATCCCAGGGATATAACGCCGGTCACGTCTACAACCTGCAGGCCATTGTCGACGTGATGGAAGAGCTTCGGGACGCTCAGCCCGAGGTCTTCAACGCCGATAAATTTCCCGCATTGGCTGAAGATCCGAAGTATAAGCAACTCTTCGATTTTCCGATCGACTTCTCGCTTATCGGGCGTACCCACGCGCAGACGGGAGACGCCGGTGACCTGGCAAAGACCGATACTATACCTGTGAACCAGAGCTCGGATATCTCCCCCAATCGCTACGAGCGGGCCTATGCCCTGACCCGGGAACGCCGCTTCGCACAGGTCCTCCACGGCCCTGATGATAAGTACCTTCAAACTGTTTCAGATCCCGGATTGGCCGAGGAGATACGTAGAGTTGCAGCGGAAGATGGCTGGGAGGTGCGGTTGGAGAGCAACGTGACCGACGGCTACGGCCATGCCATACTCCGTTCAGGGCAAGGAGACGCACGGCGGGCCCTGTGGGTTCGATACGGTCGCTCGCGAGGTCATGGTCATAACGATATGCTGACAATAGGGCTGGAGGCCCTCCAGCGCAAGCTGCTTCCCGAGCTGGGCTACCCTCATTCCTGGCAGTTCGCAGGTTTATGGGAGGGACATTGGGCAACTCACTACTGTGCCTTCGTCCGCGGAGATGAGAAACGCCCGGGGCGCAAAGGCACGCTGGCATTGTTCTCGATGGGAGAGGGTGTTCAGGTTGCTGCCGCCCGGGCGCCGTCATACGTGTACGGCGAGCCGCCGAGGCCCTACCGTTTGTTGACCGATCAGGTCTTCGAGCGGGTGCTGGCGCTGATTGACCTTTCCCCGGAGGATTTCTACGCCGTTGACGTGTTCAGGGTATCGGGTGGAAAGGAGCACTGGTGGTCTTTACATGGACCGCGGGGCGATGTCGATTACGAGGGAACCGGGCTGAAGCCGCAAGAAGGGGGGACTGCGCTGGGCAGCGACGTACCCTACGGGAAGCCGCGCGAAACGGACTCCGGGCTGTCAGCTCTTGCCTACATGGACAATGTGGAACGGGGGCGAACCGAAGGACCCTGGGTGTTGGACTTCAGGTTGGAAGGCTATCCTGATATCCATCTGCGGACCACGGTGCTGAGCCCCGACGGTGCCGAACTTATCCTGGCCGAGGGACATCCCCCCGGGGGTGGCAATCCCTACAATGTCCAGTGGGCGCTCCTCTCGAACAGAGGGGAAGAAGGTTTCCGCTCTACGTTCGCCCAGGTTCTCGAAGCCTATGAAGGAAAGCGCGTCCTGGATGAGGTCGAGCCGGTGCCGATCAGGGCGATTGATGGTGAATCGTCGTGGGCATCAGGAGTCCGGGTTCGGTCGGATGAACGGACGGACACGATTATCTTCAATCATGACCCGTCGGAACCTTGCATCACCGAAGGGAAGCTCGAAGCTACCGGTTCGTTTGCTTTCTGGTCGGAAGATGCAGATGGGCTTCGCGCGCTATTCCTGACACAAGGCACATGTCTGAAAAAGGGCGAGGTAGAGCTATCTCTGCCGGTTCCGGCACACGAGGCGAGGATTATAGCTGTAGACTACCGCAACTGGAAACTTGTGATTGCCCCTTCACTCTCCAGTCCGAAGAACTTTGTCGGTCGATACTTCCGTGTCGTTAACGACGGGGGTAATGACACAGCGTTCCGCATTGAGACGGCAAAAAACGTGAATGATGGCACTGAGATTACCGTTGATGTGGATCCGCGGATCGGCGAAGGATATGCCGTAGAGACGGGACCGAACCTGGTGATCGGAAATGTCACGCTGCCTCTGGGCAACTGGCGCTACTACCATGGTAAGACCTTGACCAATGAGGATGGGACGGTAGTTTACCGTACCTCGGGATGCTATCGGAAGACCGGATTCTTCATTGATCCCGACAGACATGGCAAAGCCGATGCCGATCTGTTGCATAAGCAGTTCGTCGCACCGGAAGGTCAGCCGCCTAAGAGATACGTGGTGTACGATTACGGTGTCGGTGACACGGTGATCCTGGCTCACTCGGTCGAAGTAAGGAGGACAGATGGCGGTTTCCATGTAAAAAGCACTACGGCTGGAGAGGCTCGATTTCCACAGATCGGTAAGGCCAGTATAGCGCCAGGAGAGTCGGTTTTGCGGTGATTTTCGCCTTTTCGAGAGATTTGACATTTTTTTCGTCCACAATCAAGTCAGAAGCCTGTAAAGGTATGGCAATAGGAATGATACCATTTACTTAGGAATGTGTGGTGATATGGAATCAAAGGCCATAAATAGCGGTTTAAAGCCTTTAGATGAGATCATACAGGGACTCCGCCTGGGTGATAATGTAGTCTGGCAGGTTGATAACCTGGAAGACTATTTGTATTTTGCACAGCCTTTTGCGGACCGAGCGATACGCGACGGTTATGGATGCGTCTATATAAGGTTCGCACCTCATGAGCCAATTCTCAAGCCTCGAGATGGTCTTGAGATAATAGAAATTGATCCGAGCCCTGGCTTTGACTTTTTCAGCGGCGGAGTCCATAGAATAATCGAAAAACGGGGAAGGGAAGTATTTTACATATTCGACAACTTATCTGCTCTTGTGGTGGAGTGGGCTACTGATGAATTATTGGCAAATTTTTTCCAGGTAACCTGTCCTTACCTTTTCGAGCTTGATACGGTGACTTATTTTGCGCTTACGCGAGGTCAACACTCTCATAGTGCGGTTGCCAGGATAAGAGACACCACACAAATGCTGATCAGTGTTTACAATGTAAAGGATAGGAAATATATACATCCGTTGAAGGTGTGGGATCGGTACTCGCCACAGATGTTTCTACCCCATTTCATCTCAGAAGCAGCCTGGTCTCCGGTATTTAGTAGCGGGGACGCAGCCGAGGTGACCAGGATTGCTCGTAAAAGACCACTTGATGTTGACACTCATGCTATTGCTCCGTGGGAAAGCGTATACAGGAAGTTGATTCAGTATCGTGAAACTGGCAGACAATTACCCGAAACCGTCCCGGAAATCGCCACTTTGAAGAGGGAGTTTTCACGGATTATGATCGGGAGCCATCCTGAGTTTAACAGGTTGGTTGATCGATATCTTACCCTGGATGACCTGTTCAATGTCCGGGACCGGCTTATCGGTTCTGGACGTATCGGAGGTAAATCCGCTGGCATGTTGTTGGCGAGACGTATTCTGTCGGGGTATAGAGGCAAAATAGACTTTTCCGAGGTAATGGAAGATCACGACTCTTTCTATATCGGATCTGATGTCTTTTTCACTTTCCTCGTAAACAATGACCTGTTCCGGCTTCGTCTACAGTTATCGAGCAGATCTCAGTTTTCCCGTGAGAAATTCGAGGGAGTTGAAAAGCGTTTCCTCGCCGGGGAATTTCCAGTGGAGATAATCGAGCAATTCCGTAGCATGCTGGATTATTTCGGGCAGGCACCGATAATTGTGAGATCCAGCAGTTTGCTTGAAGATAATTTCGGGAACGCATTTGCCGGCAAGTATCATAGCGAGTTCTGTGCTAATCAGGGCAATCCAGAGGAGAGGCTGGAGGCCTTTCTGCGTGCTGTGAAGCTTGTCTATGCGAGTGCGTTGAACCCAGATGCCCTTTCATACAGGCGTAAGCGAGGTCTGGGAGAGAGTGATGAACAGATGGCAATACTTGTGCAGCGGGTGTCGGGGAAACCTCACAAAAACTTTTTCTTTCCGGCCCTCGCTGGTGTGGCGCTATCGCGAAATCTGTATGTGTGGACAGATCGCATCGATCCCCACAAGGGGATCATTCGTCTGGTGTTTGGCTTAGGGACCCGTGCCGTTGATCGTGTCGGGGGCGATTATCCGAGGATGATTCCGGTAAGCAATCCGGAGCTCAGACCTGAGTCCGGTATGGAGATGGCAAAGTATTCACAACGTCAGATAGATCTTATCGACCTTAATTCAAATAGATTTACGACCCGAACCATTGCCGAAGTGCTTGCCGAAGCCGACTATCCTGACCTTTATCTACTCGTTTCTTTAAACAGGCAAGGGTACCTGTATGATCCTGTAAGCATCCTGGTAGATAGTTCGGACCAGGACTTTGTTCTGACTTTCAATAACCTTATTGGCCGAACGGAATTTGTAAATATTATGGGAGAAATGATAGCTGAACTCGAGAGGGTTTACGGTCACCCGATAGAGACGGAGTTTACGGCATCAATTGATGCGGACGGACGTGTGAGAGTTAATTTGCTTCAATGTCGCCCCATGTGGATTCCTGGGATATTGAGTCCTGTAATATTTCCGGATAGCATACCAGAAGAGCGGGTACTGTTCAAATCAAATAGGTTCATTAACGGTGGAGTGGTCAGCCATATTCGCTATATCGTATATATAGACCCGAGAAAGTATGCTAAGATTGAAACGGCTGATATTAGGAGATCCCTGGGCCGTATAGTGGGACAGATAAACGCACGTCTGCGCAGTGCCGATGGCAGGGTGTTAATGATGGGACCCGGCAGGTGGGGTAGCAGCAACATAGACCTGGGGGTAAACGTAAGCTATGCGGATATTGATAACGCTGTGGTTCTCGTAGAGGTGGCCCGCGAAGAGGCGGGTCACGTGCCCGAAGTATCGTACGGGACTCATTTCTTCCAGGATCTGGTAGAATCAAATATCATCTATCTCCCTATTTATCCTGATGATAAGAAGACTGAGTTTAATAGCAGTTTTTTCGAGAGCTCGCCCAATGTACTCGAAGATCTCGTACCTAATGCCGAAAGATTTGGGGATGTGATACAGGTGATCGACGTTTACTCAGCATCCGATGGTTCATATGCAAAAGTTGTCGCTGATCCGAACAGCCAGAGGGCTATCTGCTTTTTGGAATAGGAATTAGAACTAAATTGCGTTCAGGAAGGCGATATATACAGATCTGTAGAAAGATGACCCTCGTGTAGGGGCAGGGCATGCTCTGCCCCTACGTCGGTTAATAACATATATACAATGCGAAAGAGATATACCTACGTGAAAGACTTCCAGGAACGATAGCACAACAGGATCACCTAAACCTCCACACTCCACGACGTAACCCACTCCTGTGTCACCACAGGTATGGCGAGCGAACCGTTGGCCGAGCTCCGCCCCGGTGTTCGCCTGCCATCGACCGTGACCTTCACATCACGGTTTGACCGCACTCCGGCGACAATGATTGCCCCGGTTTCCCCCGGCGGCCGATGTAGCGTACCGGACAGGGTCCTGCTGGACGAATCCCATTTGACATCGGCCAGCTCCATACCGCCGCTCTGGTGGAAGGTTGTAGCCACCGGCCACGGGTGCCGACGCGGTCGACGAATTACCAGCAGCTTCACGGCCGGTCCATGGAACAGGACATCCAGAACCCCCGGCTGAGAGTCGTTGACCAGGCCAGTGGAATCTCCCGGATGGCGGTAGGCCTCCCGAGGCCATGCCGGTACCGGCATCGACCCCAGAAACTGCCCCGCCCAGAACTCATGCGCCCAGTATCGCCTGCGCGGGTCCAGTCCCAAATGCTCGAAATCCACCTGGAAGCGTATGGGCAACTGTGAACCACCTGACTCCGTCTCGGACTCGAAGAGGTGCAGGATCGCTACCAGGTCCCACCTGTCCCAGTCGGCCCGTACGGGCAGGTGCCAGACCGTTGCACCCTGTGGTTCGGAGATGGTGAGAGTCTGGCTTTCCTCGCCCTTGCATAGGGCGGTGTAGCTGCCGCTGCTCACGCTTACCGGATGGAAAAGGTCGATCACTCTGGCAGCTTTATCGATGGGCGGCAGCACCGAAAGCAGAACCTGCCATCGGTCCTCCGGCAGCCTTGTCAGATCTTCGGAGATGTCTATGTGGCCTCCGGTCATGAAGGTGACCGTGGCACGCACACGGGCTTCTTCGAGAGTTCCCGGTAGCCCCACTACGAGGCAGGAGGGCTGCAGTAATCCCCATCGGTGATTTTTGAAGAGGTGTGCCGCCACCGTGGTGTAGACGTGGCGAAGGTGGTTAAAACCTATGCCGGTATTACCTGTATCATAGGTTGTGTAGAACATGCGGAAAGTGCCGATATTAGCCGTCTCACAGGCGGTGCAATCCAGCACAAATCCTTCCTCTCCCTGAGAGATCATCGCATCCTGTACGATACGGCCGGTCATGCGCATGCCCTCCAGCGCTCCGCTGCAGGCAATATGCGGGTCATATCTCTGCCCTGCCATAATGATATTACCGCCGAAGTCCCATTTCAAGTAGCGCACGCCCCGCTCCGCCAGTGACTCGATATTTGTGCGGATCCATTCCTGTGCTCCCGGATGGGTGACATCAAGGGCGAACATACGGTCGTGTGGCTCCCAGAACCACGTGCCGCCAGCTTTGGGTCTGCCGGATTCGTCGCGGACCAGCCAGTCGGGGTGTTCCCGCGCCATAGGATGGTTTTCGCTAACGCATGTAAACCCCTTCCACACCCCAAGCTTGAACCCCGTGGCAGCAAGCTTTCCGGCCAGCCACTTGAGGCCGTGAGGGAAGCGGTCGTTCTCCTCAAAATAGGTCGGGATATTATACTGCTCCCAGCCGAGATCAGCCTGGATGAAGCGCAACCCCAGCCTGTCCAGATGCCGCGACTTTGCCACACGGGCGGTCTCCTGCATACGGTCTTCGGTCAAACCGAGACGGTACGGATACCAGCTACACCAGTTGGCGAAGGGCTTAATTGTATCGGTGATGCCGTATCGCTCCGCGACACGGTCGGCGTAAGCCTCGAGCAGCCGGAACGGGTCCGGTCCAACCTCCATGACGAACTCTTCCAGCGTGATGCTCTGTCCCGGTTCTACCGGCAGGTTGGCGCCTGCAAAGCCGATGGAGGCCTCTGTAAAACGGTCGGACGGTCCGAGCTTGGGCGACGGAGGAAACACCTGCTTCGGGCCGAACGTCCCCCGGTCTGTGTTGTCAAGGACCGAGCTCAGCCGTCCCTGAACCCTGCGAGAGCCGGCCCGGGTCCGTCCGTTGAAGCGTTCGAATGTCTCAAAACCGATCAGCAACCCGAGGCCGTCGCTGTGGCTGTATAGGACCGTGGCTGCTTCCGAGTAGAACGCGCCGTGCACGCCATCAAGGGATTTACGTTGATCTATACCGGTCATGATCTGACCGACCGAGCGGGCCTGTCCGTGGTAGGCGCGGTTCTCGAGCACGCGCACCTGGGCGAGATCGGTGCCCAGATCGAAGCGTGAGCCACGGATACCGTCTATGCTCCAGAGTTCTATCTGATCCAATGTAAAGCTTTTTCTGCCGATATTTGTCAGGATGCTGCGACAGCGGAGCCGCTGCGGTGTTTCCCGGATAATCGTCTGCTTGACCTGTGCGCCACCGGGTTGTGTTTCCCAGAGAACCTCCAGGGTTCCGGGACCGGATTTTCTAACCTCTGTGGCGCGCCCCTTGCGCTCCTTCCCACTCAACGTTATCCGGCAGCGTGCCGGTCCCAGCCGCATGCCCTCCCATTCAGGCACGACCACTGTGATCAGCCCTTCATCCACCACTGCCTTGAGATTTGGCTGCTTCGCTGCTTTGCCCATAGAACACATTGGAAATCCTCCTATTTGCAATTGTAAATGAAACTTGTTTATTCTCTATGTAAGACCATATCCGCTGAACAGAAGCATTTGACATTATCAAAACTTTTTACGACTCGTTCCTATATAAACACTGTCTATACATATGTCAAGAGGATTCATATTGACGATTTCTCAATCACAAAGCCTCACTTTTTGTAACTTAAAGCTTATCTTTTGCTTAGAGCAGGAATTCTTTCACATTTAAGGCAGTAGAGCCATTTTCGGTGTTTTTTTCCAGAAATCTTCTGCAAACCTTTTCTTTTGGACCAGCGTCCAAACTTCCGGAGCCTTCACGTGAGGAGAAGCCTTGATGGATTGGGAACTGGTCAGGATGGCCCAGGCCGGCGATATTTCGGCTTTCGAAGAACTGGTGCACCTCTACGATCGGGAGGTTCTGGCCCTGGCCTTGCACATGGTCCGGAATCCGGAGGATGCCAAAGATATCTATCAAGAGGCGTTTTTGAAGGCGTTCGAGGCACTGCCGGATTTCCGAATGGAAAGCCGATTTTCCACCTGGCTCTATCGGATCGTCGTGAATGTGTGTTTCTCCTTCCATCGGAAGCGAAAACTCATACTGGGAGGCGAGGAATTGTGGGAGAAACCGGCGCAGAATACCTCCGATCCGGAGACACAGGTGCTGGATCAGGAATTACAGGGTCATATCGATGAGATAGTGCAGGGGCTCCCCCCGAGGCAGCATCTGGCCTTTGTGTTGAGGCACTATCAGGATAAGCGTATAGCTGAGATCTCTGCGATCATGGAATGCTCGGAAGGGACGGTGAAAAATCACCTCTTCCGGGCACATGAAAAACTGAGAAAGGGCCTTGGCTCCTATTTAAAATGCAAAGAAGAATGAGTAGGTGGGAGGAAGGCAATGGCGTCTTGTAGAAAATATCAGAGGCTGATTCCCCTTTATTTACTGGAGGAACTTACTCGAGATGAGATGCAAAGGGTGGAAGAGCATCTCAAGGACTGCCCCGATTGCCGGCGGATGCTGGAGCAGGAAAAGGCCCTCCACCAGCTTCTCTCCAGCAGGCGGGAACTCGTGCCATCCAAGGAACTCCTGTGGGAATGTCGTAGTAAATTGGCAGGTTGTCTCCTCCGCGAGGTCTCCCGGATGTCGCCTGGCCGGCAGAGAGTCAAACTGAGTTTTTGGGGAAAGCTGAAGCAACTTTCACAGGAAAGTGTTTCTCCCGGATGGGCATTTGCGGTGGGTGCTGCTTGTCTGGTTCTTGGTTTGCTTTTGGGGTATGTGGTATGGAGACCTTACATGAATCGTCAGTCTGATGCAGGGGTTACGACCATCCGCGAGCCATACTGGAAAGGAGGGCAATGGGTTCAGATTTACCAGCTCTGGTACAGTCCGGATCGGGATATCTACACCATCGATCTGGCCATAAGGGAAACGATCTTTGGGCCGGAACACCCCAAGATGGCAGCATACCTTAGTAGTCTAGCGGAATTCTACGAAACACAGGGAAAATATGCAAAGGCTGAACCGCTTTACGGGCGGGCACTGACAATAAGGGAGAGAACCCTTGGATCAAACCACCCTGAAGTTGCAGCTATGCTGGAGAGGATGGCAAGTTTTTACGATAGGATTGGGAAAGAAGACGAGGCGAGAAGACTGGAAGAGCGTGCGAAGGGAATTCGTTCAAGAGGGTCGCAATGACGATATTTTCGCACAAAAGGCCGAGGGAAGACCAATGAAAGGCAGGCGCATTGGGCGACCTTGAACGCTGTTTCTTGCGCAGTATGATAAAGGCGAATAAAAAGCATCGTGTAGGCAAAATCTCAAAGCATAACTGTCGGTAGGGAGGTGTTTCCATCATGGCGGTTGAACGTGGGCACATTGGATGGAGCTTCTGGTTCTCCTGGGTGCTAGCAAACAGCATAGGAGGGACCGCAATCTTTCCCCTGCAGTTTCTCTTGCCTGTTATCATGCTAGGTTTCCTAGAGGATGCGGCAGTGGAGTTCCGAAACAGTGTATTTGTCGCAACTAATCTTGCTGCTCTGATCGTAGGTGGGGCTGTAGTCGGAATGATGCAAAGGAGTGTCCTACGACGGCGAATTTCCAGGTCTGGCTGGTGGATATTGGCAACTGGTGCAGGC
>CAZTBA010000046.1:0-21320 GCA_964611725.1 uncultured bacterium
AGATCGAACTGCAGGTTGCTCTGGAGTGCGCGGGGAAGGTCATCAACACCAACAACTGGTCCTTCTGGGCCTTCCCGGAGGTTGAGGCACCGTTAGCTGAAGCGGCAAGTGCAGGTTACGGCGCCCTGGGAGCAGACACGTTCCTGCGGCTTCGGGCTGCCGGCCCGAAAGCGATCCCTGAGGGGATCTCACTGGTAGTAGTGGACTGTGTCGATGAGTCACTGGTAACATTTATCGAGCGCGGGGGCAGGTGCCTGCTGCTCTTGCGCGGGACCACCATTGAAAACAGGATCATGTACTACAACTCAACTTCCTTCATGAACATTTTTCGAACCATTCCCTGGAATGCAGGGGACAGCGGAAACTCAGGGTCGGTGGTAAATGCCCATTCAGCACTGGCGGCTTTTCCACACGAGGGGAAATGCGATCTTCAATTTGTCTCGATGATCCGTGACTTCTATCCGATGGGTTTTGGCCCCCTGCGCGCCCGTGGGGTGAAACCCATCATCCGTGCAATAGATCACTATAAATCCAACCGAAACAACGCCTACATGCTGGAATTCAGGGTCGGAAAGGGAAAGGTTTTGGTGACCACCCTCGGTATCCTGGACAAGTTCAAGGATTGTATTGAAGCTCGGTATCTCCTCAGGTGTCTGTTGGACTATACCCAGGGAGAGTCTTTCAAACCCGGGGCGGAGATACCAGCGGATCAATTCCTCGAATTGTTTCAGCCTCGGAAAGAGGATACAGAATAGCGTAAGGAGAATTGAGAGACTTGAACAGGCAATTACAGGTGCCAAATTAGTGGGGACGGCAAGGCTAAGCAGATTTCTGAGATCTGGAATTTAGAAGGGGAGGTAGGGAATATGAAATCCAGAGACATATCAGCATCCTGGGGCGTTCAGCTTTTTGAAGCGCATGATGTGGAGAGGACATACATAACCATGAGGGATGGAGTGAAACTTTACCTTGAAGTGTTCCGGCCCGATGCCCCAGGGAAATTCCCGACGATCCTCATAAGGAATCCCTACCACAATGTGGACATCCCGCCGCACACCAGGGACAAGTCCTGCCATCTCGATTTCGTATCGAGGGGATACGCTGTAGTTGAGGCTGAAGTCAGGGGCACCGGGATCTCCGAGGGGAAGTTCTATTTCCTGCGGAACGACGGCAATGACGGTTATGACACTATACTCTGGATGCTGGAGCAGCCCTGGTGTGACGGGAATATAGGTACGATGGGGCTTTCATACCTGGCAATGGACCAGTTCGCAGTCGCTGGACAGAACCCGCCCGGGCTCAAGTCGATGTTCGTAGGGGTTGGGGGAGCGGACGTGTACAACGACCTGGTCTACCCCGGTGGTGTAATGAGCTTGCTGAGCTTGAGATGGGCTCAGGCGCCACATAAGCCGTCTCATCTCTCCCTGGGTTCCTCAGCTCACACGCATGCCGGAGGAAGTAGATCCGCGGATCTATGAAATGCAGGAGAAGGTCCACTGTGATAGGACAAAGATCGCCTTGAAGCATATATTGGAGGAAGGAAAAATCTACGATACGGACTATCTTGAGGAGTGGATTGCCCACCCCATCGATGGCCCCTTCTGGAAGTCGGATTCACCCTATAACTTCTTCGAAAAGATAAGAACACCCGTCTACTGTTTCGGAGGGTGGTTCGATTACTTCGTCAATGGGACCGTAAGGAGCTTCGTCGAAATAGATGCGCCCAAAAAGCTCCTGATCGGGCCATGGTTCCATGGAGGTAACGAAGGACTTGACCTCCTGAACGTCCAGCTCAGATGGTTCGACTACTGGCTCAAGGGAGTGGATAACGGAGTTATGGATGAGCCGCCGGTGAGGCTTTTCGTCATGGGGAAAGACGAGTGGAGGTTCGAGGACAGTTGGCCCCCTAAGGTGCGTCGCGCCCGTTTCTACCTGAGAGGTGGGGATAAAGAGCCCTCTTACAGCCTGAACGATGGGCTTCTGAACACAACTCCTCCGGATTCAGCAGAGCCAGCCGACAGGATAACCCATGATCCGGAGAACCCGGTCCCGAGCGTTGCTTTCAGGAATGCTGAAATAAGCCGGGCGGAAAAATCCATGCTCACCTATACCACCGAGCCGCTTGAAGAAGATATCGAGATAGCAGGCCCGATCGAGCTTCACCTTTGTACCTCCACAAGCGGAAGGGATGTAGATTGGTTCGTGAGAATGACAGATGTGCTCCCTGAGGGCAGCTCGATTGTCCTCGCATCGGGGGTGCTTAAAGGCTCACATTATCGCTCGCACGAATTGCCGGAGGATCTCGTGCCTGGAAAGATATATGAGTTCAGGATCGATATATCTCCTACATGCAAGATCTTTCCGAAGGGACACCGTATCAGGCTTGACATAGCGAACAGCAATTTCCCTGAATTCTATCCCAACCCGGTCGCTTCGGAAAGTATGGTTTACCACGATCCGGAGCATCGGTCGTATGTGGTTTTCCCTGTCAGAAAATAGGGGCGCAAAATGTTGCGTCTCCGATGTTTTTCCCTTTACATTTTTGACCCCCTTCTTTATCATAGTAATAACTGATAGCAGGAAATATCGGAATCTCCGGGAAATAGATCGATTCCTGAATAACAGTATCGATACCGAAAGGGTCGGACATGATATACCGCACCTGGAAACTGCTTGAGCTTGATAACGGCTTTGTGCGGAGGTCCTTCAGGGTAAGACGTAGAGTTTTCAGAACTTCTGAGTTTCTGAATCTCTCATCAGGGACAAACCTTGTAGTTTCCGAAAGCCCAGAGTTCAGCCTCTCGATCTCGGGAAAGACTGTTACCACCGAGGATTTCCGCTATACCGGCTTTTCCGAGTCGGGAGATGCCAATAGGAACGAGCTTGAGATTGCCCTTGCAGGGGAGGACCTTGAGATTACGCTCCATTATGAGATTTACAGGAAATATCCCCTCGTCAGAAAATGGATGATCCTTAGAAACCTTTCGAAGTCCGATCTGGTGATTACGGACCTTTGCTGGGAGAAACTGAACTTGAGGGTTTCAGGGGAAATGATGGAAGATGTTTGGACCTATTATTTCACCCGCAAGTCGAAGAGCGCTGCGGTAGATATGGACGATTGTGCAATCTGCGTGAACGATGAATCGAAGATGGAAGGGTTCATCATAGCCAACGAAGCCCCGGGTTGCATGAAGAGGTTGGAGGTCTACCAGGAGGGAAATACCGTATCGGCTATGTTCAACAGATCGGAGGAGACACCGTTCGAGCGCATCCTTTCCCCGGGAGAAAACTTCAAAACCCCCGAATCTTTCATATTGTTGTACTCAGGGAAGAAATGGCAAGATGTTATAGACCAGGAGTACCATAAATTCATCGAAGAACATCTCACGCTTATGGATGCCTCCGACCTCCCATCGTTGATATTTAACAATTGGTATCCCTTCGAGGGCGATGTTAACAGAAATAAGCTTCTGGAGCAGATTGATGCGGCGGCTGAGCTCGGGTTTGATATGTATCAGATGGACCACGGTTGGTCGAACTGTTTTGGGGACTGGACCGATGATGCGGAACGGTTTCCGAATGGCTTTGAGGAGATAGCGGAATATGTGGGGAAACGGGGGATGAAACTCGGGATGTGGATCTCCCTGCCAGCCGTTGACCGGGAAAGCGTTGTTGCCAAGGAGCATCCGGATTGGATAATGAAGGACAGGGATGGCAATCCCTGGCATATGGAGGGCTGGGATAGCACCTATAACATGTGTCTGGCATCTGATTTCAGGTGGTACCTGATCGAGAAGATTGATGAGATCATAAAAAAATACGACGTCAGCCTTATGAAATATGACCTGAGCTCAGTGCGGAACGCGTACCGACCGCATGAGCATGCTGGATGTTACACCGAGGGGCATTACCATAAGACGCCCGGGGAATCTTACTTCATGATATACGAAGGGATCTTCGATGTTTTCAAGGAACTCAAAAGGAGGAATCTGAACTGCATAATGGACCTTACGTTCGAGCTCTACAATGTCCTTGATGGGATGGATTTGGCCCTTGTAAAAGTCGCTGATATGAACTGGTTTACCAATCAGGACAATATTTCCGTAAGGAGTTCCCCCTGGCGTGGCGCCAGCTTCCGGCGAGCCGTCTATACGCGTGGGAGGGTAGTTCCCTCGTACACTCTCAACTTTAGCGCATGTTCGCTTGATCATCCGACCGCTGCCCAATACGGAATTTTCTCTGTGCTCACATCCCACGCCCTTTTCTGTGGCGACCTGTCCAAGCTCTTCGAGGATGAGATGGAATACTATAAGAGGTGGTTTTCCTGGATTAAGAAACAGCGTCGGAAGAACGATTTCTACAGATACTACAAAGTCTCTGATGTCTTCCCCGTACCTGGCGGTGAAGATCCTCTTGACAGGAGGTTCGAAGCGCCGGAAGGTGGCAGTGGAGGACATGTCGATGAGCCAAATGAGGGGGTTTTCTGGGACGGCGTCGCCAAGGTGAACGAGCGTGGCGAGGGCCCGATCATATTCTTCCGCCCCGAGAATTGCGATAAGGAAACCCAGAGTTTCAGGATACCGTGGGCGCTCGAGAAAGGAAAGTACAGGGTCTGGGATCAGAACGAAGAGAAACTTCTGGGGAATTTCGATGGGAAACGGCTTCATGAAGAGGGGCTTGAGATAACAATAGATAAATGCCCAGGGGGTAAGGTAATAGTATTTTCCTTAGTGAAGGCTTCCGGTAAATTGCCTTGATAAACCGTCATACTGAGCTTGTTTCGACACCTACTGATGTTCGAAATCAGAAACGCCCCGCTGAGGCATCCCTGAAAAAACCGGCCTACCTCATAGGATACAGAAAGTATTAAGCTCAACCACCTGACCAATAGTTCTGTAACTTTTCCATGGCTGAGCAGACCGCATCCACGTTCTCCGGCGGTGTCGGTGGGTAGATGCCGCATACGAGGCCCAATCCTCCCCGAGGCGACCCAAGCCTCTTCACTCCCTCCTCTATAAGCTCATATATCTCTGCCCGGCTCCCATATGGCACAACGCTCTGTCGATCTATATCCAGAAATATGCATACCCTCCCCTTCACCTCCCGCTCAAGCTCCTCCAGACCGTTTACAAGGTCCTGCGGATTTACGATGGTAACTCCTGATGATATTATGTCATCCATAAGCTCGAGTATATGGCCATCGCTATGGAGATAGACCTCGATACCTGCCTTGCGGCATGGTCCCATCAGTTCACGATACCCTGGTGCAATCCACCTGCGGAAGTCCTTTGGACTCAATACGGATGATTTCTGGGCACCGAGGTCATCCCCGAATGTCATAACATCAACTCCTATCTCAAGCCATTTTCTAAGGAGCGTCCTGTTGAACGACTGGACGACCTCTATGAGTTCCTTAAGGCGGCTGTCACCTGTGGCGACATCTATCATGAAATTCTCGAACCCACGCAGATAATAAAGTCTCATGAAAAGAAAACCGTGTGGGAAACCTCCGCTGACAACCTTCCCATCTTTCCTTGCCCTTTCAACATATCGTCTGGCACCCTCCCAGTCTGCCGGACTTCCCCTGTCTTCCAGTAGTTCGGCGTCAGGAGGAACGTAGCTGCCGAGCTTGTCCCAGCTTGATATCGAGTGCCCCGCAATGGCGGCGGCTATACCGTCCACAGCACACTCCCACAAACATCCCCAGGAGTCTTTGTAGCTTCTACCGGCTTTTTGGAGATCCGAAAAGTTGTAGTTATCGAAATCCTTCCTACCCGGCTCGAAGTCAGGAAAAATCTTCGGATGGCGCATTACCACTTTCTCCATCTCTTCTCTCCATTGATTCCATGAAGCATCGGATATACCCACGCTGCATGGCATCCACTCCGGATTTTGAAACCTCGCATTTCTGAGGTAGTTTTCCCTTTCATTAAGCGCCATATTAACCCCCGATAAGCTTAAGCAATGTTCGAAATATTTTTGTGGCTTCTCAACGCCTGTTCCTCCTGACCTAATTCCCGTTTTTTCTCCTGGCAACGGTCCAGGAGCGGGCAACAAGAGCTTCGCACAAATTACTTAATCGAAACTGCTGGTTTAAGCATCTTTCAGAAGACGTTTTTCTCTTTTCCTTTTTTGGAGACGCCTTACCGAGGCGTCTCTACAGATAAACACCTGAAGAGGCAATAGCGACCGAAGAATCTCAGGTGCCATGATCAACCCAAAAAAATTATTGAAACTTGCTTACTTCTATTAAGGGAATTCAGGTTATGAAAAGATTTTTTGAAGGAAAGTTCGGATCACTGGTGAGATTGACACCCAATCTTCTCAATCCGGCCTCATCACCCGGAGTCGGAATATGGGTCATATGGATTTCACAACTTCTAAGCTCTCTCAATTTCTCCATAGCTAATTGAGCAGCAGTGTTTGCAGTTGCACTTATGCTGAGCGCAATCAAGGTCTCCTCCAAATCCAAACTCACTGCTTTTTTGCTCAGGACATCGCTTTTGAAATTTCCTATCGATTCTATTATACTTGGCGATAACAGGTGTATCTTATCAGGGATTTCCGCTAAGTGTTTTATTGCGTTTAATATAAGGCTTGATGCTGCATGCATGAGATGAGAATTCTTGCCTGTAACAATCGAGCCATCCCTTAGCTCCATGGCTGCCCCGCAGAAGATTCCTTCATTTCCTTTTCCCTTCCGTTGGGCCTCAACCGCAGCCTGCCTCGCCGATTCAACTACTCTCCTGTTTTCGGGCCTAACGTTGAGCTCATTCATTAAAAGTTCCGCTCTCTGTACCGTTTCCTTGTCCACACAACCCACCATATATTCACACGTATACCTGAAGTATCTCCTTATCAATTCCTGCTTTGCCGCTTCCTTCACAATATCATCGTCGATGATCCCGAAACCAGCCCGGTTTACACCCATGTCTGTTGGCGATCTATAAATTGATTCGGCACCGGTTATCTTTTCAAGTATCCTTTTGAGAACGGGGAATGTATCTACATCACGGTTGTAATTAACCGCTTTTCTGTTATAGGCTTCCAGGTGAAAAGGATCTATCAGGTTGAAGTCTTTAATATCGGCCGTAGCGGCCTCGTATGCCACATTTACCGGATGTTTGAGCGGCAGATTCCAGATTGGGAAAGTCTCAAATTTTGCATATCCGGATTTCAATCCCCTCCTGTAATCATGATATAGTTGGGAAAGACAGGTGGCCAATTTCCCGCTCCCGGGACCGGGCCCGGTAACTACGACCAGAGGGTTACCCGTTTCAATATATTCATTTGCTCCATAGCCCTCATCACTTACGATTAGATCTACATCTGTAGGATAGCCTTTTGTGAAACTGTGGGTATATACCCTTATATTTCTGCGTTCCAGTCTATTCTTAAAAACCTTTGCTGCTGGTTGGTTCTCGAAACGTGTTATTATTACTGCTAATATATCTATGCCCCAATCTTTCAAATCATCGATTAATTTGAGGGCATCGGAATCGTAGGTGATTCCGAAATCTGCCCTGATCTTCCTCCTCTCGATATCGCCGGCATAGATACAAAGCAGTATATCTGCCTTGCCCTTTAGCTGTTTTAAAAGCTCCATCTTTATGTTGGGATCGAAACCGGGCAGTACCCTCGAAGCATGATAATCGAAGAGGAGCTTCCCCCCGAATTCGAGATATAATTTGTTGTCAAACATCTCAACTCTTTCCAGGATAGCCGAAGTCTGATCTATTAAATATTTTTCACTGTCAAAACCTATCTTTTCTGCCATGATCCGACTCCCTCGCAGATCTTAGTTGTGGATCTTTACTCTGTTTACATGATTAGCTGATTTGTCCGGCAAAGCATCTATCGTTGCCTATAATAACTCACTCCAGCAACATTGTCAAGCTTCAAAACTCTGTTGAAAGCTCATAAAAACCAATCAAAATCTGTCTCAGATCGACTAAGGCCAATTTGAAAGAATTCCCTGTCGATCTGAACCTTGTTTTGCTATATTCCTGAAGGTCTTTTACGAGAATTCATATGGATAGAAAAGGAGGATACATGACCTTCGTCCCAAGAAATCCGAATGGCCGCGAAACCATTGTCATAGCACATCGTGGGGCAAACAAGTTCGCTCCCGAGAACACGATCCCGGCCTACCTCAAGGCTATCGAGATGAGACTCGACTACATGGAGGTCGATGCGAGGCTCACAAAGGATGGAAAGCTTGTAAGTGTGCACGATTCGAGTGTGGATAGGATCACGAATGGAAAGGGTCTCGTGAGAGAGCTTACCTCCGAAGAGGCAAGGGATCTCGATGCAGGGTCGTGGTTCAGTTCTGAGTTCGCGGGCGTGAAAGTTCCGTTTGTCGAGGAGATTTTCGAGGTAGCGAAAGGGAATATCGGTATCTACCTTGACCTTAAGGATGCCCCGATGGAGATGATCGTCGACCTTATCGTGAAATACGGACTTGAAAAAGATACGGTTATGTATGCAGGTATAGATGGCCTTAAAGAGATGCTCAGGCTCTGCCCCGACATAACTCCTATGCCTGAAGGGCACGATGAAAAACAGGTTGATTCCGTCCTTGAAGCCTTGGAGCCTGAGCTTGTGGCTTTCACCTGGGGGGGATTTTCGAGGACCTGTTTTGAAAAATGCCGGGCTGCCGGGGCGAAGATATTCCTCGATATACTCGGTAATGGCGATAACCCGAATGGTATGGACCTGATGCTCGACTGGGGTGTGGACGGGCTTCAGACGGATAACCCGGATATACTTCTCAATGTCCTTGAAAGGAGAAAAAGGGAGGGAAAATGAGTCGGCTTCTGGTTACCGGATGCAGCGGCTTTGTCGGCAGCAATGTCGCCTGGAGATCCCTTGATAGCTGGGAGATTTTCGGAACATACAGCTCCTCGACGCCGAAGTCCGGATGGGTAAACTGGGTTCATCTCGACCTAAAGGATGAGTCGTCTGTTTTTGAGCTTATAGCTAAGGTTCACCCCGATGCTGTGATACACTGCGCTGCGATTTCTAAGATAGATTATGCCGAAGAGAACACGGAAGAGACCTGGGCAGTCAACGTTTTGGGTAGTGAGGCGCTGGCTGAGGCCTGTTCGAAATACGGAGCGAGGCTCGTGGCACTTTCGACCGATACGGTCTTCGATGGGAACTCCGGGTGGTACTCGGAGGACGATCCCCCGAATCCGATCAATTTCTACGGAGAGACGAAAGTGGTTTGCGAGACGGCGATCAGGGATACCTGCCCGGATGCCGCAATAGTGCGAACCGCGATCGTTTACGGATTCCCAAGGGCCGGCGGTGCAACCTTCTTTGCCAAACTCGTTGAAAGCCTGAGGCACGGCCAGAAGGTAGAACTCCTTAAACAGGAGATACGCACACCTGTTGACGTCATAACGCTTGCCGATGCGCTCTTAGAACTCGCGTCTACGGATTTTCCCGGGCTGATCCATATAGCTGGAACGGAAAAGCTGAGCCGGTTTGAGTTTGGACTAAAAACAGCGCGGAAACTCGGGGTCGACGAATCGCTTGTAGTGGAGCAGGATATCCGGTCGCTCACCTGGAGAGCTCCACGGCCCGAGGATATATCGCTCAAAATTGAGCGGGCTGGAAAACTCCTGAAAACCCGGATGCTTGACTGCGATGCGGGTATCGAGAGAGTGCTGAGATATGAACCCTCAAGTGATATGGCAAATGAAACTTAGGCAAGTTTCAGGAAACGTTCTTTATCAGATAAAATTTACTCGGGTGGTTCAAGTCGGAATAACCGTGTGCTGTGTGAGTTCACAGCCACCGCAAATCCTGAGGAGCTACGCGCTATCAACTCCCCTGAAAAAGCGTCACGGACGTTGAAGATCCCGGGCAGCTCGATCTTCTTTTCCCCTCCTTTGGCTGTGTTAACTGCTACATAATGCTGATTGGCATAGAGCACATCGTCGCTTTCGGAGTAAATATGTACCCCCGCATACCTGGCTATGCCCCGAAGCACGTCTGAAGTAACGTTAGGCGCCCCCACATATACAGAATTGAAGCCATCCAGCTCTTTAGCGCAGAATCCCGGCTCACAGCGGCCGTTGTTGAATATCAATCGACCAAGAGTAACGGCATCCGGGTCATCCACCCATACGATCGGGCCGATCTTATTGTCCGTGCCGAATCTGGAGTTGGATGGCAGCCGCTCGGTGATCGGGTGATCGAAATTCGTTATGGCGATCGTCAGCTCCCAGAGGCGGTCAGTTTCACAGATCACGTTCATACCGATCAGTTCGCTCATGTTCTCCGCGGAAGGTCGTTCATTTATGAGTCCGGCGTATGGCATCCAGACGAGCGTTTTACCATCACGCTTAAATCCTTCGGTAAGCAGTCTGCGCTGTCTGTCATCCAAGTAGAACAGGTTCAGGAAGATATACATTTTGTGCTCCGGCACCAAGCCTTCCAGCAGATCGTCGAGCAGGTAAAGGCTATAAGGTGCGCCGATACGTGAGAAACCCCAGGATTTCTGCTTAAAGATCAGGGGCCATACCAGACGATGGTTCATGCTCTCATATAACAGGCTCCGCTCGTCCACAATTACCGCGATCCCATCCCCTCCGGACGTCCGCTCCAGGGGAAGGTCTTTCAGACCAATCTCGCGCATACCCTTTATTTCTCTGAGGATATCCGGATGGTCGGTCGAGGATCCCAGGACCCAGTATCCTGCACCTCTGATGAGGACGTTCGAGAAATTCCTTCGCAGCACTGCCACGGATTCCTCCGGTGTATCGCTGCGGCCGTACCAGGCATTTCGTGGTGACAGGTGTGTGCGGGTGTCATCCTCAGAGAAATAGAGCTTTCCATAGAGGTGGATGGATTCGGCTACTGACATGAACGTCCCATCGCCCCCGGAACACCGGAATCCATAGCAATAGGGGCTGGAGAGGAAGTCGATATAGGGGGAGCGAAGGATCTTGCCGAGCCCCAGATTGCCGGATCGCTGATACGCTGATCGTTCATGGTCCTGGTGGTATTCCCCCTGAAAAAGGGTTCCCACCCATCCAAGGCTCATAAGATATCCGTAGAACACTCCCGCTAATTGTTCCCCTTCCGTAGCGTCCTTCACTTTCCTGCAGAACGTCTCGATATCGCGAACAGTGGTGTCGATATAACATTCGAAATAGTCTATTGCCTTGCGTCCCCCCTTTAAAGGATCCCGGAAATGCTGGCACTGAACAGCCTCCTGCTCTTCTCGGGCGGGTACAGCCACCTCCTCGAAATCTATGGAACGGTCGTTCCACGCTGAGCGCAGTGCTTCCACATCACCTTGATATCGCTCCCTTATCCAGGCTCTGAACTCCTCCTGCATCACCGGGGAATAATCTCCGAACCGGCCGTCCATGCTCCCATTTTTGATCCACTCACCTGGCCCGCAGGACATCACCTTGTATGCGAACACGCGGTCCGCATACGGGCGTGAGCGCACATATCCGATGAAGGTTTCAAGCGCCTCGGATGCCTCTTTGACCCAGAGCATTGATGCATACGACTGCTCTCTTCCGTACGTACCGTCATCGAATCGCTCCATCTCATCCCGATGCATAACCTGCCACCAGAGTGGTGCATCTGCGTTCAGTCGGATGAGCACGTATGCGTGTGGGTTGCCTGCGAGTATCTCTTCCATCGCTCTGTCTATCGTGACCCTGCGCTTCCAGGGACTCCCCTCATCAGGTCGGTAGTCCCATGGACCGTACCATCCCAGGTTTGCGTCAAACGTGAAGAATTCGAAGCCAATCTCCGAAAAATCTTCGACCATCCGTCGGCATCGTCCGGGCTGGGACGGATCTATACTGAGCCAGCAGAGCTGCGGTAAATGAACCTTACCATCGATGACCAACCTTGGCCTGCCCCCCATAACCTGGATCTGTGCCTGAGCCATGTCGCCCTCCATGCTTGTACCAAATTGCACTTCGTTAAATGAAAGGTCTCTCCTGTGACGTATATCATTAGCCGACATAGGGGCAGGGCATACCCTGCCCCTACATGAGGGATTGCCGTTTCACGAATCTGTTTTGTATTGTGCTTCTAAATACGGTTTGGTAATAAGCGAGATTTTGGAGTTTGGGATATCGCACTGCAACGGACTACGAACTGAAATAGGAAGTCTTTGAAATGATTTTCTTCAGATCCTTCACGAGACGGCTTTCAGAAAGTCTGTCCATATCACCTATGGCATCCTCGAAACCCCTGTCGAACCTGATCTCTCCCAGGAAAGGCAGTCCAAGTAGCTTGATGTCATTTTCAGTATTGGGGGATGCCGGGGATTTCATATTCTGTATAACACCGATTATCGTCGCGTTAAGCTCCTTTAGCATCATCAACATTTTTTTGACGGTTTCGGTCGCTACCCTGGAACCGGTCGTTACGATGAGGAAACTGACCTTCTTTGCCAGTCGGATCACATCGAGTGTCGCGTCCCCGATCCCGGGTGGCATATCGATTATGAGGAAATCGAGGTGACCCCACTGCGTTATGGCGAGGAGCTCTATCATGGCGTTTGAGACATCAATCCCACGCAGGGGGGAGGGATCATCACCGGCATAGTAGGTGATGGACATAAACCTGATGCCATGAGCTTCGGGGGGGATTATCCCCTTTTCCTCTTCCGGGTATTTCTCCCTTATACCAAGTATCACATGCGCGGACGGGCCGCAGAAATCGAGATCCAGAAGCCCGACTTTGTAGCCCTTTTCCGAAAGGATCAATGCCAGTGTGGAAGCTACGGAGCTTTTACCTATCCCGCCTTTCCCGCCTGAGACTGCTACCAGTTTCTTTACGTTTTTAAGTCTTTTATCTATAACCTCCAACCTCGGATCCATATCATTCCCCCTCGATCGACTCTATGCTTACACCCCGCCCCCTTATGATCTCGAAATCCGGACTCTCGCATTCAGGGCACCTGATGTAAACGTGGGCGATCTCAGGAACGAAATGTATGGATTCGGATTCCTCCTCATTTAATTTCTCCGTGGCCTCGCTGAACGCCCACTCGTGTCCACATACCCTGCATTTCAGGGCAGCCTTCTCATCCTCAAATTCCACCTTGGCATCCTCCAGGATATCGCCTCCCGATTTCATCATCTCATTCATGGCAAACTCAAATATCTCCATGTCTATCTGTTGCAGTTCGCCCATCGTGACTCTGATGGTAGATATCCTGGTGAGTTTCTCCTTTTCAGCCACCTTAACCGCGGTCGAAATCACTGCATCCGCAAGCGCCCATTCATGCATACGGGCCTCCTGAGTTGGTTAGAAATATTTCTCAAGAGAAATATAGAGTTTTTATTTATCCTGATTCTGTAGCCTCTTGATCTCATCTTTAATTTCATCTATAACTTCCCTGTTTTTGATTACCTTTCGGTCTCCCTCTCTAACGGAAAATACTATAAAAACTTTCCCGCCGAATTTTTCCTGAAACTTTCGGTGGGAGACTTTCTGCATCTCCTTCCACTTGTGATCCTCAAACGTATGTTCAAACGTGGTCGGTTTTATCTGTAGACCGATGTATTTCCCCTTAACCTCAATGTAAAAGTCTACGTTGTATAGCCTGTCCCATTCATCTGGAGCCGGTCTTATTTGGAAGTCGTCGAGTTCATTTTGCAGCTGGCCATATGTCGTCTGGATTTCATTTATGTAACCGTCAAAAGTTCGTTTGATTACCACTTCTTTGATATAGTTTATGCAATCCTCTTCGGTTATCTCTGCTATCTCACACTGAATCACTTCGGTGATCTTCACGTAAAGCTTTCTGCCAAGATCCTTCAAATGTTCTTCAGGGTAAACGTTCTCATAGTAATAACCTTCCCAATCCTCTAATTTTTTCGGAGCACATTTTCTGATTGATGCTGAGACAGGGCCTACTGATCTTTTCTTATTCAAACCCCACCTGTTCATTGCCTGGTTCAGTATCCATTCTCTTGCCATATCTGTTATCCTTTGTGGAGAGTGAGAAATTTAGATTTGCATTTGTAGCTCATAGTAGAGTCCACATCCACCAAGCCATTTTTGATGAGATGTGCGTTAATGAAGGTCTTATTTCTTAAATAAAGATAACAGAGCAAGCTATTTTCTCTATCATACTTTACTAAATCGAATTTCAAAAATACTTTCTGTCCCTTTGTCTTTTCCTTCAGGAAATTGATCGCTTCCCCATTTTTCTCAGGTTTCTCTTTTATTCCTAGAAGCCTGATTCTCAAGCCGGTGTTTAAAACCAAAACCTCTGGACTTATTACTTCACTAACGGAATAGTATTTTTCTGTCTCCGAAGGAGAAACATTATCTATCTTCGAACCGAATCTCAGTTTTCTTGGATCTATTCTCTTGTCAAATTTTATCGGGTCCTTGAAAGTGTAAGGAAGCTTCTTAACCTCTTCCTCGAAATCTATCTCAACCTTATCTTGCTTTACTATTTCGAAAGTTGCTTCTTCGAACATGGTCTCCTGTTTAAGCTTGAGTTTCTCCTTTATAATCGGAAGGAAGTTCTCATTTATCTCGTACCCGATCGAGCTCCTATTCAGATTTTTTGCTGCTATGGAAGTTGTGCCGCTGCCGAGAAACGGATCCAGAACTATATCACCTAAGAAACTGAACATTTTAATTAGACGTTTTGGCAATTCCTCTGGGAACATTGCAAAGTGTCTATGCTGTCTTTCACCAGGGAAATTCCAATGACCTGTGAAATATTGGTTCCACTCTTTCTGGGTCAATTTTGATTTTTCTTTGATTTCCTTACTTACTTTGGTTGGTTTCCCATGTTTTTTGAAGATTAGGATAAATTCATAGTCGATCTTGAGGATGCCATTTCTCGGGTACGGGAAAGACCCCATAACTGTCGCACCGCCAGTAGTATGTGTGGTTGTAACTTTCTGCCAAATAATCGCTCCCATATAATCAAATCCCATAGTCTCGCAGAACTTGACTATCTCTGTTCTTATGGGAATGACTTTATATCTTCCATAATAGACAGAACGTGCGAACTGGTCACCGATGTTTATACATAGCCGGCATCCCTTATGTAGTACCCTGTGGCATTCCTTCCAAACCAAATTAAGATTGTTAATGTATTTCTCATAGCTGTCGTGAAAGCCAATCTGCCTTTCATCACCGTAATCTTTCAACTGCCAATAAGGCGGAGAGGTGATAATAAGGTGAACTGATTCATCAGTCACTTCTTTCATCAACCTTGAATCACCTATTATTATTTTATGTAGAGTTCTCATAAGAATATTACCCTTATACTTCATTCGAGACTACATCAGAGCTATCTGGATCTATCGATATATATTCAAAATTCTTCGACAAGATGAAGTCTAGAAATTCCTTCCCTGTCCCTCACCGCCGATCTGAATAAGCCCTGCCTCTCCGGGTGCAAGCACTACCATCTGGGCCCTGGGGTTCACTGGCCAGAGCTCGTACGCTTTCCGATCGCGAGGATCGAAGAAGTAGAGCCTCTCATCCTGAACGTTCACCTTCAGCGTGATACGCGCCCAATCGCAGGGGTTCACGTTTACTATCATCAGATAGGGGAGGTCATTTTCGTCCAGGAAAAAGCCCACCGTTACCTGATCCCCTTCGACATCCACGGTCAGGTGCTCTCTGACTCTGGTAAGACGGCGCATCCCGCTCCAGAGGTCCCCGTTGTGGAAGACACCGACGTTCCGAAGTCGTCTCAGTATCGGCGCCAGGGTATGTATCTCGGAGTTTACACGCTTAGCGATTTCCCATGTCTCAGTTGTCGATCCATCCGGCTTCACCATAGCCTGATTGTGGGCATATGTGAAGTACTGCAATCCCCTTGCCCCATACGCCAGATCATTAAATAGCTGAAATCTGATATGACCTTCCGTGGGAGTTGGATAGGGACCGTGCCTCACCGAGCAGGTGAATGCCCAGAATGGTATCCCGTAGAAATTGGAGAGGGTTCGCATCAGGTCAAGGCACTCGAAGAAGTCGGGCTTTACGATGATCTTGTGCTCGGGGAACACGTTGGGCTGTTCCCAGGTATCTTCAATCTCCTCATAAGAGCCGATGGTGATCGGGTAATGGTCGAAGCTCAGCATGCGGGGGTGGACAAGCCGGATATACTCCCGCCAGAACCATTCGACGGTGAAAGCTCCCGAGTGCCGGTTCGCAGGGAAGTGGTTTATGTATATCAGGTGATATGGATCAAGCGAACGGATGTAATCAGCAACTTGACCGAGTATGGGAAGAAGCTCAGAGGTTGGCTCGTCGCGGAGATGATATCCATAGAGCCCAGGGTGTTCGCGGACATTCTCAACGATTCTTCTGATCTCACTTTTGCGTTTCTGAGTGAGCTTGAAATCGTCTCCTACATGATATGCAGGGTGAACTAAAATGAGCTTCAGGCCGTTTTTGTGCGCGACATCGAGCGCCTTCTTTACATCTCTTTCTGTGGGATGGGGAGATGAATGGCTTACCGTGAATCCCGCTTCGGCCATGCCTGCCATGACATCGTCACGTATCATGTCCCCGCCGGGACCAGCCCAGCCCACTATGGGGAAGACACCCTCCTCTAATATATGATCCGCCATCGCGTGCCTCCTTGAATTCCGAACTGCCCCTACAGGCCCTAACCTGCGATCTCGATATCGGTGCCGGTGACGAGCTTATAGAGCTTGCGGACGGGAGCGAGCTCCTCATTGACCCTCGATGGGTCACCTTCCGGACAGATGAGCGAGACCTGGCGTGGTATTATCAGACCTATCAGCTCCCGTACGTCGAACTCCTCAAGCAGGCCAAAGCAGAAAAGTGAGGGGCAATCATTGTAGGGGACTTTGTTTTCTATGAGAAGCTTGAGGCTTACGGGTACCTCAACCGCGATTGCACCTGAGATTTTCTCCTCGAGAGCTGTGGCGACAAGTGCTGCTATTCCCGACATCCTTCCGATTCCAAGCAGCGAAATTCTGTCCTCCGAAAAGGTTTTGGCCGCCCATACGGATGCGGCTGCGAGTTGTGATGCCTGAATTCCAAGGGGACGTTCCCCCACCGTTGCAAACATTATTGCGAACTGTTCCAGGGATGTCTTATTGCGCGGCACATATTCGCCGGAAAGAAGCACGTCGAGCACGATCACACGCATGCCGCTCCTGAGCGCTTCAAGCACGTAAGGAGCGGCCTCGGAACGCCCCTTATCCGCGGCTACAATGAGAGCTCCGGAGGATTTCGCCCCTTCATCCGTGATTTCAACAGCCGGAATAATTAAACCATTGTCCATCTTTAGCCTCAAACCCGTGGTCAAAAATGACTCGCGACGGAGCTCTCGGATTATCTCCCCCGAGACCCTCGATTCGGAATATCTCAATATTTTCCGGAGCCTTCTTTTCCCGGCTGTCTGCCAGGAGCTTAGTTCGTCGGGATTTCCGTCCGGAACGCGATGTCGAGGGAGATCCCTGGACTGCCTTAACCCAAGGCTTATAAAATTCTCATTTCCATCGGGCAACCCGACCGTCAGTTCTTCAGGGGTGCGCACTTCATCCTTAGATGGGATGTCGTCGTCCATAGCCTCGCCCACAGCGAAGCCGTTGCGGTTTAGAAAACGGTAGAACTGTTGACGGTTGTCCAGGTCGTAGTTGTGTGTTCCGGGATCAAGATTATTGTGGAACTTGAAAGATTCACCCTTCCCGAGTGCTTTATACAGTGGTAATACGGGGTTGTAGACGGATGGTTTGGCCCTCTCGCTGCGGAAACAGCAATCATCGTTCTGATTGTAGATCAGGAGGGCTGGTCTGGGAGCCAAGAGAGCCGTAAGCACCGGGTAATCCGCAATTTTTATGAGATCATTCGGAAGCTGTTCGAGATCGCCTATATCATCCCGGCATTCCACGCGGCTGGAGAGCCCAATGTAACCCGCGGTTGGAACGGAGACCTTTATCCTGGTGTCGAGTGAGCTCAAAATTATCGTCTGCCATCCGCCGCCGGAAAGTCCGGTCATTGCCACCCGCTCCAGATCGGCGTTTTCATGCATCAGCAGGACATCCAATCCCCGTTTCATTGCCAGATAGAATACGGACATCCCGGCGACACCGCAAATGTCGAGGTATGCGAGGCCGTAATGATCGTACTCCTCCCCCTGAAGCTCGCCAAATCTCAGCCATTCGGGGTTGAGCGCGAGCATCCCCCGTTTGGCGAGGTTTATGCACCTCAACTGTTTGTAGTCGATCGCCTTTCCCGGGGGCCCCACATGGCCGTTCACATTGAGGACAGCCGGGACTTTCCCTTCGAGCTTTTCTGGCTCGTAAAGGAGTGCCGGTATCCAGAAGCCCGGGAGTGCTTCGTAGCGCAGCTTCCGGATTATGTATCCCTTGCCCGTTTCAAGAACATCGCTCCAGACGACCTCCGGATTGCCGAGATACCAGTCCTTTGGAACGCCACTAAAGATTATCTCCTTCAGAACCTGTTCTCGGAGCTTCGAAGCCTTTGATTCCCAGCCCTCAGCCATTGAGACCAGGTCGATTTCCGGAATCCTGTCCTTCAGGAAATCCTGCATTTCCATGTGTGCCCTGAGCTCCGGAAGCAAAGGTTGCTCTAGGATTTTCCTCAGGATCTCGAGAGCCCCATAAGCAGAAGTAAGTGAATCCCGACCAGACATATAGCCCCCTTCATGTTTGAGTTTGCGAACTAGTGTGATATTGCGAATCTAAGATAAAGAAAATGCGGTTTGAATGCAATCTTAACATGGATCCGGGGATCCTGAAATAAATTCAGAATGATACTATTTCCAATAGGCTGTCATGTCGCATTTATTTAATCGAAGCTGCTGAGATATCCCTTAAGCAGGTCAATTTTCTCACCGAGCATCGCTTTGCTTGATGGGAAGCCTCCGTCTGTCCGAAATGATATGTCGAGCCACGGTGCCTCTTCGTAGATGTGGCGGGCGGACAATGCATTGGCCAATTCCGCTTCAGCGATCTCTTTCATGCCCATCAAATGTCTGCCATCGACCCTATCTTTGGCGCTGTCCCTTAGTCGAAGAAATTTCAAGGTGTGTATTGCGGTAGCCAGGGTGCGATATATGAATTCCACCATCACCCTTTCCTCGTGGAGCCTGGCCCTATCAGCGGCGTCAAGGCTCAGGTTTTCGGCATCGGTCAGCATGCGAAATGCACTTTCAGATTCACGCACGGCACCCTCGATTTCGCCTGTGAAGATCTCCCATTCGCTCTCCCTGTCATCGCAGTGGAAGCCCCAGACGCGGGGCGATTCCGGCAGTTCATCCATTACAAGGGAATTGGATATATCAAGCCTGGCCCTGGAAAAGCTCTCTTCACCTTCCTGAAGGTAGTAGAAAAGCGCATGGAACATGGGGCCGATCGTCTGTCCCCTTTCAGGTATCAGTGGGTGTGCGGGACCTAAGAAGGAAGGCCCGTTGAAATATTCCGGTATGCACGGCAGATGAGAGATGGCATCGCTCATCCTTTCCCAGGCAGCCAGTACGGCCTCGGCGGCTCCGCCAAAATCCCTATCAGCAATCAGTTTCAGCGCTTCGTGCGATGGAACTCCCGGGTGCCAGGACGTCCACCATCCCAGCTCCTCTGCACGCGAGCCCCACATTCCGAAGAACATCCACGACTGAAGGACGCCATCGGGATTAAGCCTGTAGACATTACGCCATTTTTCGGCCAAGCGATCCAGGCACGGTATGTAAGGTGCATGGATCATCTCCAGTCCCATCGCCGTCTCGGTCTTGATGAACAGGCTGAGGCCATTACGGCGTGTCCCTTCGGCCTGCTTCACGATTCGGTCCGAGGGGCCGGTGAAATCGACGCTGTAGTCCCATATGGATTTAGTGTATCCATTCTTCCTCAGAAGCTGACCTTTGTCTATCTCGGAGAGCAGGCCGGCCTCAGAGGGCATTTCCGCGATAAATCCGAGCTGGTCGGGGTCGCTCGACCACATGGCCGAATAGGGCCATGCCAGCACCCAGGCCTCAGGCTTGGCCCGCTTTACCGCCTCTGCCGTATTCCTGACGAAGTCGGCTACCACCTGTTCCGCTGGCCTCCGGGCGCAGACCGGACAGTTGGTCTCCCATATATCGGATTTACTGTCTCCCTGGGCGGGCCGCATATAGCAGTGGTAATAGGATTCACCTCCGATGATCAAGATAAGGCCCCCTAACTTGGGAACCTCCCTGAAGACGTTTTCCATTACCTCGGCATGGAAGGCCAGGCTATCAGGGTCCGAGGAGCACAGGCAGTGAATCCTGTTATCCTCGTTGGATGCACTATGAAGCGCCCCCCGGGTATTCGGACGTCGGAGGAATGTGGGATGATCCGCCCTCAATTTCGGTCCCACCGGCACATAGTAGAAAGAGATACCATATCTTGCAGCTCGCTCCGTAGCGTCCCTCAGAACCCGGATGTTTACCTCGTAGTCCGGATAGTTGAGCTCCGGGAGGATTCCACTTCGCACGTAGCAGAGCCAGTCACCGTAGATGGTCATTCCATTGACGCCATAGTGTGCAAGCAGTCTGAACGCATCGTCTGACAGATATTCGGGTGAGAGGTCGGGGACGAGGTAATTGGAACCCCACGGCGACTGGCTGATCTGGACTTTCCACGAAGGGTGCTTGCTGATATCACCTGTCGGGAGAAACGGTCCACGTCGTATCCCCATCTCCCGTTCTAAATATATCGCTCCAGCCCATAGCCCCCGTATGTCAGCAGCAGAGATCCGGATTTTCTCGGGAGCCATTGAAAGCCGGAACGTACCCACAGGTATATCGGATATATTTAAGCGAATCTTTCTGTGGCTTGAATCGGATAACTGAACTCCCATTTTACTGAGGAAGTCAGTCAGATCATCCGAGAGCTCGCTCATACCCGGGATATCGTCGTCATGGACAACGGTCCACTGCCCCTGTAATTGGAAGTCTCGTTCGCTACATCTGGCTGTCTGATGTGGGCCGATCAGCCTGTGGGGGTCCCGCCGTTCCCGATGAAGTGGATCTTTATTAGTTCGTCTCAAAATATCGCGTATTAGAAGTGAATTGTGCATCATTTTTTTGGCTCCCGGCTATTCGACTCTGCTCCCCGTTCCGTGGAACTCAGGGGTGCGCAGGCATGTCTGCATGGAAATATTAAGTAATTTTAGGAAGTTTCTGTTGATTTTTCATAGGCATTCAGCTTTCAGCTTTTGCTGATAGCCGACCGCTGACTGCTTAAGATTTCTCATTGCTTCGAGAGTTTGGGCGATTCTCTAAACAATAGAAAATACCAAAGAGCATTTTAAAACTATCGTTGTAGAACTCACTCATAATATTG
>CAZTBA010000047.1:0-21266 GCA_964611725.1 uncultured bacterium
G
The DNA here is from genome assembly GCA_964611725.1 of uncultured bacterium. GTDB lineage: Bacteria > Latescibacterota > CAZTBA01 > CAZTBA01 > CAZTBA01 > CAZTBA01. Next base: position 2 of record CAZTBA010000047.1, read on the forward strand.
GATATATTCGCAACCGAAGCCCAGCTTACCATAGATGCCGCTGACGAGATGATTTCGCGAGGATTTAAGCTCGATGCCGCCTTCCTCTACGACGATATGGGCTACCGTAACGCCTCCCTCTTCTCCCCTCAGATGTACAGGGAGCTTTCAATGCCCTACCACAAGAAGGTGTGCGATTTCTTTAAATCCAGAGGGATGCCCATATTACTCCATAGCTGCGGTTGTGTCAAGGCCCTGATACCGGATCTCATAAAAGCCGGTTTTACATGCCTGCAACCGCTTGAGGTGAAGGCCAGGATGGACCTTGTGGATCTCAAGAAGAAATACGGGGATGTACTTGCGTTTATGGGCGGGATAGATGTAAGGAAGATGGCATCGGACAACCCGAAAGACATAGAAGAGGAGGTGAGAACCAAAGTGACTGCCGCCAAAAAAGGCGGTGGGTATATCTATCACTCGGACCATTCGGTTCCCGACAACGTGAGCTTTGGGAACTACAAGAAGACCATAGAGCTTGTGATGGAGTACGGAAGCTATGATTAAAGCTAAGCTTTTAAGAGTACCTATAATTTCTGTTGCCCTTGCTCTTTCCTTCTTCGGAGATTCGTATTGCCAGGAAGAGCCTTCATACGTTGAGGCCGGCGCTGTATGGGATTTCGACGATGGTACCTACCAGGGATGGTTGCTTGCCCATTCCGTGGAGGAATACAAGGTTTCAGACGGGATATTAAGCTTCAATGTGTCCGCTTCTGGCCCCTTTATTGCCATCAGTAAATCCTCGATAGATGCCGATCGGTTCGGACATATCCTCATCAGAATGAGGATAAATGCAGGTATTACAGCGAGTTTAGTCTGGGTTCAGATGGTAGGCGGATCTTCTCCCGATAACAGAGTGGAGTTCATGCCGGAATCTGATGGCCTTTTCCATACCTATGAAATATCTATGTACCAGAATCCCGGCTGGTCCGGGATGATAGGATGGATGCGGTTCAGTCCCAACGAAGGAGAATCCACTGAGGTTGAGATAGATTATATAAAAGCCGTTAGAGTAGGTAAGAGGGTGAGTGTTGCTTCTATCGAAACCGAAAACAAGATGGAGGTCGCCAATGAACCGTTTTATACGACCGTCCTGATCGAGAACTCCGGTGGTGTAGATCTGGACTCCGTGACTGTTGAGCTGTCGCTTCCGGAAAGCATGCGGCTTATGGAAGGAGACTCGATTTACATTGTCTATGACTTACCACCGAGGCAAATGAGGGAAGTCAGATGGCGGCTTTTGGGCAAAGGTTCAGGACTCTATCCTGTGACCGTTTCTGCATATGGCCCCGATATCGATGTCTCTCGATTGGAGGTGTATATGCCTGTTACGAAGCCTTCTCCAGAGCTTTCACCCGAAGTACCGAATTCACCACGTGCCTACCAGATCAACAGCGGCGATATCGTGCTCGAAAATCAGGATATGCGTATGGTTTTCATGAAAGAGGAATGGGGTGTGACGGGATGCGATATCTACGCATCATGCGACGGCCTCTGGGTCAAGACATGCACGATGTATCCACTTGGAAAGCTCCTGTACAAAAGCTCTTCCGGAAAGACTTCCACCGACCTGATACCACGGAACACCGAGGTCTCGGATTCGGAGCCCTATGTCAAGTTCAATTGGAGCTTTGCCGATAATGACGGCGTAAACTGGGGTGTGGATCTCAGCTTCGGATTCCAGGAAGGTTCGAGGGTCGTTTCGGCTTCCTATACCCTTTCCCCTTCGGAGGAAAGGGAGATATACCTCTTCGAAGGGCCAGTCATCCGCGCTGGAGACGGTTCGTTCGGAAGTGGGAAGGATGAGGCACTTTTCCCCGGACTCGAATGGCTCGTGCAGGGGGAAGTCTCCTCTGATACGCTCGATGCCAGCCCTCCGCATAACCTGAGGGTTACGCCGAAACCGATCAAGATCACCATCCCCCTTATGGCTGTCAGAAACGAACGTGTAGTGGCGGGAATCATGTGGAATCCGCTCTACGAGTGGGCCGACGGAGAAGACATGATCTCGGCTAAGTTTGCTTCCCCCAACTGGGTTGAAAAAGAGGATAACCACCTTATGGGGCTGCTTGTGCCGTCTGTCCCGAAATGGGTGAAAGAAAACGAGCTCGAGGCAAAATCGCCGTATCTCCTCGAAGCCGGGAAAGAGGTCAGAATATCGGCGAAGGTATTCTCGATACGGGGCAGCTCGGTCCTCGATGCCGTCACCCTCTGGGCCGATGAGCATGGAGGGTTTCCCGAGCCGAAGCCATGGCCGAGATCGCTCGATGAGGAGATGGCGCTGTGCAGGACCGCATATCTCTCAACACTCTGGGAACCGGAGGCCAAGGGCTGGCCACACTGCGTTGACTGGGATCCTGCGCCGTACAAGGCGAACATTTCGATGCTCTGGATCGACTCGATGATGTCGGATGATCCGGAGGTGAGGTCGACTGACAGAGAAGTCGCTGGCATAGTACTCGATGTGCTGAAGCGACAAGGTCCCGGAGGACTGGTGGGCTTCGATGTCCACATCCCCCAGGGCCAGCTTCCCTACCTTGCGGGAGATCTCGATAGTGCCTTTGGTGCCCTCTGTGACTACGCCAACGGGCTGATTGCATCCCAGAGTTCTGATGGAAGTTGGCCCTATAATGGGAAGCCGGAACTCGGAAGGATAGGTGATGTGAACGTCGGCACCTGTGCCCATAATGCTGATATAACCCTTAAGGTGGGCAGGATGACGGGAAACAGGAATGCCATCGAGGCTGGGCTGAAGGCACTCGGGCACATGGACCGCTATATCATCCCGAGAGGGGCACAGACCTGGGAGGTGCCACTGCACACCCCGGACGTGTTCGCCTGCGCAAAGGCAATGAGTGCCTACATCGAAGGATACATTATAACAGGTGAGAAGGGATACCTCGAAAAGACCGTATATTGGGCCCTCGCCGGAATCCCATTTCTATATATGTGGGAGCTGCCGGATCTTCCGGTAATGGAGTACTCCTCGATACCGGTCTTCGGGGCCACCGGCTACACCTGGCCCTGGTTTGGGTTGCCCGTACAGTGGAATGGGCTTGCGTATGCCCACGAGCTCTATCGGCTCGCACAATTCGATGACAGCTTTCCGTGGGAGAGAATAGCCCGGGGGGTGAACACGAGCGGGATCTGGCAGCAGTATGCCGACCCTGCTGAGAGGAACTATGGAACCTATCCCGATTCATGGAGACTGGAGACAAATCAGGCGAACGGACCCGATATAAACCCCGAAACCATATGGAAGAACATTTTCTATGAGCTCGGCTGGGATCCTGATGTGCAGACCAGGATCTTCCTTGGCGGCTCCGGAACCGTCCACCTGAGCTCAGGGGCGAGAATAGAGGGGATATCCATAGCGGATCCTGGCCCATCGGCGACAGTTGATTTCAACCTGAGATATTTCGAGGGTGAGCCGAGCTACAGCTCCATCTGTCCCGTCGAGAAACCATCGGGAATAAGCTGTAGTGGTAGGGGACTACCGTTTTTGAGCTCGCTCTCCGAAGCAGAAGAGGGATGGACATACTTGGGAGATAGGGAAGCTGTGATAATAAAGGTGAATCATGTCGAGGATACCGGGAGAATCTCAGTCGAGGGGTTATCCGTTGAGGCAACAGGTGTCAAGACGGGCAAAGCTGAGCTTTTCGGTGGGTTTTCCCTGGTCCAGAATTACCCCAATCCGTTTAACTCCGAGACAGTCATCCCTTTTTCCCTCGGCGCTGCCGGATCTGGCAGGGGAGCGACCGCCGATGTCAGGCTCACAATCTACAATTCGGCAGGGCAGAAGGTCCGAGACCTGTTTTCGGGGGCGCTCGATAACGGAATTTACGGGTTCTACTGGGATGCGAAGGATAATTCCGGAAAGGAGGCTGCAAGCGGGATATATTTCGTTAGACTCTCCGTGTTGCCGGACATGTGGGAAGGAATAAGGAAGATGGTGCTCGTGAGATAATTAAAGCATTTCAGCTGTCAGCCGATAGCTGACCGCTGAGAAGTTACAGATAATCTTTCGAAAACAGTTGTTGATATGAGGGTGTTTATGAGTGAAATTATATTGGATAAAATCCCATGCAAGATAGATATCAACCAGCTTCTTAAACAGCTCCATATGGAAGACGGAAGCGAGGACGCCAAGGAGGTCAGATCTCTCGCTAAGGAAGCCGAGGCCATTGGCAGACCAAGGGGGGTCTACAGAGTTTCTTTCATCGAGTCCAAAGGTGATGACCATGTTGTTGTAGATGGAGTAAAGCTTACCAGCCGTGTCCTCAGGGTTAACCTGGATAAAGCCCACAGGGTCTTCCCCTTTCTGGGAACATGCGGTATGGAACTGGAGGACTGGTCTAATTCCATCGATGATATGTTGAAGGGGTACTGGGCTGAAGCTATCAAGAGGATGGCCTTGGGTTCGGCAATGAATGCCCTTGGCGAACACCTGGTGGAACACTACCGTCCGGGACGTACTTCGTCGATGAGCCCGGGATCTCTGGCGGACTGGCCGATTCAGGAGCAACGGACGCTCTTCAAAGTCCTTGGCAACACACGAGATTCGATCGGTGTTCAGCTTACGGACAGCTTTCTGATGATCCCGACCAAGTCCGTTTCCGGAATACGGTTCCCAACGGAAACGACTTTTGAGAGCTGTCAGCTATGCCCGAGGACGGATTGCCCGGGGAGAAGGGCACCGTACGACAAAGATCTATATGACAGAGAATACCGCAAGAAGAAATAGTATACTGGGCGCAATTTGAATCTTGAGAATTCATACGACGGGACCGTGGTAGATTGCTCCTGTGGCAATGTAGGGGCGATCGGCGGTCGCCGTCGTTGAGGTTAATGGAATCTCCAGGAACCAAGATGGATTTGGTAAGGAAGCCTCATGTCTGTCAAGGTAGATACAGGTATTCCCTACGGTAATGCCTGCGACATATCGGTGGTTGAAAAAGGGGATGTGACCGAGGTAAGCTTTGCTGCTGACCCGCACGGGGGGCCTGAATGCCTCTGGTTCTGTTTCCGGCTGATACGGAACTCGCCGGCTACGAAATCCGATGGCAAAATCAAGCTGATCTTGAAGCATTTTCACAATATGCTTGGTTGGCATGAGGCATGTAATATACGACCGGTTTTAAAACATGCCGGCGGAGATTGGTTGCGTTTGGGACCTGGTATCTTGGAGAAACTGCCTGATGGACGTTGCCGCGTGGTATGGATCATAAACGCTCCGGAGCCATCTGCTGATATGGCTTTCTGTTATCCCTATGGACGACCGGAAATTGAGGATTTGTTGCAGGATACCAGCGGCTACTGGCGGGCCGATACGATCGGTATCAGCCAAAATTCCCGCCCTTTAGTTCGCGTAAGCAACAGCCCCGGGGAGGTTGGGAGCAAACGTCCCGGGCTCTACCTCATTGCCAGACAGCACTCCGGCGAGACGCCCGGTTCATGGGTAATGGATGGCTTCCTGAGGTACATCGCTTCCGCTGGAGAAGATGCACTCCTTGTATGGGCTGTGCCGTTATCGAACATCGATGGGATCGAGAGGGGAGATTACGGAAAGGACAATTTCCCGTACGACCTGAACAGGGCGTGGGGGAGCCCTCCTATGCGACATGAAGTTCTGGTATTTCAGAGAGATATGCAAAGATGGAAAGAACGATGTCGGCCTGTCTTCGGTATCGATTTTCATGCGCCAGGTGCCTGCGAATCAGAAGGTATCTATTGTTTTGTACCTGATCCCGAGGGATATCCCGGACATCACAGGGCCACATTGAGGTGGACCGAGATATTTGCGCACGCACTTACACCTGAGTATGCATCCCTTGGCGATAACGGCAAGTCCTTTGCACGGGTTGCGAGATATAGCTCTCGCTGGGAAACCCCAGGCTTTTCATCTTATTGCTATAATACGGTTGGGATATGCGGTATAGGCCTGGAGACGCCGTACGCTATGGCCGGAGACACCATCTTCACGCGTGAACATTACCGTGAAGCCGGGAGCCGCATTGCGGCATGCATTGTCAGGGAATTGAATGTGTAGTGTTCGGAATATATTTTCGGAACGGGTTGATGCATAACATGGCCTTGGCTCAACAATCTGTATGTGGATTCGCGCCGCCAAGGCCAAAATTTAGCTGAAAAATTTGCCGATTGGCATCATTTTCAAGTGAGAAAGGCATTACTTCTCTAAACGCAGTTTAGCTTAAAATTGGAGAAACAAGATGTCGAGACAATCGGAGGATTTCAGCCGTCCTCTCAGAATTCCTGAAAATATCCCTCTGGAGATTGCCGAACCCGGATTTGCCAAAGCTGGCGAGAAGGGATCCTGGAGCCTCGGATTTACCCTCGCAGATTCAGTCCTGACAGATCAGAGCATACTACTGTATGTCCACGGAGGACGCAACAACAAAGGTACCTGGGAAGGTCTCCAGATAGGGGACCCTTCAAAAGGGGGATACGTGTCGCTGAGCAGGGAATCGGGAGAGAAACTCGAGCCGGTTGGAATCAGTGAGGATGGCGGGTTATTGGCTTTTATGGTGCCGGATGGCGGGCTGAAACGCGGAGAGCATATGACAGCGGAGCTTGGTGGTCGGGCTGGAGCTGTTGCTCCCATACTCTCTCTACCTGACAAGTTTTTCCTGCTACTTAAAGCATCATCTGAAGATGACCTTAAGATCAATTGTCTTTTTGAGGAGGCTCTGGAAAGGATCATAGGGGCCTGTCTCATACACATCGTAGGAAATGATATTGAACACATAGTGGCCTATGCCCCAAGTCAGTCTGTTGTCGGTGAGGAGCTATCACTGTTAATCAGACCCGAAGATGAATATGGAAATGTAGCCTTTGGAGAATTAGGCGATCTGTCAGCGTGGTTGAATGGCCGGGAATTGAAGGTGGAACGCGAATCAATGAAGGGCTCGACATGCTGCATGCTCAGCAGGATCCTTCTGCCGGGACCGGGAATACATCGCCTGGAAGTCGAGGATGTATCGAGTGGTTTGAGGACCGTTACAAATCCGATTATATGTTGCAGGGAATCATCATCGCCTGAAGTCCTGTGGGGTATGATCCACGGTCATACCGAGATTTCGGATGGGGCAGGTTCTCTGGATCATTATTTCACGTATATGAGGGATGAATGCGGCCTCGACTTCGGTGCAACAGGCGATCACGATCACCTCTTTGAGACATCCGATGATATGTGGCGGCTGACCCAGGAAACAGTGGCCAGATATAACGATCCCGGAAGGTTTACCACTTTCCTCGGATACGAGTGGGCCAAGTGGCGACAGAACGGCGATGGAGATAGGAACGTTTATTACCTCTACGATGACAGGCCAAGGTTCCGCTCAGATTACGGATGTTATCCAACGCCCGATGACCTTTTCGAGGCCCTTGGGGGGGAAACCGCTGTTATCATCCCCCATCACCCTGCTGAGGTAGGCAATCACTGTGATTGGAAAGACCACGATGTGGAAAAGGAACGGCTTGTCGAAATCTATTCCTGCTGGGGGAATTCCGAGCGCAGCGTGCATCAGGGAAATCCTATCCCGGTGAGGGGAGAAGGGGAAGTTGATTCCGGTGAAGTGCCGGCAGGTTTCGTGCAGCGGGCACTGGAAATGGGATGGCGTATCGGTTTCACTGCCGGAGGGGATGACCATCTGGGACATCCCGGTGATCAGATAATCCACGCCAAGAAGAAATACAATTACAATTATAGAGCCGGCCTGATGGCTCTCTATGCCAGGGAAAATACCCGTGAAGCTATCTGGGAAGCGATGTGGAACAGGAGGTGCTATGGAACCACGGGGGCCAGGATAATTGTTGATTTCAAGGTGGGTGGACATCCTATGGGCTCAGAGCTGTTCCTTTCCGATTACCCTGAATTTGCCTCCATGCGGGAGTTAAGTGTATCAGTTAATGGGACAGAGCGGATTAAGTCTGTTGGGATCGTGCGCAATAATGAGGATATCTATACCTGCTGTGGAAATACCCCTGACATAACATTTGACTGGAGAGATACGGATGCTCTGGCGGATGTGAATTACCCTTCCGCTCCTTATTGCGCCAGACCTTTCACCTTCTACTATGTCCGTGTCAATCAGATGGATGGTGAGATGGCCTGGGCAAGTCCGATCTGGATATTATCATAGCTTGCTCGTAGCTGAAAGGTTCATAGAAATAGAAGGAGTGATTTATGGATATCCGTGTGGCAGCATGTCAGATACTGACGTTTCCGAATACCAGGGAAAGTGCGGATAAGGTTATCGGCTGGATGGAAAAAGCATCTAAAGATAAGGTGGATGTAGTATCTTTCCCTGAAGCCTGCCTCTGTGGCTATGCCTGTTCACCTGAGTACTGGGAGGGCGCAGATCCCGATGATTTCAGGGTCGCAGAGGACCTTGTCCTCCAGGCGGCCAAGCAATTGCAGATAGCTGTGGTGCTCGGTACCGTTCACTGGGAGAACGGTGGACTTTTCAACGACCTCCTTTTGATCGATAAATCAGGCAAGGCGCGGGGTCGCTATTCCAAAACACATCTTGCTGAGTCATGGCCCGTTCCGGGCAAGAAACTTCCCGTAGTATCCCTCGCCGGGGTAAAGTCCTGCTTCCTCATCTGCCATGATATACGTTACCCCGAATTGGTCAGGCTTCCGGCGATCGCTGGGGCACAGATATGCTATTTCTGCAGTAACGAGAGCGGCTTGCTCCACGAGCACAAGCTATCTGCCTACCGGGGAATGCCGATAGCGCGTGCTACGGAGAACGGGATCTATCTTGTAATGGCGAACGCCCCGGCTGACCCCAAGAATATGAGCTCCCCCTCCCAGTCCCACGGCAACAGCAAGATTATCCATCCGGATGGAAACATAATATGCGAGGCAGGTCATTTTGAAGAAAGGCTGGTGACAGCCACAATCGACCTGGAAGCCGCCGATCGAGGGATCGCGCAGCGTTCGGTGAATGATGATACCATCCTCCGTCAGTGGATGCGGGACGGCGCGTGCCTTGTGGAGGAATGGTAGAAAGCTTTGACGGAGGTCAATCGATGCGACTTGACGCGGGACTGATCGGACATTGGCCGTTTCGTGGTGATTTTGATGATCATTCGGATTCGGAGCTGGATGTACGCAGTCTCGGAGTTGAACTGGTCAGTCCCGAACCGGGAAGCCCCGTTCCGACCGCTGCCCGATTCGACGGGCTGGGAAGCCGTCTCCTCGTCCAGGACCATCCAGTGCTACACCTGGGGACCGGAGATTTCTCGATTGCCCTCTGGGTGCATACCGACGGGAGAGATGGTGACGTAGTGGGCGATATCCTCTGCAAATTCGATTCGGAGAGTCGACGTGGTTTCGGTCTGAACGTCGTGACCAACGGCGGTGTGACACATACGACCCAAGCAAACTACCGCAACTTGCACTTCGGCATCGATAGCGGCCGCATCGACACTGCCTGGACCGATTGCGGCCGGCCAGGGAACGCTGTGAAGATCGCGGCCCTTCACGTATCGGAGGATGATCTCTATGCCGGTACCTTCGAGATCGGGGTCGAGGAAGTGGGACATCTCTGGATCTATGGAGGCGATGGGAGATGGCGAGACCTGGGCGGAAATCCTGATAGGTGCAACGCGGTTCCGTCAATAGCACGTTTCGACGGCGAGCTTTATTGTTCCACTGGCAGATATAATCCCATCGGTTCGAGACTTGGCGAGGCGCAGAATAAATCCCCAGGCGGAAAGGTCTACAGGATCGAAGACGATGGAAGGTGGATCGATTGTGGTCGCCCCGGTGCCGAAGATGCCACACCGGAAGAAAAAGAGGTAAGTGGCTACGACACTGGCAAGGCGGACGATGCCATAGGATTGACGGTCTTTCGCGGCGATCTGTATTGCACCAGTAACCATCGTCGAGGAGCGTTCAAATATGAGGGTGGTCGCAACTGGAAATATATAGGCCCTGACGAGCGTCTGCTGAGCTTCGTGGTCTACAAGAAGGCGCTCTACGCACTGGTCAATGGTGGATCTGTGTATCGCTACGAAGGCGACCGCAACTGGGAGTACTGTGGCTGGCCCGATGGGTCCACGCAAACTTATTCCGCGGCGATCTACGAGGACGATCTTTACGTAGGCACCTGGCCGGAGGGCGAGGTCCATCGCTATGAAGGTGGTCACATGTGGAGGAAAATCGGGCGTGCGGGGTACGAGCGCGAGATCATGGCCATGGCACTCTACAATCACAAGGTATATGTAGGTGCACTGCCCATGGCCAACGTTTATAGGATGGACAGCGAGGGTTTCTCGTTCGTAGGGAACCTTGATAACACACCTACGGTGTGTCTGCGGCGCGTCTGGTCGATGGCGGTATACGATGGAAAACTCTTCGGGGGTACATTACCATCGGGACATGTATTTAGTCTCCAGGCGGGTGCCATGGTCCCCTGTGACCGCGCACTGCCGCCGGGCTGGCATCACCTGACCGCCGTGCGCGAGTCCGATAGGCTCAGACTCTACATCGACGGAAAGCTTGTAGCTACATCTTCTCCTTTTATTACTGCCAACTGCGATTTTACAAATGGCCAACCCCTTATGATCGGATCGGGATCTCACACCGCCTTCCACGGTGCAATGAGCGATTTGCGGCTGTATAACCGGTCCCTTACGGAGGGCGAAATCACAGCGCTTGCGAAGAAATGTGATCAGTGTCGATGATCGATCGAATAACACTTGCGATTGCTGCTGTCAAAGTGTTATACTCATCTCTGTTGAATGTGATGCGGTTTCTTCCGTTCATAAGAATCAAACCGATTGGGCCCCCTGTAAATGATCGATTGTCAACAATCAGCAAGGCTGAAAACTAACGACTGAAAGTCCATGCCGCTGTATTTGCATTGTTATCAAATGAAAAAGGTGTTGGAGATGCATATTATGCTGTGAACGGTTGTCCGGGGAATCCTCTTTTAATCTCATGTCTCCTGGCGTGGAGCCTTAGAATGGGAGATTTATGCTTAGCAGTCCTCGAAAAGAGTTTTGGTTCATTGCAACTTCAATTGCTGCGGCCCTGGGAATTATAGCCTATATAGTTCTAAATTCTTTCCCACAATATAACAGACTACTGGTTCTGTTTCTGTACGCTATCCCTGCTGAATTTGTCATCGCCATTTTACCTCATGAACCGATAATTATTTACTTTGGTAAGTCATTCAGTCCATTTACAGTAGCCTGGGTAAGCGTGATGGGGACACTTTTCATCGAGGCGTCAAACTATATGTTGGTAACGCTGTGTTTCAAAATTCCGAAATTGGATGAACTAAGGAATCATGATATCTTTCAGAAGGTAAGCAAATATTTCCTTAAAGCGCCTTTTATTAGCTTGGTCGTCGCAGCGTTCTCTCCGGTACCGTTCTACCCGTTCAGGATAATCGCCCCGACCAGCGGGTATCCGATGAAAAGATACCTGTCGGCTACTTTTCTTGGCCGGGCTCCCCGTTTCTATATCTTGGCATATTTTGGTCACACGGTCGAAATACCGAATAAGGTCATTGGCCTGTTGTTCGTTATCCTGTTAGTTCTCTCAATCTCACAGTATGTGAAAAGGCTCAGAAAACGGCAACTTTTGAGGAAGACCCTCGATTAAATCGACATCTTTTTATGGATCATGGACTCAAGCTCGAACACAGCACATCTATGCCTTTCCGGTGCGCTTGAAGAGGTGCACGAAAGGTTCGGGAGCGCTGTACTCGTACAGGTGCTCTAAAAACTGTTTATGCAGTTTCTTAAGAGTGCTGATGTTCCTCGAAGCAATGTCCCGGACTGCGAACGGATCCTTTGTCAGATCGTAAAGCTCAGGTCCTCCATGTGCCCCGACCGGCGCATAGCCCCACTGCTCGGTAACAAGAAACGGCGTGACCGCTTTGGCCGGGATTGCCGTATCCTGTGAACGGATGTGGCATCCGCTTACGGCGTACTCCCTGTGGGAGTTCCGACCCTCCAGGATAGCACTCGCAAAGGACCTGCCATGAAATCCTTCCGGAGGGTTGACCTGGGCGCCGGCAAGCTCGCACATCGTGGGCAGGATATCTATGGGCTGTGCGATAAGGTCAAGGCTTTGTCCGATGGGGACGTCACCTCCGGCGATGAGAAAAGGTACGTGCCCGATCTCCGGGTAAATCGGCCAGTAGCGGTCATCACGCGGATGGATGTTGCTTTTGCCGGTTCGCCCATGTTCGCCGATCGACATGCCGTGGTCGGCTGTTACAACGACAATTGTCTCGTCCCACAATTGCAGATCATCGATCTTCTGCAGGACCCTTCCGATCCAGCGGTCGACGATCTCGGACTCGGCGGCATAGTGTGCCTGGAGGTTCTTTAACTCCTCAGGAGAATAATCGGAGGATGGACCGTAGTTGGGATGCAACATCGGTATACCCGAATATTCAGGGTTGTACCGCTCGACCATGTACTCCGGCGGGTCCCATGGCTCATGGGGATCAAAGAAATCTACCCATAGAAAGAACGGGTCGGCCTTATAGTTCTCCTCAAGCCATCGGATTGCTGTCTGTCCGGTTTTGGCAGGAAAGGTCTCGATCTCACACTTCGGGTTGCGGTTCATCCAGCGGTGGGTATCTGCCAGTGTATGACCTTGAAACACAGGGCGGTAGCGTGTCTTTTCTACTGGCATTACTGTCTCTATCGGATCGTTGAGACGGAGCAGATATCTGTCACCCTCCTGGCCCCGGCTTTGGAATGCTGCATCGAAGGCGTGCTGAAATCTTGCATTGAAAAGGTGAGGACAGTCGCAGATAAGCTGTGATACATAGCCGGCATCCCGGAGTATGGAGGCCACATGGTTTGGGCTGCTCTGGTCTATCGGCTGCCAACCATAGTGAGGCCAGCCCAGGGTGCCGGTAGCGAAATCGGCGCGGTGCGGTATGGTGGGAAAGCTCCCTGTGAAGAATTTCTCGATTGCTGTGGCTCGGGTTCCGGCAAACTTGTCAAGCTCCGGAGTTCGGACCAACCTTTCGGATTTTTCATCCAGGTTGTCATACCGGAAGGTATCCGTAATGATCAGGATCATGTTCTTCATCGAGTCCTCCTAAAAATAGGCTGTCTTACTTTTGAGCAGGACATGCCCTGCCCTAAGTTGAGCGATGACATGCGTCATCTAAGAGAGAGACGCTTTGCTTAGAGACACAAATTGCTGTCAATTATTTAATGGACCCAGAATCTGAGATCAAACAGGTCTTAAACATACAAGTTCCAACCATGAAAAGCAACCCTCAAAACGTGGAAAAATCTTAGTTGACATGGGACTGAAAGCGTATTACGTTTGGATTATGAAATTTGGAGTGACAACAGGGGTTGCTATTAGGAAAGGGATTCGGATATGACACCGCGTGAACGTGTTTTACTTGCCATCGATCATAAGAAAACGGACCGTACGCCAGCAGACTTCGGCGCGCTACAGGAGGTCACCGACCGCCTTATGGAGAGACTTGGCGTCACAGATTATGAGGAGTTGCTTCAGGCATTGAATGTGGATATGCGACGTATCTGGCTCGATTATTATCAGCCTGGGACTGGCCCGGATGCTGACGGATATACCTGTGACATGTGGGGAGCGCGGAAGAGGGAATTTGATCCGGGTGATGGACAACCCAACTGGATTTCTCCATTCGATGAGGAGACGACCGTCGAGGATGTCCATAACCATCAGTGGCCAGATCCAAATAAACTCGACTATTCCAGTATCCCGGAAGAATGTGAGAAATACTATGGTGAATATGCCACCTTTGGTGCACCCTGGAGCCCCTTCTTTCACGAGATTGGCTGGCTCATCGGGCAGGAGAACTTCTTTATCTGGATGACGACGAAGCCCGATGTGGTGGAGGCCATCATCAACCGCATGGTCGATTACGAAGTTGAGGCAACACGGCGCTACTTAGAGGCGGCGAACGGAATGATAGACATTACGTTTTTCGGTAACGATTTCGGCACTCAAAGGGGCCTGTTCATCTCGCCGGAGATGTTTCAACGCTTTATCCGTATGCCACTTAAACGCTACTTCGATGTTTCCCATGAGTATGGATGCAAGGTCATGAAACACTCATGCGGAGCCATCCGCGACATTATCCCGATTTTCATCGAGGATGGGGTAGATGTCCTTGATCCGGTTCAGGTAGCTGCGGCAGGGATGGACCTTGCGAGCCTCGTAAGGGATTTTGGGGATCGCCTGAGTTTTCACGGGGGTGTGGACACCCAGACGACCCTTCCCTTTGGCACTGTGGAGGATGTGCGGGCAGAGGTGCGTTCGTATATCGACCTCACCCGCGAACGGGGTGGCTATATACTCTGCGGCAGCCAGAGTTATATCGAAGATATACCTCTCGACAACATACTTGCCATATACGATGAGAATACCAAATGCATCTAACCCGGAGTGGAGAGCTATGACCGATATGGGTTGTTTCTGTGGACCGCTTGTCGAAGTGTCTGAGGATACCGATTGCAGTGTATTTCAGAGTGCATCCGAATCGGTGCGCTTCGTGAGGAGCACGTGCATGACGGAACATAATGGGCATGCCTGTGCTACCTCAAGCTTTGTGGACGAGAAGGGTGAGCCGCAGTTGTGGCACGTATTCGGGCCTCTGGAGGGCCCGGGTTGGGCTGCAAATGCGGTCGGTGGAGCCCAGGAACTCCATGCATTCGGCAGATTCACACGCGATCAGGCATTGGTTGAGACGGCACTTTCGCTTCTCGAACATGTGTTGGAGGATGGCTTAGTAGACTTCGACAGTGGCTACATCCGCAGCTATCGCCATATACCTACGGGAGAACTCTTCATCAACTACGAGGCCAAAAACGACTGGTTCTGCCCCGGCTCCATGTGCAAGGTGGCACATCAACTGCTGGAATTCTCCCATGAAGTTGAAGATTCCGAGAAGGCAGCCCTGATGCGGCGCGTGGTAAAATTGACGGCGCATTGGGTGGTCGGCAATGTGCGGCTGACCGACAACGGCTGGTGGCCGCGTTATTGCGCCATTGACGGCAGTTGGACACGACAAGATGATCCATTGTTCGACGGAAGTGGGGATGGGCTGTTCGTCCTGGCCCTGCTTGCGGGCCTGATCAGTCTCGGCGAAGACCAGTATCGTCAACTGCTGACAGAACAGTGTGACGTGTTTGTAAGGAGCGGGGGATTCTTCGGGAGCATCAACCATGATACCTGCGATCGGGCTGAGTGCGTATCCTATGCCGTTGCCTTCCGAACGCTTCGCCGAGCAGCAGATGTCCTCGATAATGAAAGACTGAGAAGATTTGCATATGAAGTGGCACTTGCCGGTCTGGGGCAGTTCCGGCTTACGCAGGATCGCAATAATGTAGCGACCAAAGGTCTGCTATACATGGAGGATTCGTGGGATACCAGTTACCTATGGGAGAATGCGGAGGCGGCTCAGGCCTATTTTGAGGCTGCGGCTGATGACCAGCGCCATCGGCGTGAGTACAGTCTTGCCGGATTGACAATCCTGCGTGCTATAGCTAAGCACCACCATGGGGAATTCGGTTTCCTCACCGAGGGGGTCGATTGGAACAATCACGTGGGCGAAAAACATCACTTTGATGGCGCGACCTATGGTGACATAAAATACACCGAGCCACTGCTGAACAACCTGCATATATTAACCCCAACGATCTATTATCTGGTTCATCTGGCGGAAAGGCGATCGAACGGCGATCAAATGGAGTTTCTGGATTGTGAGGGGAATGTCCTGGTAAGGCAGAGTGTGTCCTGATAACGGCAACGCCTGGCTTATAGCGTTCTGCGTTTTATATAGTAACCTGGAACTTCAGAGATACTCCACCGGAGCATCTCATCTCTACACTGCAACGATAAGTGGAAGATCACCTTGCTTCACGAGATCCAGATTGGTATGAAAATCTAAAGATAATCAAATAAGCATATTCTACTCGATCTTTACCATCTTTCGTGTCCGGACGAACGAACCAGCCTCCAGGCGATAGAAGTATACACCGCTGGCGAATCCGTTCGCATCCCATAACACCTGATAGAAACCTGCATTCTGGTCCTTTTCCACCAATACCTCCGCGATCTGGCCTGCTGCGTTGTAGATAGTTAGCCTCACTCCCGATGGTTCGGGAAGCTGATACGCGATTACTGTATGAGGATTGAAGGGGTTCGGGAAGTTGGCTGCCAGATCATAGTGGTCCGGAATAGGACTCCGGGCAATTGTAGCTGCTATCGGACCATGCGTGGTTGTCCTCCCGTCATAGGCGACATCTTCCAGCTTGTACCAGTAGGTCACGCCATTGACTATATTCGAATCAGTGAAAATGTATTCATTTCTGGTGGAGGAATTGCCTGCACCCTGGATAAGGATGGGAGTGATTCTATCGTAGACGCCATCCTTCGCAGTGGCACGATAGACGTGGAAACCCAGGTTGTCCACTTCACTTTCTGTAGCCCATTTCAGGGTTATATTGCCATCGCTAACTGTGGCGGCGAAGGAATTGAGCTCCACCGGAAGCGATCCGTCAGTTCCACCGATTCCCCAATCGGAGAAATCAGATGTTGTACAAGTGACCGTATTGCTGACGGTGTTTACAGTGCTTGCGTAAGGGCTCCAGGCCGAACCTGTCCAACGGGCACAGTAAAGCGAGGTTTCATCCGGAATATCACTATCATCAAATTCTTGCTGGATATAACTCAAAGTCAATTCTGCAGAGAAACTGGTTATGCCGGAAGGATTGGTAATAATGAATTTCCTTTTAACAGGATTTCCCGAAACCAGGTTGTCGGGAAATACACCCGGATAGCATTCTACGTAAACAGTTCCGGAACCTACTAATTCGGTAAAATTAATAGAAACGTCTTCGAAGTCATATGTTCCTGTGCTGGTCACGTTATTGGAATTGGCCCAGGATACTACGTTTGCTTTCCCCCATCCGCTTTTATAATCGTAGCCGGCATCCTCTATATCTGTAGCGCTATTTATCAGCATATTCTTAACTTCCGCAGGTGTTAAGGTATCATCCATGTCCAGAGCAAGGGCGGCAAGTCCTGCAACATGGGGTGCAGCGGCTGAAGTGCCGTAAAATCTATTATATCCCGATCCACCAGGGGAGCCGAATCCACCAGCGCCTGTAATTTTTCCGCCGTCGCAACCGGTTATCAGAGGCTGATCCCTCGTATAAGAGCTTCCTCCTGGCCAGTAGAGTGTAGCAGGACCGACGGAGCTGAAATACTCCGTTGAGGATTGATAATATCTTTGAGCGGCGACGCCGACAACGTTTTCTGCAACGGCATGACCATAGGTGCTGTTTTCAGGTGTATTGTACTCATAATTTGACCAGGAGCCCCAGAAATATAGCTCCAACTCAGGAGTTTCATCGCCACTGTATCTGTGTACCACGATATCAACGTTTCTGGATAGCCCTGGAAAAGAGACGAATTCATAGGGGGCATCATTGCCATTTTGACCATATGTTGAGGCAGCTATTAAGGTGTCAGCATCGGCATCATGGACATAGAGATCATAGTCGTTATTGGATAAACCCCATTTGTCGCTCCATTGCAGGATAATAGTGCCGTTGTACGGGGCCGAAGGAGCAGTAGCGTAAAATGTATGATCGGATACTCCATCCCAGGCGTGAACATTGGTGTAACTATCTCCATGAATTGTTACAGGCCCAGGTGTAAGGTCTGCTATTCCTTGATAATGATCCTCGCGATAATTTCCCGCCGAAGAACAATAGAAGACTCCGCCATCAACCGCATTGTTACAGGCATCTGCTATGCTACCATCTTCAAAAAACGGTTCGCTTGACCAGGTAATGTCATCGACAATGACATCGCATCCAATGATAGCTAAGCTATCTACGGCGTTTATAAACTCCGCAGGAGACTCAACACCTTCGGAAAAGGCCAGTGCAGCACCGGGAGCCAAATCATACACGATCTCCATCATCGCTGTTCCCTCATCTCCGCCCACGCTGTTATCGATTACATTGACGGAAGAGGGCAGATCACCACTGTCTCTGGCGTCTGTCCAGTTAGTGCAGCCATCGGAAATGACCCCGACCGTTATTCCTGAGCCATCATAGGATGATTCACTACGCAGATCATCCGAGTGATGAAGCGTATCACCTTCACTCGTTACACTCCCTGTCTGAGAAAACCCCATCGGGGTCGGACCAATATTTCTCACTCCAGAGATCTTTGCCGCAGAGACAACTTTGTCGTAAGGGATCCAGGCTTCAATAAATCCGTACCGTTCGCCCATATTGTGCTCAATCCTTCCACCGAGACCTTGGATTCCCGGCGCAATATCGGAATTATATTCGGAAAGCTCAAAGGTGAGAAAAAGCCTTCCATCATCGTCAACACGGAGGATAGAGCCTGACAGTATGCTCAATTTTGGATACTTATCCTTGTTCACGGAAAGGAAGCTAATAGCATTTGGCACGGGTTGTCTTATATCTTCCATATCTTTGATAAATAACTTCCTCACTTCTCCGGGAACAGCAGTTAGTGGCGTATTGGCCTTTTCAAGCCATTTCTCAACAGTAGTGGCAGACAGTTTAGAGCTCAGAAGCAACACAAAACATGTCAATAATAGGGTAGCCTTCGTCTTCTTCGTTCCCATTTCTTCTTCTCCTCTCCCATTGGCGAATTCCTGACTTAAAGGCGACAGAGTTTCCGGACGGGTGCCCCGGTGTCGAACTAAAAATATATGATTTATCTCAAGAGTCAATAGTGAAAAGATGGATTCCAAGAGAAAAAATAAATTTCTGGCCGGACGTGTTGACGGATAATGGTATTATACCGATTTGCGTTTTGCAGACTAAGACGCCCCGCGGAGCGCCTCCATTATCGCAAAGACAGGTGCAGAGACGGCAGCTTACCCTGTGGCACGAGCAGGTCCATTTCTCGGAAAAGACGAAAAAGATCTTGCTTTTCAGAGTGTAGTGCATTATCAAGTAATCTGATTGTTGTTGATGGACTTCTTAAAGAGAAGACAAGGAGAATGCGATGGCCAAAGTAAAAACAGTTCGGGAAGCTGCTCTGAACATGGAACGTATCGATACCCATGCACACCTGGATGATTCTTATCCGGATCTGCAGGAACAAGTTTCGCAGTACGGACATTTCCCTACGACCCAGTCGCTCATTGACTCTCGTGTGTCAGCCGAGGGATGCCGTGTCCTTTACGACATAGATCCGGGGGCGTTTGTGCGCCCGGGCGCGCCCCCCGAGATCTTCCGTAAAGCGGCCGAGCTTCGCGCGAACGGGGCATGGGAAGCAATAAGCTACGCTATGGATAAAGCCGGGATCTGCAGACAAGTGGCATTCTCCGGCTTCAATCCCGGAGAATCGCGCCCCTTCAGTGACTGTCCGCAGAATCATAGACTGGCCTACTTAGCCTACATCGATGGGGCAGTAAGCGGCGACGGGCAGTATCCCTGTCCCGATTTCGACGATTCCGACTACCGTTACTATGAGAGTTTATGCAATCTCTTCGGACAGTTACATACGTTGGATGACTATTTGGAGACACTGGACGAAGCTATCGACGGCTGGCGCTCCTTCGGCGTGGTCGGGATGAAGACCGCCATCGCCTACACGAGTGGACTTTATATCTCCGATCCGGAGCTGGTTGAGGCCCGTGCGGCATTTTCCCTTAAGAATGATATGACCGAAGAAGATTTTCGCATGGTGCATGACTACGCATTACGGCACACATTCGAGGCCTGTGGCCGCAACGGCCTGCCGGTCGTCATCCACACCGGATTTCAGATATGGGGTCACGCAAACCTCGAACAGTCCAACCCCATGCTTCTCCACAACATCCTGGTCGATCCGCGCTATCGGGATATCACCTTTGTACTGCTGCACGGAGGCAATCCATACGTTGGCGAGACAAGCTATCTGGCAGGGATGTTCCGGAACGTTATCATAGACTTCACCTGGATCGGCTGGATGACCCCGCCCCGTTTCCGCCAGGCGCTCGGGGAATGGCTGGCCGTGGTGCCGCACGACCGGATGTGCTGGGGATCTGACAGCTTTACACCCGAAAGCATTACGGGCATTGACAGCATTATGCGCAGACTGATCGCGGATGTGCTGGAGATGTCGATAGCAGATGGGACGATCGATGAAAGCTACGCACTGGAATTCGTGGAAAACGCATATCTGAAAACTCCGAAACGGGTGTTTGGTCTCTGAAAGATAGCGGACTTCTTTCTGCAAATGCTGCGGAGGGTTACGATGGATAAAGTGGTGGAGATAGGTACACGGCTTGAACTTTTCGTTGACGATCATCTGATCGATCATATTCAGGGTGCATTTCTGCAGTTACAACATCCGGAGCGACGTGAAGTTGCGATCGAACTGGACCATCCCTGGGAAGACAATGTCGGATCTTTCCTGAGCCTGGTGCAGGAAGGGGGGAGCATTCGCCTGTATTGTCGTGCAAGCATACCCGAACGTGGGAATGAGGACCATCAGATCATCACACTTGCCGAAAGCACGGACGGGGGCAAAAGCTTCGAGCGTCCCAGCCTTGGCCTTTTCGAGTTTCAGGGGTTAAAAGAGAACAACATTATCTTTGTTGGCGGCCCACCGCGTGTACCACCGGCATTTATCGACACAAATCCCGACCGCAAGCCCGAAGAGCGATACAAAGGACTGAGCAGCAAGTGGAAGTCGCTATACGCCATGTGTTCGCCGGACGGCATCCGTTGGAAGCCTATGTCCGATCGTCCAATCGAAATGGAGGGAACTTTCGATACCGTGAACACAGCATTCTGGGATTCATTCGCCGGCTGCTATCGGTGCTTTACGCGCTACTTCGAAAACCTGTCTCCGGGAAAGGGTGAAGCGGATGTCCTTGGGCCGAAGCCTACTGTGATACGTGCCATTCAGAGCTCGACGTCCAAGGATTTTATCAATTGGACGAAGGCGGTGCATCACCAGTATGACGATGAATGCAGGGATATGCAATTGTATACCAATGCCACACTGCCATGTCCCGGTGCTGAACATATTTACCTCGCCTTCCCCAACCGATATGTGCAGGAACGGATCACGAAGCCCGATCATCCATATCCGGGAGTTAACGATTCCATCTTCATGGTCAGCCGTGATTGCATCCACTGGAAGCGATACCCCGAGGCATGGGTGCGACCGGGTCTGGACGATATGAAC
>CAZTBA010000048.1:0-21072 GCA_964611725.1 uncultured bacterium
TCGTGGAGGAGGTAGAAGAACGCCTCATAGCCCATGAGTCTCTCCATGACTGACTCGAAAGGCCCGACGGTGACCACTATCATATCCATCCCATCGGGGAGCTGCATGGTGATCTCCGTGAGGCTCTGCTCGATTTTGGGCACACTTTGCGCTATCCGCCCCCAGGGGTAAAGCTCGAAATCTTCCCAGCTTGTAATCATCCCCCGGAGGCTCGCCCAGTCACGAACCCTGTCAATCTCCGAAATTCGCTCCTTATGCGGAAACTCGGGGATTGCCGGCGTGATATAACAATCGTAGCCGACGTATCTGTAGAACTTGATCCAATCCTCGATCGATCCACTCCACTCCTCACCCCAGATACGGAATGCCTCCGCCACCAGTTCGCCGTCTATGCCTATCTCGAATACCGGAATTCTCTTTTTGATCTCTTTCCTTTCGAGGAACACGTCGCGGAAATACCGGCTGTCAGGTTCAAAATCCCTCATTGGGAAAACACCCATTTCCCCTCCCGTTCCCTATTTTCCGTCCAACTGCTTAAACCGAAATTCACCTCCGAAGGCCGCTCTGCCCCTGCCCTCGAATAAACCTCTGATATGGTCATCCATGGTGAGGTAAAGGATCTGCCAGCCCTGCTGGGCCAGCCCGACGACCTCGTCCAGCAGCCACTCCCTTCGCTCCCAATCCGAATGCTGGAAGGCATCGTCTAAGATCAGGAACAGGCCCTCCCTGCCCGCGATCTTCGAAGCGAACCCGATCCGCAGCGCCAGCAAAACCTGCTCCTGGGCCGCTGTGCTCAGATCCGAAAGGTGAAAATCGTCGTACGGATCTGAGATTTTCAACTGATCGCCCTCAAGGTCAATGCTGTGATACCGCTTCGTAATCTTGTAGAGTGGTTCCTTCACAATATCGGATCGCAGACCATCCCTGATCTTCTCGTCCTCCCTTTCCCTGATTTCCTCCAATGCTTCATTGACCAGGATCTTCGCCAGAATTTCCGACGTCTGCCCTTTGTATTCATCCACCACCTCTCCGCGCTTTTCCCTCAAATGCTCGATCAATTCTTCCCACCCGATCGAGATATCATCATCGGTCTCCTGACAGATCCTCTGCTTCAGATTCCCGAGCTTCGTGTTTTCCCCTTCAAGCTGCTCCCCTGTTTCTTCCCGCTCCGCCTCCAGCTCGGACAGTCGGGATCCGTCGTATTCGATATTCATTTCCTCAGGCAGGTAATCTGATTCATCAACCCCGAGTCTGATCAGCTCCCTTTCCCTTCGATCGATCTGGGCCCCGAGATCCCTCAACCTGTTCTCGATCCCTGAGATCGCTTCCCCCCAGGAATTCCTGTCGTGTTTTTTGCCCGTGAGTCGGTACAGTTGATCAGAGATGGCATCCTCGAGAGACTCCAAGCTTTTCCGATCCTCCCCCAGCTCCTCCTCGAGCGACCTGGCCCTGTGATAATCTTCCTCGATTTCTACCTTGATCTCCAGCATCGCCGCAATATCGGTTAACTCCCTGCCAAATCTCCTTTCAAACTCTGTGGAGATCTTCCGTATTTCATCCACATTGGCAGATCGCGAAATCGATCCTCTCAGTTGATTGACATATAGCCATCCGAATAAGCCCGCAGAGACAAACGCTATCACTGTTCCAACAGGCACGTCAAAAAAACTCAGTGCCGCCGCTGCAACAAACGATAGTATTGCAAGGGTGGGATAAGCACGACTGGACTTCACTTCCCCCCGATCCGCACGCCTTTCATATTCGCCTATAGCCTTTTCCAGCCAGGTATAGCCACTGCTGCTCTTCTCCCTTTCCTCCTGCCTCTTTCGCTTTCTGACAAACTCTCCAGCCTTCTGTCTATAGAGCTGAAAGTTTCCCTTCAGCGACTCCAACTCCTCCTCTGGCAGCTTCCTCTTCTCTTCCTTCAGTTCCACGATCTCCCGGTCAAGCCGGTATGCCAGGTACCGCTTGGCCTTTAGCATGGATTCAATCGAGCCTTTCAATTTCGTCAATCTATCGTTCAGGGACTCACGGCGGCCACCCGAGTAGACCTCATCGATCTGGTCAAATAGCCTGTTAATACCGTTCAGGCCCTCAACCAGCTCATTCCATCTTTTGATCTCACCGCGGCTGTGCCCCTCAATAATGCCATCACCGATTTTCGACTGCTGGATCGTTGTCGATATCTTCGACTGGATCGAGTCCAGAACCATCTCGCTCGAAAGATATTCTTTCAGGATAGCCTTATTGATCCCGCCCGGTTCATTTTCCGCAATGCTCAGCTCAGCCCCTTTTATCACCAGCAGTCTGGCCATGTTCAGTGGAAAGCCCTTATCGGCTTCCTCCCAGTAGTCCTCCAGCTTATGTCGGGACGATGGCGAAAACGAGACCACTTCATCCGTTATGCCCGAGACCTTGATCCTGCCTCTCGCGGACAGATCGCGCAAATTCCAACCGGATGCATTCCTGAAAAGCGATTTGATGATGAATTCCACTAAGTATGTCTTGCCCTGTTCATTGTGGCCGTAGATCAGGTTGAGACTTCCCGGTCTCATATTGAAATCCGATATCGGCCCAAGGTCCCGAACGGTGATCTCCTCAATTCGGACAGACATAGCTATTCCCCGTAGATAACGCGCAGAGCAGCCAGCATGATCTGTTCTTTATCCGGGTCAGCCAATCCGGAGGCCCATTCGAACCCGGAAATCTTGCCTCTGACCCTCTCAGCTATATAGCTGCGGTCCAGATCGTTAGAAACGTACACCTCCGAGATATCCGGCTCCTCATCCATATAGAAGCTGTATCCTCTGAAACACTCATTGAGCGTCTGCATCAGCGATCTTCTATCGGACGAGTATCCCCTCACCTTCACCCGAACCTGAACTTTCATGCAATCCTCCTCGCAAATCCCCCAGGAAGCTATGCGCGATTCGATCTCTTCGCGCAGGTATGTACGTTCGTCCTCGACAGGCAGGATTACTAAGGATTCATTGAAGTAGATTACATCCGTGTCCACGAATTGTGGCTCCACTTCATCGGTCCCGGTATCGTAGACCAGGAACCTCCGGCGTCCGGTTTCCGTGATATCCAGTCCGCCAGGGGATCCGACGTAGTGCACCTTCTGTCTGTCCAGTGGCTTGTGAATGTGGCCCAGGAAAACCTTAGCAGGCCGATACGTCCTCACATCCTCTCTGGTAAGGGGCATATAGACTCCGGGTTCATAGGGATTGATCTCCCGCAGTCCCTCTGCCCAATCGCCATGGCCGATCAGAATCCACTTATCCGGAGCCAGTCCCGGCGCGAACGGCGCGATCCCCTCCCCCATCGTTTTATATTTCCCGTAGGGCAGGAAGAGGAAATCCGGACCATCCGGATCCACGGGGACTAGTTCCGGCTCCGTAATGACGTGTACATTATCTGCGACGATTGCGGTATTGTTGATATCGATATCGTGGTTACCCGGAATTATGTAGAATTTGATTTCGCGGCAACTGTGGTCCCTGCACAATGCCTCGAAATCAGCATAGCTCTGACTGGAAGCATCGAACAGATCCCCGGAGATGATGATCGCATTGATGTGTCCCTCGATCATTTGGGAGAGAATGTCCTCCAGAGTACGGTATCGCTCGGGATTGTCTTTCCTGGTAGTCAGATGCAAATCGCCGGTTATCACGATTTTCATCCATCCCCCTTGTTTTCCAGTGCAGGGATAATCAGACTCGTATTGACGTTCACACACAAAAGATATTCATCTTACTTCTTTCACGCAAACTAAATATAATTTTCCGATGGGCCATCGCATGGAAAGATTTCAGGCAGTGCAACTGAATTACTGATTACACTGATGATCACTGATCACACTGATCCATTGTCATATGCAATCGGTTAGTCTGCCCGTGTGAATTCTTCTGTGGAAGGTTGAGAAATTATCTGAGCAAGATTCTGGATAGTGACCTGCGGAGCTTCCGTAGGGTCAGGGCATGCCCTGCCCTATAGAAGCGCTTGCATTTCTTATAGTTGTGTAGTTTTTACGAGGCTTTTATTGCTTGTTCCTGGAACCTCACCCCCGTTCCCTCTCCGCAAGCGGAGAGGGGGGCTTCAAGCCTCCCAGGATATCTCTATGTGGTATGGCTACCTTCAAGAATGGTTTCGTCGGTCATCTCTCATTATAGCATCAGACACCCAGTCATAGACAGTTTCAGCAATCAATAACGCTTCCTTATACTCTTTATCCGTAATTGGTTCACTTTCTCCAGGATACCTTGTTTTCACAGCATAATCCGTTAAGTCCATAGCTTTCAGAACCTCTTCGGGAATTTCGAACCCAGCTTGCGAAATTATCTCCAAAAGTCTCGCTATGGAATGGGTAGGCGGAAATTGTCTGTTGAAACTGATAAGCAATGCCTTTAATGCTTTTTCTGTCGATTGCTGACAATCGAAACAGAGATCCTCATACAGTATTTCCTCTCTTATCCTCCCGATTCTTGCTCTTTCAAGGTTACTCCTCGCTCTTTTCAGCCATTCTATTACAAATTCCTTATTTTTCATATACTACACTCCCGGAATCTGCAATTTGACTATATACCAGAAACCACTTATCCTTCAGCTCATCAAATCTCCTCGGAGTTTCGATGATGACATCCACAGATGCACCCACACCGAAAAGCTCATGGTAAATCTTCCGGGCAAGCTTTCTCCTGTTCCTAACATGCTTCTTTAAGACACATATATCGTAGTCACTTCCCTCTTTACCTTCTCCCTTAGCCCGTGAGCCAAAAAGAACTATCCTGTCCGGATCTACACTATCCACAATTCTCCTGATAATCTCATCCAGTATATCATCCATTGAAAATAGCTCCTCCTCGAGTTATTTTCTCAGAGCACTTCCACCGTGATCACCAAAACCACTCCCCCTTTTATAAGCTGCAATTTATAAAACAAAGAGGGTTTTGTCAATATCCGTGTGTTATCCGCCGGGAGCATCGATTCTGGGAAATTGACTCCACTGCCCATGCAAATCCGATGACCCAGACTATCTTTCGGCAAATCGGGCTTGACATACATACTACCTGCATTATATTAGCTTGCGGCTTGAAGGAGATTCTCTCAGCTACCTAATCAATATAGGCCATTGTTTAAGCATTTTTTACGAAGCTTCTGTTGCCTGCTTCTGAAACCTCACCCCCACCCCCTCTCCGCAAGCGGAGAGGGGAATTAACCCGTTGCTTAGAGAAGAAGTGGGGATTAGGCCAGGAGAAGCAGACGTCGAGAAACCACAGAAGCATCTTGAAGGGTTTGATAATGAAAGACTTTATAGCTGTTGACCCTAAGGTTTGTTCGGGGAAACCCGTGATCCGCGGAACACGAATTATGGTCAGAAATATTCTTGGAATGGTGGCGGGCGGATATACAGTCGACCAGATTCTCGCAGCCTATCCTGAGTTGAATCGGGAAATGGTGCAAGCCACCCTGGAGTACGTGGCGGCTGTAATTGACGAAGAACAGGTGATCTCGAATGCCTGATGAGTTCCTAACCGAGAGTCACCTTGTCACAGGGATAGGGCGTGCCCATATGATAATCTACTTTGCGCCGGAAGGAAATGCTCAATTCGGAGGAGACCAATGATGCACATTGAAGTGGCTGTAGCATGGTGGGGAACGGCTTTTGTTCTCCTGTCCTTTATCGTCTGTGCCTCGGTATACGCCGGACAGCGCGGGCAGTCGTATGAGTGGGAACGGATCAAGCTGCGCGACCCGGAAACCGGGGTGTACTATTGGCAACTCACCAACGCTCCCCTGCACAGCCGGTCCCTCTATTTTGAACACCCGAACTTCACGGCAGATAATCGGAGCCTGTTGTTTCTCTCGCAGCGTGTGGCCAGTCGCAATTCCGGGTGGGACCTTTTTCGGGTGGACGTGGATGGCAGCAACTTAGTGCAGCTCAGCGACGAGGAACACCCCTTCGGCTCGCCGATCCCCTCTCCTGACATCGCAAGGGTCATCTACGGCGTGCGGGGCAATGCCCTGTTGGCGCTTAATGTTGACACGTTCAAGGAGCAGGTGATCGCAGAGTGTGAGGAAGTCCGCAGTCTCGGTCCGTCCACATTGACCGGTGACGGCACCTACTACCTTGCCATCGGGAGTGCTGGGGATGGAACACGGATGGTCGTCCGATTCCGCACCGACGGTACGGAGACGGTGACGTTCGGGCACGGATACCCTCGTGGCCACCTTACATCGAATTACGCGGGCACAATCCTGGCGTTCATCGGCCCCGACGGGGAGTATACGTGCGACATCGAGGGGAACAATCTGCGAAGAATCCCGGGGCCACAGCAGTTCTCACACTGTACATGGCATGGTCAACACGACGTGCGCATCGGCACGTACTTGCCACCCGGCCACGGTATCGCCACCGCCAGCGTGGATGACACGGCAAAGAAGATGATCTGCGGCGGCCCGTATTTCTGCCACTCGGCCTCCAGTGCCGATGGGCAATGGGTGGTAGCCGACACGAACTGGCCGATGGAAGGGATCTTTCTCGTTCACGTACCATCAGGCCGATACGCTAAACTCGTGAATCCGCCACTGCGGTTCGGGCACCCGGGCGTCACGCACCCCCATCCGTCCTTCAATCGGGACGCAACGAAGGTGGTCTTCACGTCGAACGAGACGGGGCTATCGCAGGTATATCTGATCGAAATCCCGGAAGACATTCAGGAAGAACTGATAACGGGCGAACTGAACTACCGCCTCCGCTGGCGAAGATAGCGGTTCGAGCGTAGCGGTCACGCACATACCGGAACCTGTAGCATCACTGGGTTGGACAATCTCTTCGATATCCTTTAAGTGGTTCTTAAGAAGCTTTTGATGTTTGCTCTCAGAACCTCAACCGCGCTTTCGTTACTCTTCACGAACTGACCGTCGAAACATCCCTCACGGAGAATATGGAAACGGTCTATCACGCCGTTATGTTCGATCCACAGTTTCGGTAGACTTCAGTTTATAGCTGAGGTTAGAGCTTGCTACAAACACCAATCTGGCTCGGATCGCTGACAGACTGAATCTCATGGCCTGTTGAATACTCTGGTTTTATATTACCGGAGAGATTTGGCTTGATAGAATCTGCAAGAATCTATATATTGCAGATGTCAACTGTGGATCGCTCCTTAGAGGCTATGACACCACGGGGATGGCCGCTGAGTCTAAGGCTCAGGTCCGACCAGCTTGGTAACTCTGTTCCTGTCAAGCATTCTGTAGACCGATCTTAAACGATACAAATTACCATTCGACTACCTTAATCAGATTCTCCCTGATTGTTTTTTCTCTCTCCTCGATAAATCCATCATAATTATCATTTCCCAGATAACCTAAGCACTTTTTGGATATAAAATGTTTTCCCATTAGCTCCTCAAGCTTATTTTTATCCCCACTCAATTTGTTCAGAATCTCCTTTAGATATTGGGAAGGTTTGCTGGATTTTATCCTTTCGTTTGTTTGATCAAAAAGTAGAGTTCTATTCAGTATAGAATCTTTGGTGGCTCCAAATTCTCTAGTATGGTCAGGAGGGGCACCTTTCACTTTTGTAGGAAATATATGGTGATCATGTATTCTTTCCCCCGTATACGTACCAGTATCTAACACTCGGAGCGTGTAAAAATCTTCGACTCTGCTTAAAGCTATTAAGCATAGGACAGCATTATATAAAGATGATCCCTTTCTGCAATTCTTCAAGTCTTGCTCATCAACAAGTTTTTTGCCTTTGATTCTTCTTATTGCAGATATCTTCCTTTCTGTAAACCAATTCTTAAGATCCCTATAATCCTCGGACATTACTGTATCAGACGAACCACTGTATTCTCCCGAGATTACCGCAGACCAATACCATTTAGATAGTATATTATAGAACTCCCCCTCAGATACTATACCTCTATATTTGTCTTCAAATTCCATCAGTAAAGCTCCCATCACTGGTATAATAGTCGTATTGGGAACAAAATCGTGCTTAATAGCCCCAAAGTCATCTTTCCCGACATTCATTATTTTTTCAATAGCTTTTTTTGTATAAAGACAGGATTTATTCCACAGATTCTGAAACTCTTTACCATCTTTTACCAAAATCAGTTCAACCGTTTTACCTAAATCATCCTTCTTCTTTACCTTATATCCTGGGATCAAATAGTATATGTACTTAGACGAACAATAATCCTGTTTGCAGAGTGACATTAATTTCAGCAAGTATTCATTCATGTTGCTATCAATTTCTCGGATATCTTTATCATCTAAATTCTCCCAAAGCTTCTTTAGATATACACCTTTGGGAAACAAGAATGCATTCATCAAATCAAAAGTGGAAAGCTTCATGCCCTTCTGATTAATTCTTGCAAAAATGCTGCAAACATCCGATAATTCCCTATCTTCGCCCAGTATATAGGTAACAAATTCATAGTTCAATATCCCGCGGACTACACCAGTAATACTATCTCTTAGCTGATCGTATTCATCAATATCATCTTTATTTTTCATGAATCTTCGGACATATTCTCTTATCCAATTATTAAACTCACGACTGTCAATGAATCTTTGATCCATAAGTAGGCGTAAAGGTAGAACACTTTCTTTTATCCATTCATCTTTTCTACTTATAATCTTATCCAAGTTTATATATCTTAAGAAATAACGATAAAATATGGCTTCTTCATATAAACCAGAGATATACTTCCCCAAATCCAAAAAGAACATATAATACGAATCTCTAGATGGAAATTTCTTGGGTGGTCCACATATCGCATAATATAGAGAGGCTAATCTTTGTTGACCGTCAAGAACTGCAAAAGAGGGATTTTTAGGTTTTTCTGCACCCCAAAGAGGATCCCACTCTTCACCTTTAATCACCTCTGGATTTATCTGCCAAAATAGCAGAAGTCCTGAAAAGTAATTTTGAATGATTGAAACAATCAAATCAGCAACCATACTTGGAGTCCACTCGTATCCTCTTTGAAAATGAGGAATGACATATTCTCCATCCTTTATATCTGTTAGTAGCTCGCGCACCGTTTTATTAGGTCTGGGATCTATGTTCATAATCTTACCTCCTACCCTTTTCAAAGCAGACTTGAATTTAAACAGCTGACTAACGAAGATTTTGAGATACCTTAAACAGAAACTACCGAATGCCCGATAGATGGACTAAGTCACTACATAACGGAACAAAAAGCCGGGACTCCGATGGAAAGATAACCTAGACTACCAAGAAATACTACTGGGTGGAATATGTTCTTGCTGCTCTAAATGCCAGTTTACCAGCGCCTGATATCGATCAGAGTGAGACTTGAAATATCTGTATAAATCCTCAGATATTCTGTAAGTCCAACCCTTTATCACAACGTATTTACTCAAGGTGCTATCAGAACCTTTAGGTGCTTGTTTTTCGGGAATAATAAGCACTCTAGGCCTTCCAATTCTATTTATCCCGTATACCAAGAAATACTCACCTGACTTAGACCAGCAAGCATAATCTACTAGAAAAACATCGAAATTCCTTGCTGGACAGGCTGCCCCCCTAAGTACCCTCCAATCAACTAATCCAGAGTATTCAAATTCTCTGAACCTTATTGGACTATCATAGTAACGAGTTAAACGTAGGGAAAATTGTCTATCCTGCTCTACACACTCCAAAAGATGTAGAAGTAGGCAATTGAGGTCTTCTTTATCCCGGGCTACTACAGCACCTTCTATGTAGAGTATTTCGTATCTTTCAGAGAGAATTGACTTCACTAAGTCTCTATTTTCATTCAAAACAAAGCTGAAAACTCTTCTCCCTTCCCGATCATCTCCGAAGAATAACCAGATGTCATTGCTATACCTTTTAATTTCAATAGCATCAAATTCATCTTCAAATCCCGGGGGACAAGCACCAAGTTCAGCAATTTCCCCACCGATAATGATACCAGGCTCAACGCCAACCAAGTTGCAGTGAAAATCTTCACATAGTCCCATACAACCAAAATCTTCACCTCGTCCTAAGCCAAGATGGCCAAAAGGTTTTTCATAGAACCACAATGTTTCCTCTAAGGGTGATTCATCAAATTGTTTGATTTGTTTCAAATTATCTATGATTGATTCCCTGGAAACCTCCTTTCGAGTTCTATGAATCAAGGAAGCAACCTCGACGTTTTCCATTCTCTCAATCTGGGAAGATAAATCTCGCCCAGATTCCCACCAAGACTCAAAGCTCTCTAATAATAAGTTAATTTCATCAAGATTCTCTTCCAGAATAACCCCACATTCTATGTTTTTGCTTAATCCTGCTTCAGTAAGATTAGCGGAGGTTATTATAGCCTTCCTCTTATCAAACACGTATATCTTTGCATGAAGATCTTTCAGAAACTTCACTCTGGAATTTTCGGACTGCACGATTCTTTCTATAGCTTTAAGATCTGACACTCCAGATTTCAAATCCTCCGGAGATAATCTAGTTAACACCCTAATTTTCACGTCTTTTCTTATCTCCTTGATAACCCTCTCGATAGGTTTCGTCTTCAGATAAGGTGTGACAAGGATGATTTCTCTCTTTGCCTGTCTAACGAGCTCATAAAATATCTGTTCTAGTCCCGATTCTATAATTCTCATGTTTCCAATTCTTTCTTAAGATCCTCACTTTTCAGAATCTCATCTTAATCCAACCATCTTCAAATCTAAACCTTCATATTGAACTCTGAACCTTCCGTCCCTTACGAGTTCAGAAGATGAGACACTAAAGCTGAATGGAAAAGCCGATGGCATATGGAATAATTGATCGATCGGTATGACTTCTGCTGCTCCTGATCTGAGTAATGCCTCAAGGAGCCAGAACTGAAGTTGACTTGCTCCCACATCCCGCTTTGGAGGTGGCTCATATACCCCTCGAGTATCTGTATGCTTAATAACTTCCCAACTTACCATACTACGCATAACATGTCGAGAACTCCTTTCCACTTTGCTTCTCTGTCCCCACTGTTCGAAAAGACGTCTTCGCACTTCAGAGAGTGATGTGTTTCCCTGAAGCGAGATCAGACGACCGACTATAGAAGCTACATCACGGAAGAAAGGATAGGCAACCAAACATAAACCCCAATGTAGCCATAATCTATCATCCTCTTCGATTTCCGTGATCAATGATAATGCCTCGTCACGAAGTGGTTTATGCTCTTCTGGAATCTTTACCCAGATCCTGCTTAGAACCGTTAGTGTTTTCTTTCGCGCTTCATAAGTTGGATAATAAACCGATAGAATCTCCTTCATCTGTTCTCGGATTTCAGAAATATCCTCGTGGTTTTGTAGAGCACCAGCTATTGCATCGAGCCATTCAAGTTTGATGAAACGATCAAACCCTACCATCTCCAAACTCATTTCTCCTCCTGGATATTTATGAATGGTACAATTACTTCTTCAAGTGAGATTCCGCCGTGGCAGACTGTGTCCTTACCTTCTTCCACAAAAGCAGTTCGTCCCTTAGACAAAAGCACATAGCAATCTTCCGGCAAACCCTTTTCTGACCAATGAATCGAATCGGGGAAATCCTTTAGAACACGTTCCAGAAAGCTTTGTTCCCTGTAGATCCTTGCACGTTCACCACGCACCTCTACAAGCGATCCCTCCCTGGGCCTACCCACACCCCTCGCGGATATATTTCCGTGATCAGACGTGATATAGACTGAGAAATCATTCTTCAGGAGATGATTTATGAGATTTGCAAGGTGATCCTTTCTAGCCCACAGATATATGTCCTGATGCATACCGGCGGTACCAAGTTTCATACCATGCATTATATCATCAACTTTCTTTATGACAAAACCCAGTGCAATTGGATCTTGATCCTCAATCATCTCATCTATTTCCTCATAGTTTTCGAGATCTTGATCTCCTTGGTAGATCCGGTAACTTATGTTCATATCCCTGAGTCCTTTCTCTCCCCAGAACCTCCGCCAGTGGCTCTCTTCCCTACCTGAATCTGTCAGATGTTCGGCAAAGTAGAATGGTGCTTTGGCGGCGAAGATCGATTGTCTGGAGATTGAGGTGAAAGTAGGAACCCAGGCAAATACAGAGTTTTTTTCCATGACCCATCCCGGATATCTTTCCGTAAGGTAATTTTCGATAACTAACCACTGGTCTAAGGCCATACCATCGATAACCAGAAGGGCCATTTTTGACTTGCTATCATGGTTTCTACAAGAGGCAAGGTAATGCGCTATATGATGAACCATAACCGGACGGGGATGATATGCCATGCTTGAAAGCAGACTATAGTTTCGGAAGATCCAATCTGTGAACCTTTCCTCCAGACTGTCATGAAAGGTCTCTATCTCACTGATCTGACCTTCATTAAATTTCCCTATGTTATACCGGAGTGTAAGAACTTCAGCCCAACGGAATGCTAATTCCTGCCATTCTTTATGCGAGCATTCTAAAGGCGGTACCTCATTCCTCACTCTATCAAATAACTTTAGAAAACGCCTTCTTTCATCCTCATCTCGATCATAGATCACCCCAACCCTTGTCCACCCAGGGAGGTCTGCATATCCAGCAAATTCGACAGGTTTGAGATAGCCTTCGACGAAAAGATTATCGATATATACACGGATATCCTGATGGTCGAGAGGGATATCTACGGTATCATGCAACTCTCTAACTTTCCTCAGAAAATTAGGCCACTCGCGTTGTAGGAAAGCGAAAAAAATCTCTCTATCGGGTATGATCCTCTCGAGAGGCCATCTGTCAAATGTGGGATTCTTCCGAAGTTGTGTGACCAGATAATCGTCTAATACCTTAGGAAATCTGAGGCGTCTGTAATGTCGAGAGAGAAGGATTTTTAATAGATCTAATGGTAACTTCAATACATCGAGATCAACACCAAAGACATGCCGAAGCAGAAATCTCTTGGTTGCTATGTCTCCTAACTCTTTTCCTCTGTAACTTGCATAAGCTCTGTAGAGAGGATCCAAATAAGCTTGGTCCAAGGTACCTATAACCGGATAACTTAGTTTGGGAAATAGCTTGGACAAGCCAAAATAAAGTTTCCTACCAATACTTAGGAGATCGTAGGGGATATTTCCTAGATCCTGGTCTGAAACTCTCAGAACCACGGACTGTTCGGTTTCTTCTCCCTTATCCCACCTTTGCCGATATCTGGACTCATAAGCGTAGCGAAAAGCGGCATGATCATCAAACGGTATAAGCTCATAATTTCTTTCCCTAATCGAGGATAACACCTTCTCTTCAAGGAGAAGCTGATCCGGGTCCGAGACAATGGTAAGCTTTGCAGCTTTCGCATAAAAATGCTGGAGGATATGCTCCCGCCAATTAGCCATCTTTCTCCTCTACATGCACAATTAGAATCGCTTCAAGTTCAGGCACTATCCTTTCCCATCGCCCACGCCTCTCTTCCCACTGCGTCCTTTCACTATCCAACTCCTTTAGTCGGTGCTGTCGAACTGAATCCAGACCAATTCTCATTATGGTTTCCTCTCTAGATCCGAAAAAGTACTCCATTTTCTCCTGTTCCTGTTCCACCCGACTGCGATGCTTCTCTTGCAATTCCAAAAATAGATTTTCACCATAGGTCCTTGCCAGTTTCTCTAACCTTCTGAAAACCTCTTCAGCATCGGTTCCTTGAACCGTGCCACGGGGTGTTATTTCAGTCCCATCATCAAGAAAACGATCCCAGATATGAGCCGCGGTCGGCATCAGCATTCGCCCGTCTTCGTACAGAAAAAGAGCCAAAACTCTTGTCATTTTATGGTCGCTGGAGCTTAGACTCACTTTCCACAAGGACCAACAGCCGTGGATCCCAGCGGGTAAACCTTTTATTTCGATAATAGGTATCGATTGACCGGGAACAAATCGTGGCAGGGAGCTTGTAAGACTCCGAATCTTTGGTTCCTCAAGTGTAAGAATCTTCACCCTTTCGCTCTCAGTGTCACGCCGGGTAAACGTTACGTTTTTCATCTCCTTTCCATCAGGCCAGCTCAAGTCATAGCCAAAAAGGTTTCGCTCAACCTTCCCACCCTCAGAGGCAAGGTAACTGGTTGTCATCCTTTCAACCCAGTGCAGAAAAGGATGTCCAGATATCTTGTTGGCCAATGAAGGATCCAACATTTTATCCTTCTGGAAGAGCGTCCTGTTCGTGTGCACTTCCTGGGCCTGCTTTCTAAGGCTATCAGCTAGTTCATCCACTTTTTCCTCTATTCTTTCAGGAGAAAGAATAGACTCCATATATAGCCTATCGAAATCTAACTCTGCTTCAGCAGAATCAAGCACGTCGCTCATCTTATCCACACCGAATTCTGTCAAGATAGTTGAGAGTTTTTCCTCAAGAACTTCCTGAACACGTCGCTCCACAGTATCCTCGAGAACGAAATTCAAAGCACGCACTATATGATGCTGGCCGATACGATCCACACGGCCAATACGCTGCTCCAAACGCATCGGGTTCCAGGGAAGATCATAGTTTATGGTAATATGGCAAAACTGAAGATTCAGGCCCTCACCTCCAGCTTCTGTGGAGACCATCACCCTGGCATCTCTTGCGAAGGCCTCCTGAACCCTATGCCTTTCATCAAGATCCATAGATCCATTCAAGCAAGCAACTCTAAATCCTCTGATCTCCAAAAATTCCCTGAGCATCTCCTGTGTCGAAACGAACTCAGTGAATACTAGGAATTTTAAATCCGGATCGTTTTCCTCTCGCTGGAGCTTGTACATCCATTCAAGGAGCGCCTCTGCACGAGCATCAGGTTGAGGGGACAGCTCACATTGTCTTGTCAGAGATAATAGGGACTTTATCTCTTCTCGTTCATTTTTGAAAGACTCGAATTTTTGTGCCAAAAGCTCTTCAAGTCTCTCTTGGCTATCCATCTCCCACCACTCCAAATTTAAATCAGGTTCCTGAATCATTTCAGCCGTTAACATATTCTCAATCGCGGCAAGCCTTCTTTCCAACGCTGTTCCGATAGCCCTGGTGCTGCTTGTCACAAGCCTCTGCATAAGCACCATAAGAAAACCGATATAGTTGCGTTTCTCTTCCAATGCACGGTTGTAACCGTCACGAACATAATCTGTCACAGCTTCATACAGTTCTCTCTGTTTACTATGTTGGTGCTCCCAAGTTATCTTCACGAGTTGAGTTTTGCGAGGCAGAAAAAGAGGATTACCACGGAGATCAATAGCTTCGCGTTTGTCAGTACGGACAACGTAAGGAGCCACACGCTCGTGCTGAATAGCGTCAACATCCGGAAATGCTTTTTCATCGATAAGCGACATCAAACGATGGAAAGGCTCCGTCTTTCCCTGGTGAGGTGTTCCTGAAAGGAGAAGCAAATAGGGAGATGCTTCAGATAAACCTTTTCCGAGACGATATCGAGCCACTGTATCAGTGCTGCCTGCAAGCCGGTGAGCCTCATCCACTATTATGAGATCCCATCTTGCCGCAATAAGGTTCCTAAAACGCTCGCGATTGTATCTATCGATCTGTTCCTCACCCCATCCCCTGCGAGTCGCAATAGGTTTTACCGAATCTACAGGACATATAATCTGATCGAACCTCCTCCAGAGATTGTCCTCGTCGTTTATCCGACGGAGAGCTGTGAAATCTTTGGGAATTAGTAAATGGAAGGTTTCTCCAAAGCGATTCCGCATTTCTTCAATCCACTGGTTTATCAACCCCTTGGGAACAACGATTAGAATGCGCTGGACCAGACCACGAAGTTTTAACTCCTTCATAATAAGCCCGGCCTCGATTGTTTTGCCAAGTCCCACTTCGTCTGCAAGGAGGTAGCGGACATGATTGCCGGAGATAGCATGTGAAAGAGTATAGATTTGATGAGGAAGAGGGATCAAATTGCTTATCAGGGGAGCTACGAGAACATCTTGAGAGAGGGTATCGTTTATCTTCGCGACAGCAGCAATATAAACTATCCTATCCAGAGTAAGTTGATCAGAGTTATCGATTGGAGCAAGATCATCGCCGGTTGCCACCTGTACTATCTCTCGACTTGGTAGCCAAACTGTGTAAGTATCATGGTGCCAGAGCGACTGGACATCAATGATTTTTACCGGCTCGCAGCGAACCCTGCTCCAGGCCCATTCACCAGGCTCAAAATGTAAAGCATCAGTTCCCATATCTCTTAGAAGAGGTTTTCCTGCTTGGGTAAGCGCATTAGGGCATTATCGTAGTACATAAGGAGGCTACTATCCTCCTGAAGCACGCTTTCCGGAAGCCTTCCTCCAACTGAAACGATTGTCTCATAATCCCTTTCTGCCCAACACTTCTTGAAGCCTGCTCTTATAGCTTCCGTACGAAACATCCTGAGTCTACCTTTAGCCTTTTTGTATTCCTCAAAATCCCGCAGAAGCGCTTTCTCGCGAATCTTTTCCAGATCGGACTGTTTGTTGGGATCTGGAACATACCAGCGCCCATTTTCATCCTTCAGGAAGTTCTGTTCTAAGATTTCTAAAAGCTCCGGAAGAGCTTCGTGCCTTGCCTTACGAAGCTCTTGAAGAAACTTAGGTTGGATTTCCCCATAAGTCTGAGATCCCCTTTCCAACTCCTGCCGGAGCCATTGAATAGCGCTCTTCTCATCGTTCATAAAGAGTGACAATTGCTCAATCTTCCCTATTCCCAAGCGTTTCCTGTCATAATCAACCACCTGGTCTGGCAAGAAATACATACCATCTCGCTCCGGGAAACGCCTCTCGAGGCCGGCGTAGAACTCAGACGCAGATATAGGAATTGAGAAACCCCGTTGGACATGAAAGGCGACCATTCTGTCATACAGCAGATAGTTTTGCCTTTCAGCAACTATCTCAAGAGCATCATCTTTCCTAACAGAAATCGGAAGTTGAGTAAGATGTTGTTTTACAAAATCCCAAACACCTTCCTCTGTACCAGCTTCCTTAAGGAAACGTCGCTCGAAGCCCGAACGAGGCTTATATGCAGAAATAACGAGATCTTGTTTGACAGCAGAAGAAGAGGGAGTAATTTGATTAAAAGTGCCTTGCTGCTTATCCAGAGTTCTAACATCAGCGACCATAAAACCCACTCTTAAAATAGCTTCCTGAATTGTATTCCAGACACTGTTTTTGGAGTTGTGAAATTCAACCGTCATCCACCTTCTGGGCTTCAGGATGCGATACATTTCAGAGAAACACCTTTCCATTATGCCTTGATACTCAATTAGCCCCTTCCGCTGAACCTTGTTTATAACTGCCTCTAACTCATTGCTTGTGAATA
Source organism: uncultured bacterium (assembly GCA_964611725.1). Classification (GTDB taxonomy): domain Bacteria; phylum Latescibacterota; class CAZTBA01; order CAZTBA01; family CAZTBA01; genus CAZTBA01. Next base: position 17,270 of record CAZTBA010000048.1, read on the forward strand.
CCTTTAGCCATGATTCCCAGAGAAAGTTGAGTTCTGAGTACATAAGATTGCTTCCGAAGGGTGGATCAACAAAAATGTAATCAACAAAATTTGAAGGAATAGAAGCAATTTTCTCGCTGGACTGCGTAGTTGTAATCGCGATACCATGATGTTTGATACCTCCTAATGCACTTGTTAACAAGTTTACTTTCATTCTGTCAAGGCCATAAAAGATATTCTTCTCAACCGGAAGCGAACTTATGTAAAGAGTTCCTGATTGACAACCGGTTAGCACAGGTTTAGTACCACCTTTTTTGAAAATAATTCTAGTCATCAACGTGCTGTGGGTGAAATCATATGAGGAGATGAGAAAAGATAGGCTCAACTTCAGTGAGTAATTCCCTTTTATTTCATTGATTTTATCCCTAATAGCTGCTAATACCCACAGATTCCGCTTCGTATAGAAATGGTGCACATGAGTGATACCAATCCTTAGAGGTTCAACTGTTTTGTCACCCTTCGGGATAGGGTCCATCGGATACCAGTAAGGGATATCACTGTTTTCAATCCTGCCTATGATTTCCATATCGTAGCTATCAGGTTTCTTTTCAAATCTTTTCTTTCCCATAGAGTAATTGATAATCACCGGGATCCGTTTTGCCTGACGTATAGCCTTACTTGTAACTCTATCGAACCTCGTCACCCATGCTCTCTCGAGATCTCGCTTGCTTAACTCTTTGCTGCATCCAGGGCAGGGAAAAAACTCTTCAACTTTTCCACTCTCAACATTAACAGCTACATCCCAAAATACAAGTTCACGGGAGCATTCAGGGCAGACAAATACGTCAGACCACACAGTGTAATTGATTTTTCCTTTTGTTTTTCCATCATTATGGATAGTCTCATACATCCATCCGCATTCTCCTTCAACCTCCTTAAGGATTCGCTTGGCTTCTCTCTCAAAGACTTTTACATCAATTGGAGTGTTATAGTTATAAGCTATGAAAGTTGCAGCAGGGCTGAGGTCGCAGAGGATTGCGTACCTTGCACCCCATTTCACTCCGGGCATTTCCTTTTCAATTTTTGCTTTGAACTCACGGTCCAGTTTTCCACACATCTGTGCTGCAACACCTGTCATGCCGGTCCCACAGAACCCATCGAACACTATATCTCCTGGTTCAGTATAGTGAAGGATATATCTCATAACAGCTTTATGAGGTACCTTTGTATGGTAAGAATGAGCATTATAGATTGGATCATTTCTACCCTCAGAGACATCAGCAGCAAAAGGCTCTCGGTGGTATGTATCAGTTGTTTCATCATGTGGTTTGCCGTGTTTACGGATGAATTCCTCTATGAAAGGGTTGGGACAGGCTGTATAGTAAGGGGGATCGGAAAGGCCCAGAATATCCTCATCCTTTCCGATAGGAAAACCTTCGATCTTCTTAAGTTCTGGTAGCTTCTGCTTCAGTATCTCGCAGTACTTTCCCCTATTCTTTCCCCTTTCTTCGTTCTGATCTTGTTCTTCTATCTCCTCCAAAGCGGATTTCTCGAAGAAATCGCCCTGTGGATCTGGAAAAATCTTTCTTTGCTTTGTCATAGGTGTTATCTCCCAATACTTAAAGGTATCTATCCCAAAATTATCCTTATTTTACCCCTGTCTTTACCTTCCAGAAGTGACTGAACGAACTTATCGAAGCGTTTCTCCAGTTCAGCCACGGTACAGGGCATACCACCCTCCGTCAGCATGTGTCTCAAGCTATCGCTTGTAATTTCAATTTTCTCCAAGCCAGTCAGCACTTCCTGCAATACCTGGATAAAATCACTCTCAATTTTATCTGGCAGCGATCCTGATTTGATAAACTCTTCTACAAGCTTCTTCTGCTTGGGGTTCAAAAGCTCTATGTTTCTCCGAACTGTAGGATCATTCAGATTATCCAAAAGAGTCTTGGTCCACTGATCGAGCATTGTTTCCAATTGCTCATCTATTTGGGAGAGTGCAAACGACGCAGCGATCATGGTTTCCTCCTCTGCAGGCCTGAAATTGCACTCCTGGCAGATAGGGTTAGTCTCCATTTCCTTCTCAGTCAAACTGAAGCATGGCTTTAAGGAAGTTAACTTATTTTCAAGGTCTGTTAGCTGTCCTCGTGTCAGAAGTTCAATGGCACGTAGTTTTCTCAAAGCAGCCAAGCGCTTGTCTTTCGTAAGGAGATTTGCCTTCTTCTTGTCATCACTTGCGCCAAGCCTGGACTTAGCATGTAGTGATAGATAGTTTTCGATATAAGCTGATTTGAGTTTTGAGAGCTCCGAAGTTATCCGGGAACGCACCTCCGGGCTATCCCACTTTCCAGGATCTGACATTTCAGAGAGCAGGAGTTCCTTCTCAGATTTAGCTTCTTTCCTCCATTCGTGATCGACAGGAAGGACCGATTCAGCAGTGGAAAGATAAGAAATCAAAGGAGTGACCTCCTGAATCAAGTTGTTTAGCTTCTGAATCTTCTTCAAAATATCAAGAGTTGATTCTCTAACGCGCACTTCTTTTTCAGAATACCTGAAATTTCTGAGTTTCCCTGGGTTATTATATATCTGGAGCGATTCGAGAAATGATTTCAGGTCCTCAAGTTCCTCATGGTATTTCTCTTTTTCCGAATCGTCGAATACTCCGATCCCCCAGAATAACATACCAGATTTCACAACGTTTATAAGCCTTGTGACCTGATCAAGATATCCATCCACGCTTTTCTGTAGTTCGTCAACAGCAGACCCGTGATAGTCGGGACTTACGAGAAGCCCTCTCCGTACGTCTAGAAGATCAAATAGAGCTTGAAGCGCGCCGAGCGGAAGCCCTTTAGGTTGTTCTATATGTTTGAATTTCAACAGTTCATCGGTCGGCACTTTCCAGAGTTCATCTACTTTTGTAGCATCGAATTTCCTTCCAGGCAACGAAATCGCTATACCTTCCGAGTGAACAAGTGCCACCAGTATCACCATAAGCAACTCTGGCTCAAGCCGGAAGGTCTCAGGCTCAAAGAACTCCACTCCATCAATATCAACTAAAAGTTCTCTCCTATTAAGAACCTTTCCTTCCCCTTTCCTGGATAGAAGCTCAAGAATACGCTTTGCATAGCGTGAATTCTGAGGCTTAAGGGTATCGCCATCGAGTAGCTCCAGTGCATCTAAGACAGCTCCCCCAAGCTTAGTTTTTAACTGGCTACCAACCCAGCGAATAGCATCCTGTGCAGCTCGGGGAAGGTTCTCAATAGTGATGAGCACAGAGAACTTAGGATACTCAGGACTCAGATCCTCGAAATGGCTCCCGAGGTAGGTTGAACTGACAGAATTTACTATATCCCTAACCGATTGTTGAGAGCCAGTAACTCCTTTTATCAATTCTTTAACATTCTTTGTTACACCTTTGTGGGTTGAATCGTAGGCCTGGTTCATATTTTCCCTTAGCCACTTTGTGAGATCTGGAAGTCGTGCTGAAGCTTTACCCTCATATATTTTCCGGTCATTTAAATTAGCAGTTGATGCAAGTTCCCTTGCTCCACCGTAGAACCTGAGAGCTTTTTCAAACTTATCCTCAATTTGGACCAGTTTGAAAAACACTTCGTCAGGACGTTTTTCGTCCTCAAATTTCGGGGGATCGAAGTGTTCCAGAAAGTAAATATAGAAATCTCGTGGTGGCTGAGCAGTTGATCGCTCGTTCGGCGCACCGAAGAAAAGATAGCCCCTGCGCGTTGCCTTTCTGTCACGCCACTCAAGTTCATGCTCCCAGATCTTGTAACCGGTGACATATGTAGTATCATTGCACTCCATAGCCC
>CAZTBA010000049.1:0-21020 GCA_964611725.1 uncultured bacterium
CGGCAGGTTGAAATTCTGGATGGCCTCTTGGCTCTCGTCCACCTGGATGAGCCTGATATTTTCATGGTTCTCGGAAAACGACCTGACAATCTCAGCCGTACGGTCATCCGACCTGTCATCGACGACTATGACCTCGAAATTATCGGGGCCGTAGCTCTGCAGTGCGAGAGATCTGAGGCATTCCCCTATGTTCTCCTCCTCATTCCTTGCAGGGACTATAACAGATGCACTGAGCCTTTGAGTGTTGACCCCCCTGCGGAGCCTCCCGAGTCCTACGAAGAACATTCCGAGGTGGATGCAGTAGATCACCGCAAGGGCTATAATGAGTATCTGTACAGCGTTGACTATCATGGATTAAGAAAGTTATATTCGAGAGATAATTCTCCCCTGTATGGTATATCGTAGCGTCCGTCATCTCCCGGAGGGAGTTCGCTATCCAACCAATTTCTCCAAAATCCGGTTCTGAAAGAGAGGCCGTTTTCCATATCATAGTTCATTTCGATACCAATCGAGGTTTTCGTCTCGAGTGCCCCGGCAAGGAATTTCTTGTTCTCAACGTTCGTCCACTGGAAGATGTCGCCTCCCACATCCTCTCCCGGCCTGTTTCTGCCGTTCCTCAGTCTCTGAAACGTAAAGGATGAGCTCAGCCTGTGGGAAAACCTGTGGCGCGCCTGAAAGAAGATACCGTCGGCGTTCGGGCCGAGCCAGTGTCCCAAACCCCAGCCGTGGTGCTGGTAGGTATTTACGGGGAATCTGTGCGTGTAGACCCATGGCTCAATCCTTGTGTATTCAGTCCTGAGGTCGGAGTCATCGATGCCGAAGGGTCCTGCCCAGAAGAGACCTCCTGTAAAGCCGATCTTGTTTACGGCTCTGCCGAGGTCCGGGTCCAGGAAATCGAAGTCGTCGAGGAAGGTTGAACCGTAGATCGTAAATCCGTTCAACGGTCTCAGTACGATGTCCGCCCCCATAACCGCATTGTCCCTGTCTCCGAGATAGTGTTCGGCGGACCAGTAGAACATGATCGGATTCAGGTAGGATGGCTCAGGTCCTCTATCGCCGTAGATAACGACCTCGTAGAATCCCAGCGCAATCCAGGGCCTCGGGAAGATTTCAAGCCCGTGGGCGGTTATGTACCTTCTCTTCTCGATGCGCCTGAATCCCCCTCGGCTCTCATAGCTTCGGAGGGTATCAACCGAGGCCGGGGCGTCTCTCAGGGCCCCAGATAGCGCTGTGAACTTGAACCTCCCGTAGCGGGCACTGAGCTTCACCATGGTGAAGGAGGGTGCGTTGTGGGAGAGGACCAGGTTTCCGAAGTATCCGGAACCCCACTGCAAATAATCCTTCCCGAATTCGACATCGAACCAGGGGAGCTCAAATACAAGATAAGCTATCGTATGCTCGTAATTTGCGGAGTTTCCGAGAAGCTTCACGTATTCGACGCCCCTGTCGAGGATAAGCCCATCCGGATTCCTCCAGGGATCGTAGCTCTTCGATCCCCTTTCCCTCGTATCCTCCGGATCTATGTAGAAGTAGAGGGAGCCTTTGAGGTTGCCCCAAAGTGCTCCACCGGCAGTCCTCTGATAGGTCCAGTCATCCTTTTCGCTGACGAACCTTACCCTTAGAATCGGTCTGAATTTCACCTCGGACTCACCCTCTTTGAAAGACAGAAGGGGGCCTCCATCCTTCAGTCGTCCGAGAAAGCTATTCCGGGTACCCTCGTCTGCGACGGTAATTCCCATCGCCCTGAGTTCCTCTTTAAACTCGACGGTAAACCTTTTAAGCTCACCTTTCTCCGTATCAGTGAGCTTCCCCATTAGTTCCATATCCGACACGAGGGGCGAGACAACCTCTGCTATCTCGGATCTTGAAAAGGGCCTCATGTTACCTGATAACAGGGGCAGGAGACCTTTCGATTCCATTCTGTCGATGAAATCGTACACACAGTGCTCCATAGGCACATTCGTGGAAGCCGATGGGGCGGCCTCACTGGCAGTTGACAGGATGATGAAAGCCAGTGCTATAAAGGTTTGAACTCTCACACTTTCCCCACATTAATGATGGTCCGATAGCTTCAGGAGTTAAATTCGCAAGCTCTATTTTACTACCGATGTGCACGACTGTCAAGCCTTTTCCCGATCTCTGGCCACACTGCTATCATCTCAGTCGCTGAAAGTGAGGAGGTGCCAGGAAAGCTAAACGATCTTGACAACAACTGAAATCAGGATTATAATAAAGGTCAGATAAATATGGCTGAAATCCAGGACCTGGAGGTGTTGACCATGAATATAGGAGGTATAGACATTGTCCTGCCCGGGGAGAAACCTGAAGTGGGGGAGTCCAAGGTAAAGGCTGCGGTACCTGGGGGGCACTATGATCTTGCGATAATCGGTGGTGGACCTGCCGGCATGACCGCTGCTGTTTATGCAGCCAGGAAGTTCCTCAACATGATACTTATCACGGGAGATCTCGGGGGACAGGTTCTCTGGACATCCGATGTTGAGAACTACATGGGCTACTCCTACGTAACCGGCCCCGAGCTTATGGAGAGGTTCAGCGAGCAGGTAAAACAGTTCGGTTTGACCCTTGCCCTTGGTGAAACCACCACCCGGTTAGCCAGGAATGAAAAAGCGTTCAGGATATTTACAAAAGAGGGGAGCGAATATACTGCTTCTTCGGTTATCGTAGCTTCCGGGAAGAGCTACAGGAAACTCAATGTCCCCGGTGAGAAGGAACTTACGGGACATGGGGTAAGCTATTGTGCCACGTGCGATGCCCCTCTCTTTTCCGGGAAGGAGGTTGCCGTCATAGGCGGAGGGAATTCAGCTTTTCAGGCTGCTGTTGATCTTTTGCCAGTTGCCACCAAAATATCTGTTGTGAACATAGCCGATAGCTGGCAGGCGGATCCGATACTTGTGGATAGGGTAGAAAGGTCGAAAAAGTTTGCCCCTTACCTGAACCACGAGGTTGTCAGTATATCCGGTGAAGATAGGGTAAGCGGTATAGTTGTGAAAGACAGGGGAAGCGGTGAGGGAAAGGAGCTCCCTATCGGAGGAGTTTTCGTCGAGATAGGACTTATCCCGAACTCCGGTTTTGTGAAGGATTTTCTCCTTTTGAACGATGGTGGCGAGATAGTTGTGGACTGCGCATGCAGAACCAATGTCGCGGGTGTATTTGCGGCCGGGGATGTGACCAATGTACCTGAGAAGCAGATAGTTGTCGCGGCCGGGGAAGGTGCCAAGGCCGCCCTCGGGGCCTACCATTACCTGATAAAGAAAGAAAAGGTTAAGGAGGTTGAGGATGGCTATCATTAAAGATGAGGACAAGAAGAAACTGGTTCAGATGTTTCAGGGTATGGATGGCGATGTTACGTTTGTGTTTTTTACACAGGAATTCGAGTGCCAGTTCTGTGGTGTTACCCGGGAGATACTTGATGAGCTTACATCCATCTCGGATAAGCTTCACCTTGAGACCTACGATTTCCAGAAGGATAAGGAAAAAGTCGAGTCCTACGGAATCGACAAGATACCGGCGATCGCTGTAGTTGGACGGGAAGATTATGGGATACGCTACTTCGGTGTGCCTTCAGGTTACGAATTCAGCTCCCTGATAGAGGATATAATTGATGTCTCGAAGGGAAGCTCCGGACTTTCGGACGATACCAGGGAAAAAGTTAAAGGGATTACGGATTCCGTCCACATACAGGCCTTTGTGACACAGACCTGTCCCTACTGTCCGGCCGCAGTCAGGATGGCTCACAGGCTTGCGATCGAGAGCCCGAAGATAAGGGGGGATATGGTCGGCGCCGTGGAGTTCCCACACCTTGCCAACAAGTATAAGGTCATGGGCGTTCCCAAGGTGGTGATAAACGATAAAGTTGAGTTCGAGGGGGCACTTCCGGAGCCGATGTTCTTAGAGAAGGTCCTCGAGGCGGTTGGGAAATAGGGAAGGCTCCGATCCAAGGTAAATAAAATGCGTAAACTTACAGATCTCCTCAAGAAGAGGCCAAACCGGGTGGTCATACCTCACCGGAACATATCGGCCTTTATGGAAGTTGACAAAGGTTTTCCACAGCCGAAGTGATAACGGAAGCTTCAGAATCAGGAATGCTTTGATCTGTGGTATGGCTTTTTCCTGAGGCCCGTTATAGTGAATATCACGGATATCACCACCAGGACTGCCAGGAAAGAAAAAGCCTTCTCGTAAATCTGCGGATCTCCGGTCAACCTGAGAACTACATAAAAGAGAAATCCCGCAGCTACGGTTAAGATCCAGTATCTGTAGATGTCCATAGCTTCATGCAAGGTCTGAGTTCCATTTGAGTGTGCTCATCATATCAGATCGAGTGTTTCAAAATCCTCGACCCACCCCGCACGTTCCCGTCTCAGGGATTCGAACAGGATCTCTGTCTGGCCCTTGCTATAATATTTTCAAGGTTGAATCGGCTCATATCTATCTAGGGGGACTTAGAAGGATCTCATGCCCCCGGAATGGATCGTGCTTCCGTCCTATCTGTTTCCTTTCTACCGTCAAACATTCGGAGCAGTTCGAAGGTGCATATCCGGGCTTCGGGGAAACCGTCGCGATCACGCATGAGTTCCCCTGTGCTGCATCGGCGTGAGAGCAGAATGTGAGTTCCTCGGAGATTAAGGTCCTCGACCTTCAGAACTCTGAGTTTTTCCCGGATATGTTCCATGAGGCTTACGTATTCCTCCTTCGTTATGATCCCTTCCCGCCATGCACGCAAGGCATTCACACCCTCGAAATAGTCGCCATCTCGCACGGCCAGCATGTCGTCCGGGCCATTCCAGTATCCCCAGATGATGATATAATCGCGGTCACTTCTCAATATGGGTTTTCCCTCGGGGGTTACCAGGTGTTTGTGTGTTTCATATCGCTGCTTGTCGAAGAGAAATTCCGAGATTTCAGTCCGTGACCCCGTCATGTATATCGCCCGTGGATAGGTGGTCAGAATACCTCCCCTGTTCAGTTTCACCGCAAGGGCTACTTCCTCGAAGGGGCTGTTGTAGCCGAACTCAATAATCTCCCGTTCATTGTCCTTGAAAGGATCCATATCGGGTATAATCCCAACGCGTGACACTTTCCATACAAGATTGAGATTGTCTTTCGTAGTGGTATAGAATACCTCGTGGAGCGCCGAGAGCCTCGTTCGTAGCGTTTTCTCCCATCGTTCGGGTAGGAAGTAGTCGAAGAGATCCGGGTCTTTCCCCACGGCCCAGAGCTCCCCGTCAGTGCTCTGAGTGTGGCCGTAGATATAACCCACGCCGAATATATTCATGTAATGGAGGTGTGAGGGAAGGACCTTGGGCGTTTGGATGATGAATCTATCCCTCTGTTTTCGGTGATAATCGCTGCGTTTCTCCTGTGTTATTTCTTTCTCATGCTCCAGAGTACGACTGAGAAGTTCGTAATCGACGATGGCGTACAAGATGTCCCCATCATTGTCTCTCAGGAGTTCTCCGTTCTTCCGGGGCCTCACGATGACGTGGTGCGGCTTCCTGTCGAGTACCTCGAACCCCTGCCCTCCCATCCGTTCGTATGCTGAGTGGGCAAGCGATACCATCTGATTCTCATCAATAATCCCCTGTTCGCACGCCTGGACCGCATCGACCCCCTTGATCCATTCGTATATCACGGCGTACATTCGATGCATATCAAGCTCGATTTCTATGTGCTTATCGATCTTTATCTGCATCATATACTCTTTTCTTCCGGTGCGCCAGAGCTCCAGCCGTTTTGCAGGAACAAATATCGCCAACGGTTTCTGTGTGAACACCTTTTGATCTGCTTCCTTTTGAGCATCTCTGAGGTCCATAACGAGGGAGAATTCCTCAAATGGGCTGTTGAATTGTGCGTTTATAAATTCGTCACCCGGAATCTCCTGCCCCATACGATTCCATTTTATGACGATGTTTTTCTGTCTGCCATTGATTTTCTTCGTCGGTACTCTGTAGAGACTGCTCGTCCCCGAAAGCCCTTCAGAATGCTGCTCGAACCACTCCCTGTCCGACCAATGGTTTTCAGGGAACAGACACTCCGTAAAGGGGAGCCCTGATTCGGTGACATACAGATCACCATTCTCACCCAAGCTGAAGTGGGTATACGTTACCCCAAGAATGTGTACTTTTTCTGCTTCAGCATACATGGTAGTCTCACGATCTCTACTGACAGACCCTATAGATAGATCGACCGGGAAATCTTCGTGAACAGTTTGTTGGTCTTGATTTTCCGAATTTTCCATATCCACACTCAAGGTTAGATTGCTTTTTGTTCTGACAAAACCGATGCTTAGCGAGGATTCTATATCAAACGCATTTTAGCTCTTGGAAGTTCCAAGAACATCAACTGAAGCCACTGCCAATAGCCTCTACATTATCACAGGAAAAAGCCTGTATCAGGGTTCCATCGTACGAATCTTCAAGATTCAAATTACGCTCAGTATAACGCGGATTTAATTGTTCCCTGACCGCAATTTATCCGGTGTGATATAGTCCCCGTATTTCTTCCTTGCCTTTTCTAATCTCCGTAATTGTTTCTCCAAAACTTCAAATACTATTTCTGGCGTGTCGGAAACCTGCGTTTCGTAAATATTCTTTATCCGCTCGATCTTAGCCAAACTATTTGAAACCCTGGTCGTAAATTGCTCATCATAGTCTTCCCGAATATAGTCTCTGTTGAATACTTCCTTGAACAATATTCTCAGGTCTTCATACTTTGGTATCCAACCAGTAGGAGTTTCAATAGCTTCAACTTCATTATGAACGCGTAGTTCCATCCATTTATACCAGATCTTCTTATCAGACTTCTCATTCAAGAATCCCCCTTCTCTGTTCCTCAGAAAGTAGTTCACTGAAAAGATACGAGGCGGATTCTTCAAATCTCTGCCAAAATTCAGGTTTTTCTGGATATACTTGCGTATCGGTATGGATAAAAAGTCCAGATTAGACATGGGGTTAAACTTCCTTACACCTTCTTTGCCCAGCGTAGCAGCGGTAGTTTCCGATTCCAGTGATGCACCTTTGGTTATTATTCCATGCACCCAGTCGAAGGCCTCTTCTACGGGCACCCAGGTATCCGAATCTCTTCCCCCGTAAACTATTCCACTAATCGCAGCACCAAGGGGATCGTCGAGTTTCGGGTCCGCATTGTCTAAAATATGTAAATCGAATGTAAATCGAGAATTCGGGTGCGAACAGGTTATCTCCTTACCATCGGAGTCTTTCTTACCAATCCACCACTCGCCTGAGTGATTATAACCTTTAGGGGGAACCTCCCCGTCCTTCCCGATCCAGTGTACCTGTTTGTCTTCAGTAACTAACACATTTGAAACTATGACCTCACCAGGACTATGGAGTACCTTCCACAGCAATGGGTCATCTTTGGAGTTTATGTCCCTTATTATCCCAAACATACCTTTTTCAACATTAGCAGCTCTAGCTTCCCCGGATTTCTTTCTGATATAGGCTATATCATCCCCGACGATAGTCTCTCCCTCTAACATGGCAGTGGAAGTTTTGCCACAAAGTGAAGGAAATGCTCCCGTAAAATAGGTTACCCTGTCCCCGGGTCCGTGGACGCCCAGAATGAGCATGTGCTCAGTCAACCAGTCTTCCTCTGCTCCCCGCTTTATTGCCAGACGCATCGCCAGCTTCTTGAGCCCAATAGTATTACCCCCATATTGGGCGTTAGTGCTGTACACGATGTCATCACTGATATCAATGTATATTCTGCGTTTATCAAGATTTTTGCATACATTCTTGTCATCGAGTTCGCCCTGAGAATGGACAAACTTAAAGAACTGGGCCTGGGGACCTTGCTTTATGAACTCTTCATAACCTGGCCGGTAGAGAAGGGTTTCGCTATGAGCTACATAACTGGAGTCAGTAAGCTGAACGCAGGGTATAGAAAACTCAGATCCGGTTGGTCCCAAACAGAAAAAGCATATATGAAGTTCCTTCCCTTTCATAATATTCTCAAGGATTTCATGAATCTCTTTTAGCCCTTCATCCTTGCCCTTTGTTCTTATCACTGGATCGAGGTCAGCGCCTTCGGGCACAAGGATATTAGTGTTTTCCTTATCTCTTGCCTGATCGTAATAGCTGTCAAAATGAACTGTATGACCAGCAATGGCCAACTCCATTTCTTCGCCATTTCTTATAGCTGATTCCCTTATGTACCTGATATCCTCAGGCGAATCACTGCAAACTGATATTTTGTCAGGATTGCATAATTCGACATATCCAAGGATAAACCTGTGAAGTTCAGGATTATCTATCTTGACAAGCTTTTGGTAATCTTCTTCCCTTAATCTGGTTCTGAGCGCAGTCATAGCCTCATTATCCATGTTTCTCCCCCAGTTTTAATGTATATGGTTGCTTAAAATTTGATTGTGTTATAGGGGAAAGGAAGCACATCCATTTTGAGTCCGGATTTCCAGATCATTCCAATTCAGATCTAATACCGGGGAAATCCTCAAGTGCGGCAGCCCAACCTCTATGGGAACAATCCAGGGTTATCCTCGTTCTTACAATGTCAATATTTGCAGAACTTACCCTCTAAAAAGATATTAACGAATAAGCTTCCCTTTGTCAAGCCTGAATTTTCAGTTTCATTTCAACCTGCTGTCAATCTATGATCTCTGCGTTTCAGGATCGTTTTTCCTTGCCTTAATATGTTTTTTATTCTAAATTCCATGAAGAAATTGTTTTAGCTCTTATCTGCCACATCCGAAGGTTTGAAACAGGATTCTATGCTCCATTTTGGAATGAAAATTGCTAGATAATATTGAGGGAAAGTTAAACGATTGTCTGAATTCCTATGAGGAACAGGCTCTATAAGGTATTATAGCCAATATATGCTAAAATGAGTATCTGTGAGAAGTGATCATGTTTATCAGACAGTGATAACGATTGTAAAGTCATATGAGAGATCTTTGGAGTAAGGATCAGGAGAAAAGATTCTTTAGTGAAGCATTGAAACTTGCCGGCCTAGAACAACTGTTTTATCTAAGCGCTGATGGTAGATATTATGCCTATTGGCCTAAAGGATATGTAGGTACTAAGTCTACTTTGCAGAGCAGGAATGCTCTGATTGGGAGTTTTACAGAGAAATGGAGCGCGGATTTAATCCGTGATTTTGTCGAGGACAAGGGATTCCACGCAATACAAGGTGCGGTATGTGATGAAATATCGTTATCCAAGCGCTCATCGGCGGATATTGCTGTCTGCAAAACCAAAGATATCTACCAAGTTCCTGAAAACATAGTGATGGTATTTGAGATAAAAATGTCCATTGTCTGGAACTGGGAATATAGGGATGGAGAATTGATCTGTATCGATGACTATAGGAACCACCAAGGTAATCCTGGGCTTCTAAGATCTGACAGCATGTTGAAGGCAATTGGTAAATGCATAAATATAAGGGTTTCCAGCCAGAGAGCTTCGAATATACCATTAGTTGTCCTTGGGAATACCCCAATCACAGAAAGCTACTATGAGAAAGTTGATCTCCTGAAGAAGAATGGTGTTATCCAGGGGTTTTGGTCTGTGAACCCTAAGCCTTTGGATGGAAAAGAAAGTATTGCTAAAACAAAGGGCCTTGGTTTTTGTAGATTTGACACGTACGACGATTTTGCTGAAAAATTGGAGGGACTTTTTGAAAATAGGAGAGAATATTTTTCATCCATGAAAACGAAGAACGAATTAGGAAGGATTATTGAAATTGCCGATAGGGAGATAACTCATAGGGAAAAGGCAGAAAAATTTCTGGGATTGATAAGGCGGTGATATTATTGGGTAAAAGATATGGAAGAAAAGGAACAGAAACGAGCTCTTTCGGAACGCCGGGGAGGATAAATCACGATTCTACAAAGTTCTATAGTAGCAGATTATATGAAGGCCAAAAGATACCACAAGATGTAACATATATTGAGAACCCTATTCCGGAAGATTCTCTGGATAAGGTTTATTGCAAAAGCAGTGAAGTGATGGATGAGATACCAGATTGCAGCATCCATCTGATGGTTACTTCACCTCCTTATAATGTTACCAAAGAGTATGATGAAAATCTGAACTTAGACGAGTATAGGGAACTTCTGAAAAAGGTATTTGAAGAGACTCACAGAAAACTAGTCACCGGCGGAAGAGCTTGTATAAATATTGCAAACTTGGGAAGAAAACCATATATCCCTTTACATTCTTATGTAATTCAGGATATGCTTGAAATAGGGTTTTTCATGAGAGGTGAGATTATCTGGAACAAAGGTTCTAGTGCCAGCCCATCAACTGCCTGGGGAAGCTGGCTATCAGCGGCAAATCCAACATTGCGTGATATTCATGAATATATTCTAGTATTTTCGAAAGAATCCTTTAAGCGAAAGAAAGGTAATAGAAGAAATACAATAGCAAAACAGGACTTCCTCGAATGGACAAAGAGTGTATGGACATTCCCAGCGGAATCGGCCAAAAAACTAGGACACCCGGCACCTTTCCCTGTAGAGCTTCCACATAGATTAATCCAGCTTTATACATTTGAAAACGAAGTTGTTCTAGATCCATTTTGTGGGAGTGGCTCAACCTTTATAGCAGCTATTAAGTCAAAGAGGCACTACATAGGTTATGATACAAAAGATGAATATGTACATTTATCTCAAAAGAGGGTAGAAGGATATACTAAACAGCTAGTCATCCCCATGCCGGATTGAAGGGCAAGCTAAAGGCCTCTGATCCTCACCGAATATCTCCAGTCCCAGCTATACCTCGTGCCGCTTTGTCCTTGCGCAACGTTCGCAGGAAATGATGCCTTCCTGGCCAAACAAACTTCTATGTCATTCCCGATCATTCTCCCTGTAGGTTGTCTTACCCAGCACGGTCAATTCAAAAAGATGTTGCCATAAGGCTTACACTTGAGTAACTTTCAACAAAGTGCCTGCCTGGTTTCGAAGCCTTTTGTCCCAATCGGTTGAAAAGCATATGGAAGTGAAGAAACATGTCCCCTGGTCTATAGGAATCCCTCCCGAGGTGATCACCGAATATGTCGGGATTAAACTCGGAGAATACTACCGCAGCCCCGAGGTGATGCTCAAAGCCCGACTCGAGGCAGCGGATATATTCCACAGGCTTTACGGGCTTCCCAAACGCGGGGTAGGACCGAGCTATTCCGCATACGTGGAAGCATCGCAGCTCGGCGTTGAGGTGATCTTTCCCGATGATAACGTGCCCATGGTAAAGGGACCTGTGGTGAATAGTGCGAGGGATGTACATAAGCTGAAGATACTGG
The DNA here is from genome assembly GCA_964611725.1 of uncultured bacterium. Taxonomy (GTDB): domain Bacteria; phylum Latescibacterota; class CAZTBA01; order CAZTBA01; family CAZTBA01; genus CAZTBA01. The sequence goes on from CAZTBA010000049.1 coordinate 11,296, forward strand.
ACCCTCGTAAAGAAGGGCTTATGGCCAGGTCCATCAAAACCTACAGGTATATGAAGGAACAGGTGGGCGACTCCGTACCTGTGGGACTCGGGGGCACGGAGGGACCTGTTACCACGGCGGCTGTAGTACGAGGTCAGGACTTTTTTGTCGATATCCTACTGCATCCGAAAGAGATGCATAAGCTTCTGGAAATAGTTACCGAAGTGTCACTGCTGATCCGGAAGACGATAGAGCAGGTGACAGGAAGGAAAATGCGAAGCACGAGCATCGGTGACGATTTCTCAGGGTTGCTTTCCCCGGACCAGTATGAGGAGTTCGCGTTGCCCTATCATAAAATCATATATGAGGAATTCGGGATCGAAGGTAGGAACCTCCACTCCGAGCTTCTGAGGAGAGACCACCTGAAATTTCTGTCGCTGCTTGGCGTTACACACTATGACCCCGGATGCGATCAGTATTTGGAAGTACGCGATATACTTGACGAAATCCCACAAATTCCCTTTAGTTTTAATTTGAAGACCTCACAGGATATGATGCAGGGTACTCCCGAGAGCATAAGGACCAAGTACATCCGGGCTGTGGAGGAAGGTGCCCCCGAAATGACCACCGAGATCTGTCGGGGGACCCCAAGGGAAAACGTTGCGGCATTCGTCAGGGTTGCCAGGGAGTTTGAGTGAATAAAACCGAGGTTATGATATGACCAAAGCCGAGATGAACCTGAAGGTATTCGAAGGGAAGGAGATCCCCGGGGTTTTCTTCCAACCCAGGATAGAATGGTGGTACGAGTATAATAGGTCCCGCGGTACCCTTCCGGAGAGATACAGGGATATGAAACTCATTGAACTTTTCGACGATCTCGATGTCTCCATAAGGTATTTCGCATATGCCACCGGCCTGCCGGGTGCAATTGGGAAGACATATTCCGATGAGGTGAAGTTCAGGGAGGAGGTGAAAGGCGGCAAGAAGTCCGTCATAATAAGCACCCCGATGGGTGATCTGGTCAGGGAGATGAGCCGCTCTTCCGACGGAGGATGGCGGACGCTGAAGTATCCTATAGAGACGGCTGACGATGTAGAGAAGGCGGAATGGCTTTTCAGGAACTGCACCTACTATTTCATAGAGGAGAACTTCGAGAGGGGAGGTGAATTTGTAGGCGACCGCGGTATACCACAGTTCTTTCTCCCCAGGACCCCATATCAGTGTCTCTCTATAGAGTGGATGGGCACGGAGAACCTGATATATGCCCTCGCCGACTTCCCGGAGAAGGTGGAGAATCTGATGGAGGCGATAGATAGTTCCTACGATAGCCTCTATGAAGAGATAATCTCCTGCGGAAAGATAAAGATGATAAACTTCGGAGAGAACATAGACGGAAACATAGTTCCCCCGCCTTATTTCGAGAATTACTGCGTACCTTTCTACGAGAAAAGGTCGAGACAGCTCCAGGGGGCCGGGATATATACCTACATCCATATAGATGGGAGCTTCAAGGTCCTCCTCAAATATCTCAGGAACCTCCCGTTCGACGGGATTGAAGCACTTACCCCCGTCCCGCAGGGAGACGTAACCCTGGAGGAGATGCGGGAGGCAACGGGGGATAAGATACTCCTTGACGGGATACCTGCGATATTCTTCCTTCCAGATTACCCTCTGGACAAGTTCAAAGTGTTTGTGGAGAAGCTTATAGATCTATTCCATCCGAGGCTTGTCCTCGGCGCATCCGATGAAGTCCCACCACCTGCTGATATAGAGAGGGTGAGGATGGTTTCAGGCTACTGCAGGGACTTCAGATGGGATTAGTGCCGGCAATAGATTATGGAATGTGAAAGGAGATACTGTTATGGACAAGAAGATTAACCGTCGTTCTTTCATAAAGAGAGGCATGATCGGCGCTGCAGCGGCAGGGATATATTTTGAGAGCGGGACTGTGTCTGAAGCTGCAAGAAGACTGTCATCTGCCGAGGGTTCAGGGGCCAAGGATAAGGAAAAGAGTAAACCTAGTTCGGAATACCGTAGGCTCGGCAGGACCGGTCTGAAGGTGACAGCTATCGGCTTCGGAGCGATGACGACAAAGGATCCCGCTGTCATCCACAGAGCCCTGGATTACGGTCTGAACTATGTGGATACCGCCCGCTGCTATATGGAGGGTGAGAACGAGTATATAGTCGGGAAGGTCCTGAAGACCAGACGGAAAGAAACCTACATAGCCACCAAGTTTCATATAGGATCCATGAAGGATATGATGTCGTCCGTTGAGACAAGCCTTAAAGCCCTTCAGACTGACTACATAGATGTTATGCAGATTCACAGCCTGAGGACGGTAGAGCAGGTTGAGAACGAAGGCGCTATGGAGGCCTTAGAAAAGATGAAGAAGGAGGGGAAGATACGGTTTAAGGGTTTCACAACCCACAGTAACCAGGTCGAACTCCTTAAGTCTGCGACAAAAAGCGGGTTCTACGACGTCGTCCTTGTCAAATATAATTTCAAGTCGTCTCCTGAACTCACAGAGACGATAAAGGAGTCTGCAAAAGCCGGTATCGGGATCGTCGGTATGAAGACGCAGGCCGGGGGCTATCAGGATCACAAGCTCGGGAACCTGAGTCCACATCAGGCTGCGCTCAAGTGGGTGCTCCAGAATCCCGGGGTGGCAACTACCATACCGGGCATGGACACCTACGGCAAGCTCGAAGAGGATGTAGGAGCCATGGGCAAGAAGCTCGGCTGGAGCGACCGGAAGATACTCGATCGCTACGGCAAGGCTATCGGTGGTATCTACTGCCATATGTGTGGAAGGTGCGAGAGCTTGTGCCCGAAAGATGTGGCGATCTCGGATGTCAACCGCTGCCTTATGTATGCGGAGGGATATCGGGATATGGAGCTTGCAGCTTCCGAGTACCTCAGGATTCCGTCGGTGCAGAGGGCAGAGCTTTGCCTTGAATGTGATGAGTGCGTGGCAAGATGTCCCAACGGACTTGACATAAGGTCTAAGATGACCTCGGCCTTGAAGCTTCTGGCTTAGAATTGCAGATTTGAGATTGGGTCGCGGGTTCTTTCAACCTACGGTCTTCAGATATAAAATCCGCAATTGAGAGGGGGGAACATTGATATGAGAAAGGAAAAGCTCGGATTATTTCTATTAGCTTTGAGTGTGTTTATTCTTGGATGCTCAAAAAAACAGGAAGGGCTCAGCCTGCTGCTCCCACCGTCCGGTTTTATGGAGGAGTGGAAGCTTGAGGGAAAGCCCAAATATTTCACCCCGGATGACCTGTACGAATACATAAACGGCGAGGCAGAGCTTTACATATCCTACGCGTTTGAGAAGCTCATTTCGGCAACTTATTCCTTTAAAGGGGGAGAGGACGATTACATAGTACTCGATATCTACGATATGGGATCACTGCTCAATTCCTTCGGGGTCTATTCAAATTTCCGAAGGCCCGGCCTCAATTTCGAACAAATCGGCGCTGAGGGGATAGTTTCGGAGTACCAGATCAAGTTCTACCAGTCAAACTACATAGTCGAGCTTGGCGCAAGCAAGAGGGAAGAGCACTTCGTGAAAGCTATGAGGAAGCTCGCCATGCTTGTTTCCGAAAGGATAGGATTTGCGAAGGAGCCACCGGCAGAGCTTGCCCTCCTCCCTGCAGAGGGCCGCATAGCTGGCTCGGAGAAGTATATAGCACAGGGTTACCTCGGCCACGATTTTCTCACGAGGGCACTCGAGGCGAAATACGCTGTCGGGAGCGATACGGTCAAAGCCTTCGTGCTCCTTCTCGGATCGGCCGAATCCGCAGAGGCTTCCCTGAATAGTTACAGGACCTTCCTCGAGGGTTACGGTTCCGAACTGAAGGATTTCTCCGTTTCCGGCAGCAAGGGACTGAGCTCAAAAACTCCCTACCATGGATATGTTGTTGCAGTAACGAAGGGTGGATTTCTGGTGGGGCTTTCTGAGTTAAGCTACGCTAGGGCTGCAAGCTCCCTTCTTGAGAAGGTACTAATTGGCGTTTCCACCAAATTGGGAAAATAGGTTGAATTAACATGACCTACGAAAGAGTATCAAAAAAGAAACTCGAGGAAATTGCGAGAGTTATTGTTGAGAACTTTCACCCGGAAAAGATTATCCTGTTGGCTCTCTTGCTTATGGTAAGTCTCACAGATATAGTGATATTGACCTCCTTATTATAATGCAGAGTAGTTATAAACCAGGCAAGAGGAGGATGATGATCAGCAGACTTTTCAGGGATAGGGAATTCCCAATGGATTCTATCGTCAAGACACCTTCCGAAGTAGAAGAGCGACTGGCAATGGGTGACTATTTTATAGAGAAAATCCTTGAAAAAGGAGAAGTTCTCTATGAGAGAGAGGATAGCTGAATAGTGGATAGAAAAAGCAGAGGAAGCGGTGAATAATCTGAGATTTGTAAGAAATTTCGTCACGGAAAAGATCTATCTCTAAATTGACTACAGGCAGCCTGACCGGAGGGAGGAGATGGACAACAAGGAACGGTACCACGCTGTTACGCATTACGAGCCCTTTGACCGCTGTTTCCAGTGGGAGTTCGGACCGTATGAGGAAACCAATAAACGCTGGCGGAGTGAAGGCATGCCGGAGGATGAGTATTTAGCGACACTTGCGGGATACGACCGCTTCGAGGTAGCTCCCGTAAATGTCGGCCTTTTGCCGGGGTTTGACTATGAAGACCTGGAAGAAACCGATGACTACCAAATCTACCGTGATAGGGATGGTGTCATAAAAAAGAAACGTAAGGATACGCCCCCGCCGGCCATGCCCCAGTATCTGAGATATCCCCTCCAGACGAGAGAGGATTGGAAGAGGGATTTCCTGAAGCGCCTTAACCCGGAAAGTCCTGTAAGGCTGCCCCTGTGGTGGGAGTCCTGGAAAAATCAGGTTCAGCACAGGGATTATCCCCTGGGAGTTCCGGCCGGGAGCATGTTCGGATGGATCAGGAACTGGATGGGGATAGAAGGGGTCTCGCTGATGATATACGATGACCCCAAGTTCATCCAAGAGATGATGGAGACGGTTACGGATCTCATATGCGAGGTGCTGAAGAAAGTGATCTTCGAGGTCGACTTTGACTTTGCGCAGATGTGGGAGGATATGGCCTACAAGACCGCTTCCATCATATCCCCGAAACACTTCAGGGAGCTCATGATGCCCGGCTACAGGAAGATAACCGACCTGCTGCACAGCGCTGGTATAGACATCATAATGCTCGACAGCGATGGGAATGTGGATGAGCTTATACCTCTCTGGCTCGAATGCGGCATAAACTTCATATATCCTATGGAGGTCGCCGCCGGAATGGATGTGGTGAAGCTGCGGAAGAAATTTGGCAGGGATCTCCGAATCGGGGGTGGTATGGACAAGAGAGTCCTTACCACCACGAAAGAAGCGGTACGGGATATGGTCGAAGAGAAGAGCGCTCTCATAAAGGAGGGAGGATACTTCCCTGGGATAGACCACGCCATACCCCCGGACATCCCCTGGGAAAACTTCATGTACTACAGGAAACTCGTGCTTGAGGTCTCAGGTGTATGAAATCGGTTCCCTAATTCTTAATTGTGTGATGATATGGACCGGATTACCTTACTGTGCTGACGGTCTTATATTTATTTCAGTTGATAATGAGGCTATTTCTTCTGTACTAAAGAGATAGTCACGATTAAGACCTTGCCTTATAAGTTCTCTGCAGTCAGCCATCACCAGTCAGTCAAAAAAGCTGATGGCTGACTGCTGAACGCTCATCTCGATCAGTATCATTTCCAGGTGAAAAAGGTATTAGACTTTGTTTCGATGGGTGAAAGTTGGATATAAAGTCCTGGAAGGAGAAAACAGAACGGCTAAAAACCGAAGTATATGCCCTCTATCTGGCATATAAAGATCCGAGGGTTCCTTTCTATGCGAAGGTGTTTGTAGCTGCAGTTGTCGGCTATGCCCTGAGCCCAATAGATTTGATCCCGGATTTCATACCCGTTTTGGGTTATCTTGATGATCTGATTATTATATCTGTGGGAATCTCCATATCGATAAGGATGATCCCAAAGGAGGTTTTAGAGGAATGCAGGGAGAAAGCCAGATCTAAAACCATCGGAAGGTCGAAGTAAGCTGCGGGATAGTGGGGAGGGATTGGATACAGACATTGGAGAGGTGATGATGGGAAAAGAAGAACAAAGCTGGCGGTTCGAACCTTCTTATTTCGACATGCCGGGGCGGTGGGTCCGGGCCTGTTTCCATTGCCATACGGTAAACTCTGACGGTGGGATGACCCCTGAAGAGGTGATACGGCTCTACCGGAGCAGGGGGTACGACTGCCTCGGGATCACGGATCACCGCCATGTGACGCCATCGGAGATCTTTTCGGACGATGGGTTTGTCGGTATAGACTCGCTCGAGAATGGCGGCAACCCCGATATAATAGGCGTGGGAGCTACTGATCCCGTGGATGGGAAACTTCCTCTAACTGAAAAGGCAAGACTCCTGTCAGTACAAGGGGCTTTCACCGTAGCTGTGCACCCGCATTACTGTGGCGTGACCCCTGATGTCTACGTCGACTGCCCTGACCTCATGTCCATAGAAATATACAACGCCTACTGCGATCAGGCCTATAGCAACGGTGTAGCCACGGAGGTCTGGGATATGGTCCTCGGCCAGGGAAAGCGGGTATGGGGTATGGCTGCGGATGATGCGCACCTCAACATGAAGAAGGGTTTCTACTCGGATGCGGGGCTCGCCTGGATCGAGATCTGGGCCGAGGGGCTGTCGCGCGAAGCGATTTTGGGTGCGCTTAGACGCGGTTCTTTTTATTCCACCCAGGGGCCTGAGTTCAAATCCATCCTGGCTCAAGGGAGAACGATCAGTATAGAATGTAGCCCTGCCGTGGAGGTGAGGTGGAGGACTTTCGGCTCCACGGGCTTCGTGGATTACCCGTCTAAAGGGCACTATCTGACATCCTCGGCCCTCCCGGAATGGTTTACTCCCAAGGGCTACGTCCGTATCGAGGTTGTGGATGGCTGGGGGAAAAGGGCCTGGTCGAACCCTTTCTTTGTGGAGCTAAGCGGAGGGACCGGGGGATTTTAGGTTTTCGGATTCAGAAGAAATTCTATACTACTTTCCTTCTACTGTTTCTTGGGTTTGAACGCGAAGCAGTGAAATTCAGTGTCATCTCTCTGATCCAGCCTTGTCAAGGTGCACAAGATTTCCTGATAGGGATCATCATCATTTTCGCACAACAGACAGAGAGTGGGCTTGGGCACTAACTCAGGATCTATCTCGGTGCCATCATCATCATAAAAACCGTAGTCTCCATTTTTCATGACCCATTTCCAAATTCGAGAGGGATGCTTACCAATCGCGCTCCTACGATAGCCTAAAGCACGGGTTTCGGATCGTCGCTTTCGGGTTCTGCTTGGGCACTCTTCCTCATGCTCAATATGAGAGTGCCTATGTGCTTATCTTCATGTTCAAGATACCGATACCCGAGCATCTCAGCTGTCTCTCTTGCCACTTTCCGAAAAATATCGATAGTGACAAGAAGGGCATCCCAGCTATCCTCCGCATCAAAATGTCCGAATGCGTTCTCAAGTAATCGCCAAATTTTCGGGTCCACCCAGCTACACATGCGTTTCCCGAGGTGTGCGGTGTCATACTCCCAACCATGCCTGGCATGTGCGTGCCACTCGATCATGGGGAGCAGCAATTCCTTTGTCTGCCAATCACGGAACTTGGCAGACCACAGATCGCCGCGTGCCAGATACTTCGCAACGTTGTGCGCTTCGTGCCAAAAATCCTCCGCAACCTGTCGGTAATTGTCCTCGCTGGGCTTCTCATATATGAACGGTCTTGAGAACGGAGGTGCCATCTTTTCCGTCGCTTTGTCCTTGTCCACCAGGATACGGTAGCCAAGTGTGTATAGATTCGGACCCGGCGGTGGGGCAATCGTAACGATGCTGCGGAGCATGTCTGTTGAATGGATGGAGAAATCCACACGTGTCCCGGGTGCGAAGATGGTCAACCGGTAGTACACCGGGAAGACGCCAGCTTCGCCCTCTCCGGTGTTCTTCTCGCACAGCCACACTTCCCCGATCTCGCCGAGCCAAGTATGGTCGCTGGCGTACTTGGCCTGATCCGTTACGAAGATGCAGACGTCGTAGTCGGAGAATTCGTCAGTCCGACGCTGCTTCTCTGCGTGCGACCCGACGAGGATTGCTGCGCGAACGTCCTCGTTCTTCTCGGCCCACTCTGTGATTCGATCAAGTATGCGCGGATCGTTCATCTTCTCTGTGCCCAAAGCCTCTGTGTCAGTCGATGCCGGGCCAGCAGGACTCAACTCAACCAATGGCATTTTCGCTGGCAAAGTATGGTTGCTAAATCGAGCGGTAGGTATTCGGTCGCATGCGGTTGTTGAAAGGTTTACTGTGTTGCTGTGATTTGCATTGCCCAATCCGCAGCCCGTTCAAGCTCCCCATCTTTCAGCGGCCCTTCCTCTCCGGTTACAAGGAATCCTTCAGGCGGCACAACTAAATTTCCACCGCTCCTTTTGAGCTTCTTTGCGATGGATTTGGCTGCGTAGCCTCCGGTCTTAACTATGAAGCGTAAGACGGACGATTCAATTGTACTTAATGAAAGCCTGGTATCAAACGCTGCAACCTTGACGCCCTTGAGATTGCTTTTAGGAAGCATTCTCAAGAATTTTGTGATCGCTTCCGTAGGTCGAAACCTACGGGTAGGGGAACCGACGATCAAAACATCCAGTCCCTGTATCTTTTCGATTTTCACTTCGTCTACCTGTAGTGTCTCAACATGCTCTTTAGTGCCAAGGGCATTGCCCATCGCCCGGGCTATTTGCTCTGTATTGCCGAAAACCGAATCGTAAATTATCAATACTTTCATCGGGAGATACCTCGTTCTTAAATATTGACGCCTAACTCCGGCACAGACAGGCCGCGGCAAATCTTCAGAGCAAGCTTATCCGAAATCTCAACATGACGTGGAATTGCCTCGACTGCCCCAGTCATTGGATTATTCCACAAAGAGTGGGAACGGCCTTCACGCTTAAGATAACAACCATGTTTCCGAAGATGGCGAAGCAAAACACTCCGCTTCACTTGATCTTAACCTTCTCTCGGATTGCCTCCCGTGGTACACCTCGCAAACCATCTTCACGGCGATCCTCCAGGATCAAGGCTATGGCTTCAGCTAAGCTCTCTCGTGCCTCTTCCTTGGTTTTTCCCTGACCATTCGCACCTGGAATCTCCAGACAGTATGCAATGTACCACTCACCGTCGCGCTCAATAATAACCGTAAACTCATTCCTCATCCCAAAGCTCCTCGTGTATATTCCTACCCAAAAGCCCCTACTCCACTGCTGGATCAATGACTTTGAACTGCTCGCGTACGTCCCACAGTAGGTGTGAAGCGCATCTTCCCCCAATACGTGCTGCACACGCTGTACGGGGCACTGTGCCCTTATTTAAGCCGTTTTTGCTGCACGATATCAAGCGCTCTCTCTGCTTCTACAGTAACTTCTTGTCTCTTCTTCTGCGGCCAAAAGTCTGTTCATTAGCGATCTTCTTCAAGCTCTCTTCCAGGGATATATCGTGATAGACTTCCCACAATTGCCCTTTATATCTAGTCACTTTCATCGATAGATACCTCACACCAGTACCTTATCTGTAACATATACACAACTGACGCTGCCGACGAAT
>CAZTBA010000050.1:0-20837 GCA_964611725.1 uncultured bacterium
GAAAGTATTTCAAAGGAAGATGGAAAAAACATAAAAGAGAAAGATATGCCTTTGTGATCCATAAATACCATTTCTCCCTGGAGGGATTGTTCCAGAACTATCGCCACCGCTTCGGGATAGAAAGTAGCTATCGCATCTGGGAAGAGGCAAGAGCTCGCACAGCATCCCGAAAGGCTTCCTTGAGACTTCTGATGGTTGGCATTGCTCTGCTTCTCCAGAACCTTTGGATCTTCCTCCTCTGGAGTGCTGTCAGTATCCCTTCTCAAGGCGGAAGGAAGATCTTGCCTAAGCTCTTTCCCTTCCATCTCTTTCTTCTCTTTCTCCAGAGCGCAATACAACACCTCTATCTCCCTGTTGAGGAGGTGATCATATATGGCTGATTATCCCATTGTGATGTACTGAAATTGCATAGAAGGCTTCTGGTCTTATGCCAAACATTGGCTCTATCATTACAGAGGAGTGCCTAAGAAATACTTCCATCTCTATCTTAAAGAAGTAGAATGGCGCTTCAATCATAGGGATGAGAATTTAGTCAAGCTCCTCAGAAAGTATCTAAATAAGCCGGTTATCAAAGAACCATTTTAGTGCAATTTTGGTGGTCAATTACCTTATTTTTGATCCAACTCCGGATAAAATCCTAACCGTTCGGCAAGGAGAGAGGAAAGGGCCATGAGAAAGACACTGCTGCTATCGCTGATCGCTTCCATATTCCTTGGGTATCTGAGTTCCAGTCTTGGGGTAACCCTGTCTCTTGAGATTGGTTCGCCCAAAGAGTGCCCGGAGAACCTGCGTGTCGAGACTCAGACATCCCATGACCATGAAGGACTCATTTCTGTCTCGGTCTCGTTTAGGCCCACTGCTCCGGAACTCTACCGAAACCGCGTGAGGGCATTGGGAGAACTGATGGTGAAGAGTGGAGACAGGATAGTCGTTGTCTCCAATCTGGAATCGACGCAGAAGGCAGGAGCCTTCAAGTTTATGTTCCAGCTTGCACGTGATGCCTTTCGTGATTCTGAGTTCACGATTTCCAGTCAGCTATACGAAAAAGATGGCACGGCCACAGTCGGTGGCGGAGAAGTCTACCGGTTACATCTAAAGGGATTCCAGCCAGGGGAACAATCCCATGCTGAACAGAGCGTCGCACCACTACCTCGTGCCCCGCAGACGGGGTATTCGGAGGGTGAGCGCTGACGTTCAGGCCAGGGAAACGGAGGCCGATGGCGGGCCGATGTTCTCAGTGGCCGTGGAGGGGCACTGGAACACAGACCCCGGCAACGGGCAGCGTCGACGGCAACGTCAGGGCGGAATAACCCCGCCGAACAAGCCGGATGCACTGGACCTCCTATCGTCGGCCCGTGATCCGCGTCGTTCGATGCGAAGACTGTAGAGGAGATCTCCAAATGCAGCCAAAGGAAGTGACAGTCAAGAACGGAAGCCAGATAACGATAGCAACTGCAGGCGCCAACGACTTCATTCCGGGCGATCCGATTCCGGAAGGCGTCACCGTTGACGTTCATTGCGGGTGGGACTTCAAGAAGAAGCAGTCACACTTCGCTCGACAAGCACCTTTGTTCGCAGCCTGGCATCGCGCCCAGGCGCGCGCATTGGGAACAGATTCCTCCCTCATTCTGGCATGGCAAGAACAGCATGTTGTTGGGTTCCTCTCATTCTGTGTGGCCGGGGATCGTATAAGACAGAGCGCACTCGAACTCCCGGGCGACTTCTGCCCCTACGTCGAGCAGTCGAAGGACTTGGTCGAAGAGATCAACTCCATGCCCGTCGAGAAGATGGATTTCGACACGATCACCATTACGTGCGCCTTCAGTGTCACGCCGCGGCTCAAACGGCAGGGCATTGCAACAGCCATGCTCCGGTATCTGATCGAGTATGCTCGCGAACAAGCTTGGAAGCACATCAGAGCAGCGGGACGTTTGCCCGAGAAGGACGATGGCTTTTGGCCTGCTGAGGGCCTCCTCAAGGCTGTAGGTTTCTACCGAGTCGGCGAGTGCGTCGAATTGCCTGGAGAAACGCCCGGCTACGAGATGCGCCTTGACCTCTGAGGAAGACCTGTTATCGAACAAGCCGGATGCACGCGACGGCTTACAGCCGCGCGTGATCCGCAGCGTTAGGCCCTTCACCTCTTGGCTCATGCCATTCCGCCAGATCTCGACCGCAGCCACCTTCTTGGTGAGCCTACTTGGCTGTCGAGAACAGGAACAGCCCCAAGAGGATCTTGAGGAAAATCCGGCAACCCGTGAGTAAGCGGCCGTTGCTATATTTCAACTGGTGATTGAGATGACAAGAAACATGTCTGTCGTGCTTTACGTTGTGGTGTTGATAGCCGTTGTCGTTAGTGTAGATTTACTGTTCTTTAAGAATCGATTCTGGGAACGGCTGATAGTGAACATCGGTATTGTCTTGGTGTTTGTAGCCTTCTATTTGAGATTCCTAAAGAACCCGTAAGCTAAGCACTGCGGCACCAGCTGGTTGCCTAACACCTACATCGAGTCCGACGGCTTACCCATCTGCTGCGCTCCAGGGCAAGCCGCGGCTCATGTGCAACGTTGGGCCCGTGGAGGGGGAGCGTCCGCAGACCGATGTCGGTTGCGTTTCATGTTATGGAGGTGGTGACCATGTGGGATAGAAGGATGATCGGGGTGCCCAACCGCCCGGACAAGAAGACCATCGAGATCGACCTTCCGGATGGGTGGACAGCGGCTTCTGTCGCCCCCAGACGGCAGGCTGATGTCGGCTTTCCCGCCCTCACCTACGTCACGGTAATCTCCGCGGTTGAGGCTGCACAGATCAACGCCGGTTTCAAGAGGCAGGCTGAGGATACGCTCCGCGCCATCTTAACCGAGGAGGGTGAGGGGTACATCGGACAAAACATCGACGAGATAGCCGTGCAGGGCGGTGCCGAGGTAGACGCGCTGTTGGAGGCGATCAAGCAGGAGGGTTACTTCTCAAGCTGGGTAATCATAGAGGAGGTTACCATCGACTGATCCAGGCCCAATCGGGTCGGTCGTGTCGGGTGGTTCGGTGTGGAGCAGCGAGTTGTAGGAGGCGAAATGAAAACGATTGTGACGACTTTGGGGCTTTTGCTTGCGGGACTGGCGGTGGGCGTAGTGTGGGAATGGTGGAGAAGGCGGAAAGGGGGAGGAGAGGAGGAGGCGCCGTGGAGCGTTCGGGCGTATTCCTTTCAGAGCGAATTGTCTTTTTCAGACGCTAAGCGGATGCTGGAGGTGGACGCGTTGGGGGAATCGAAGACAGGCGGGCTGGGCGAATGGTATGAGCGGGATTCGGCCTGGTACGACGAACTGTTGAGTTGCCCCGAGCGTGCGGGGGTACGGATGAATCTGTACCGGTTCGATGACGAGTGGGTGCTGGAGTTGAAGGCCAGCGGGGCGGATGCCGATCGGGTGGGGGCCGAGGCGTTTGCAGAGAAAACGCTGTTACCGGCATTACGCGCGCGGGACGTGAAAGAAACCGGACCGGTGAATTGAAGAGTGCCTGACGCGGATGGGCTTTGGTACGTTGGGAAGGTGGATGACTTCGTTCTCAAACATCAATAAGCTGTTTTATTCACATCATGATTTTTGTGGCGGTGGACGAGGAGGTCACGCTTGCGCGGCTCGAAACTCACTGCCGCGTTCATGGCTGTTTATCATGGGTTTTCGCGTCTCGGCGAAGGAGCGAGGCTAATGGAAATTGACGCGTCCTTGGATTCGGTGATCTTCATCGGGACGATCGCGCTGGGCTTGTTGCTTGTGGTACTCGGCGCCGTCTTCGGGCTTCGAACGCCGCCGGAATACGGCCCCGACGAATTTGCGAGAAGTCCCGACAATCCCACCGTGACGACAATCGCGCGAAATGACCTCATTGCGATACGTTTCTTCGAGAACCAAGCTCTGGTCGCCAAAGCCAGGCTATGGGGCCTCGGCGACAAGGGTATCGCGCTCAGCCTGAAAGGCGATCCTACCGAGTACCTGCTGACAAGCGACGGCGACTGGTTCAAGGAAACACGCTTCAGGGTCAAGTCTAACATCCGCCTGATGCTGTTAGCCGGAGGGACGCAGATTGTCACCGCCGAGCGCGTGCCCGAAACATTGGGCGGCTGGATGAAGGGTAAGGACGGGAAACGTTCCCGGGTTTACGTCATCGACTGTCCCCAGGGTCGTTTCGAACTCGTGCGCCTGAAAAGCGCGAAGTTCGCTTTGCGCCGAGGTGACACCGATCTCGGAATCGCCGCCATGCCGATGCCGACAGGCATCTTCAACCGGTTGAAGAGCCGTATTGAGCTGCCGGCATCGCTCCCCCTCACAACCCGACTGTTCTTGGCCATGCTCGTGTATATCGAGGACACCGAAAGGTTCGGCTCTTCCTGGTCATAGCCCCGCAAGCAGCACGGAGCAAATGGGATAACACGTACTATTACTCCTCGGTGGAAGGTACATACGAGGTGCGCACACATGCCAAAAAGAAAAAGTGCAGCGGAAAGGGGGACGCCCTTAAGATTCTAAGTTTCTGAAGAATTCAATAGATGTTATCGCTCCACAATTGACACCTATGCGTTTCTAACCAAATGTCCCAACCACGCCTTTCACCCGATGAACGGGTGAAGGCGAATGTTATGTCTCCTAAGAGACTAATCTGGGAAGGAGTTTCTTACTGTGATAGCCACTGCGTCAGAACTTGCCATTAAGCGTTCTAATGTCGATTGGGGGCAACGGCCTATGTATTTGCGTCCCTATCATCCAACATACCTGGTATGTTACTATGCGCGACGAAAGGATATTGCATCATCACTCAAATGGGATCCATTAATCGCACGTGTCGAGAAAGAGCCGAATCTTATCGTTCGTATCGTAGAATGCTTCGATGATGCATGTGCTGGTTGCCATAAGCTCTATCCCGACCCTCTTGGCAGCATATGGGGAGTAGGTTACAATTGTGAATCTGCCAAAAATGAGAAAGCAATTTCGATGGTAACAGAGGGAAATAAGAGGATATTAGGAGAGCTTGATCTTTTCTTTGGCTCGCAAATTCCGATGAAAGATCTCGTAATCCTTTTAGAAAAGAAAGTACCTGTCCTTTACGACATTATTGGTGGTGCTGAAAATCAGCCCTATTACGAGAAAGGACTTAGAGACCTTAATAAGAAATATGGTCTTTAAAGAGTTGCTGTAATTGCTTAATGCAGGACAATAAAGTATTGATCTTTCCCCAACACGGTGGACGGTAAGTTAAGCTACATTGGCCATCTCAAAATGCACCGGGCTAAGGTAACCCAGGTAAGAATACCTGCGAACCTGATTATAGACTCAGTGAAATCAGTGCATATCAGTGTCATCAATGGTTCAGTGTTCTGTAATCCGCCCCATAGCTTGTGTCCTCTGAATCACTGATTACGCTGATGAGCCACTGATAGCACTGATCTACCACCAGATATTGCCGACCAGTACCATAGGATAATCTGGATTTTTAATGTAGAGACGCCCCGGCGGGGCGTCTTTATAGAACAGGAGAAGAATATCACTCCACCCGGAGGGTCACGATCTCGAAGATGGTGGGGCTGAAGGACACTGTGTCCTTCTTAACGGTGAGTTCTGAGAGTTTTTCCTCGACGAGGTTTGCGGTCCAGGCCCTTGAGATCGGGACACTGAATTCTAAACTTACAGGACCATTTTTCCCCTCAGTCTCATACCCTCTGACCACGTATCCCCTGCCATCTTCGGCCTTCTTCACGCTCACTACCTCAAAGTTCTCGGATGAAGCTTTCAGAAAACCCCAGCTTCTCCCGAGATCTCCGGCATGGGATGTGGTAATCCAGGGTATAAGCGGTCTGCTGAAGGCGTGTGCTACACGTACGAGACCGGAGCCCTCCCAGGTCCCGCGGTGCGGATAGAGGGAATAGCTGAAAATGTGGGTGCCGTGCTCTGCAGCGAGGGGGGCGTAGTAATCCCGGAAATCCCCCACGCTCCTCATAAGCACCATATCAAGGGAATTTCCCTCCACCCAGTACCCAGAGGTACCTCTGTTCATCAATGCTGCGCCATATCCGCCATCGGAGCAGTCAACCCAGCTCTGTGCGCAATAGTATCCTTCGGGCCTCTCGACCGGGGCATATGGGGTCTCGTAGACTACCTTCATCGAAGAAAGATCTATGTTCAGCGGGAAGGAAACCTTTATCAGGAGATCCCCTCCTTTGAAGTCTTCTATGGTCGTCCTGAAATCTATCCTCGGGATGCCTTTGTAAAGGAAGATCTCCTGGATGCGGCGGCAGTACTTGAAATCCCCTTCTATTTTAAGGCTGCTATAGACAGGGTTTTCACTGCACGATATGGAGTTTGTACGGAAATCGGAGCTGCGGTAAACGGTATCAGTTAAGTGTAATTCCCCTTCGAGGTTCGGGTTCTCCTCTACGACGGCCAGCAGCTCATTCCCCCAGCGGCTCCCCACCTCGAGGATCTCCTTTTCGTTCACAACATCGAATATGCTTTTCAGATGCCCACTCTTCCTGTCAAGCTCAACCCTGAAAAATTCATTGGCTATGGAAAGTGAATCAGATTTAAGGACTTTCTCCTTTTTCCTGACATCGCTCACCTCGATCGAGTAGACCTTGAAACCGAAGGCCGGTATATCGGAGGCAGGGAATTCGATCACGGCGTTGTTGATGTTGCCACCATCGGGGCCGCTACTTCTGAGTTCAGCGATGTGGAAAGAAACCGGCTCCCCGTTCTCATCCAGAATTTGAAAACTTTTGACATCGCCTCTGAAGGTTGCCTGGTAGGTGCAGACATCGGTCCTCTCAAAAGATGTCGGGTTAAAGACAACAATGGGCATATCGAGTCCGCTGGTATCAGCCCTCATGGAGATGAAATCTATCGCATCCTCGAGCGCATCCCTGGCGAGGCTTACGGTGCATCCGAACCTGCCCATCGCCCTCAGGTAGACGTCGTCAGTGCAGCTTCCGCCGATTATGTCATGGAAGTGGTTGTGCAGGAGATTCCGCCAGGCCATAGAGAGCTCCGATATGGGGTGGCCTGCGCCGAGCATCGAGGCAATCGAGGAGAAGTTCTCGGCGGACATCAGTGTGGATTCAGCTTCCCTGTTCTTGAGTTTGAGTCCGATCCGGTTCGAATAGCTTCCCCTCAGATCCATAAAGCTCAGGGGCGGATTCAAGTCGATCTCAACCTCAGGCAGCTCGTCGGAGGATTTCAGGATCTGCTCGAAGAAATGCGATGGGGCTGCTAATACAACCTCTCCAAGGGGGATACCCGCCCTGCGTGCCGCATCCCTGACACAGGATATTATCTCTTCCGAGCCATCACAGGGCCTGTAGAGGTCACCACCCCATGGGATAAGCACCTTATCGGTGGGGGCATGTTTTACGGAAACCTTCAGGGCATCCTCTAAGTTTGAATCGCCGACGCTGTAACCGGTGCATAGCCAGTGAGTCAGTATCTTAGAGCCGTCCGGAGCGCGATAGTAGAAATCGGAAGGGAGTTCTTCGAATATCTCTGAGTTCACGCCCCTCCAGAAAACGAACGCGCTATGACCCGATTTCGAGAGTATCTGGGGAAGCTGGACGCACTGTCCGAAGGTATCGATGTTCCAGGCACAGGTTGGTCTTATGCCGAGGTTCTCCTCGAACCATTTCCCGCCCAGTAAAATTTGCCTTACCAGGCATTCCCCGTTCGGCTCGGCCACCTCGGGCTGCACGATCATTCCGCCGACCGCACCGAACCTGTTCTCAGCTATGAAGTCCCTTATCTTTTCAAGTTCATACCCGCCCTGTACCCTGAAGATAGCAGCCTGATCCTGGGTGAAAACGTAGCCTGTGTCCGATTCAAGGAATCCGAGTGCGGAATTCAGGATATCCCTCGAGAACCTCTTCGTCTTCTCATAGCTCCAGTACCATTCGACATCTATGTGGGAGTGCGGGACTACGTAGACATCGTATTTTCCGGACCCCATACCTTCCCTTTCCCTATGGTAGTTCCCCCAAGAGCCTTTCGATCTCATCCTCAGAGTTGTAATAGTGCGGCGAAATACGTACCCTGTTCTCCCTTACAGCCCCAATTATACCTGCCCGGATAAGCCTCTTGTACATTTCCAGGCTATCATGTTTCTCGCTGTAGAAGGAGACGATACCGGAGCGTTCGTTCGGTCCTCTCGGGCTATATATTCTGTAGTTTTTCGCCAAGAGGCCCTCGCACAGGAGGTCCGTGATGCCCAGAACTCTCTCTTCGATGAATTCTATCCCTGCATCCCTTATGAGCCCCAGTGCCCCCTCGAGTCCATAGATCCCCATAGTGTTGAGTGAACCGCATTCAAACCTCTTTGCGCTCGGATCGAGTGTGAGGTTATAGTTAAGGTAATCGCTCTGGTTACGGACATTGTACCACCCTATCTCCGTGACCTCGATCCTCTCCATGGACCTTTCAGAGCAGTAGAATATGCCGATCCCTTCCGGTCCCATAAGCCATTTGTGGGAATCGGCGGAGAGGACATCTATACCCGAACCTTTCACGTCAAGCCTGAGGGCCCCGAGCCCCTGTATGGCGTCCAGGACGAACAGGATATCCCTTTTGGAGCAGAATTCGCCTATGGCTTCAACATTGTTCCTGAAACCGCTCGAGAACTCGACGAAGCTGAGCGCGATCACCTTTGTCTTCGAATCGACCGCATCGAATATATCTTTTAGGTATATCCTTCCGCCTCTCTCCGGGACTATCCTGAAATCCACACCTCTTCTTGAGAGGTTCATCCAGGGATAGACGTTCGCAGGAAATTCCTTTTCGGCCCCAATTACATTATCCCCGGGGTGCCAATCAAATCCGTTCGCAACGAAGCTCAATCCTTCGCTCGTATTCTTTACGAAAGATATTTCATCCGGCGAGGACCCGATGAGCTCTGCTGCAAGTCCCCTCGTCCTGCTGTATGCCTTGTTCCACTCACCTCCGTTAATATCCCCGTTGGACTCGATATCATCGAGGTAGCGCCTTACGGAGTCGCAGGCCCGTTTGGACATAGGGGCCACCGACGCGTGGTTCATAAAGGCCCATTTTTCAGATATGGGGAATTCACTTCTTATCTTCAGCAGATTCATCTGAGTTCCTCGGTTCAGGAGTCGGTGTCGAAAAAAGGGGCATCGAATCCTTATTCTTGGCTTCAAGTTTCATATGGCAGGAATGGCAGAGTGTTATGAGATTATTGAGTTGGTTAGCCTCAAGGGATGATTTGAAAAATCTGAACGAAATTATGTGGTGGACATCGAGCTGCCTGCCGAGATTACTCTCAGTTACCCCACATTCCTGGCAGGTGAAACTATCCCTCTCTCGGGCTTTCTGTGACTGCAGGGGCCAGTTCGCACCCTTGAATTCGGGGCGACCGTCGAGCTTTATAAGCTCCTCATCCGATGGATAGGCCTTTCTGCGCCACTCCTCTGAGCATTTAGGGCTACAGAAGTAGAGTTTCACACCCCTCTCAGCATACCATTTCGGCACCTTCAGGATCTTCGAACAGACGGCACAGGTCACTTTCACCGTTTCCTCGGAGCCGGCGTCGCCACCTTGATACGGCTCGGAAGGTATTCTGAGGCCAAGCTGTAATCCGGGTTTCGAGTTTGCGGCCATAGATCCACCCTCAATTCTTTCAGTTCCCGATATAGCTTTTCACAGCCAATGATATTATATCTCTTTCATCTGAAAATGATACTAATCTCACAAGTTAAGCGTTCAGCCATCAGCTCTCAGCTTTTGCTGACCGCTGAAAGCCTATAAGACAGGGGCTAACCGTGGCTACTTTTTAAGGACAGAAGGACATGCGAGGTCAAAAGCTTCGCTCTGCATGTAGTTTTTCAGCCTATGTTCCGTTTTAGGCTTGAGCCAATATACTACATACAAATGCAACCATGCCTTACAAATCCAATAATGGCGTAGAAAACCCTTACTATCATTGGGTATTCTCAACATTGGTCTTGTGACAATCACCGCCATTCTCGTCCAAATTAGACCGTTTCTGGTAACTTATAGGTAACTTCATATCATCTCCTCCACCATCTCTTTTACTGCCCGGATCTTCCGCACCGCCATCCAGCGGTCCAGGTCCTCCCTGTCGAACTGGGTACGGCCTTTAAGTTTAATATACGTGATTTTGCGCTCAGACACAAGCCTTTGGTGTGCGCTTGGATATACCCAGATATTCAGCGGCCTGGGCTATGGTCAGGTAGCGGGGTTCGGTCATATGGCGGCCTCCGTGGCCTCTTTCGTTTTCACCGGTGCTATCCTCGCCGTGGGCTTGCGCTCTTTTGCTCCTCCAGAACGTTCCTTAGCTCCTCTATCGCTTCTTGGAACTGCTCAGGCTTCACCTTGTCAATCAGTGCCGTTCCGGTGATCTTCTGCAAAACATTGGCAAAGGAAGACCCTCCGTTGAGCTTTCCGAGCTCCTTTCGAATGGCTTCGGCGTCACGGCGGAACTCAGCCTTGGCATACTGTGGATCCTTTGGCTTGGATTTCTTGGCCGTATCATCTTCCGGCTCCCGCATCGCTTCAGGGGGGTTCATCAGGCTCGTCGGTTGGAAGTTCCGTCCCATCGCCATTGTGCTCGTCAGGTGGATAGAACTCCTCAGCCACCTCCGCAGCCTCTTCGTCGTCCTGGATTGCCGAGTCCTCCAGGCGTTGGGGCGCTGCAAGGGCCAGAGGCTGGTCGGTAGAAGCGGAGGTCACGTATATATGGAACTTCACTGATGCCAAGTCCTACACGCTGCTACGGATGTGGGAGACTGTGGAAGGCCGTCAGTTGTTGGACTTCCAGACTCAAGGAGGCGACTGGTTCCCATCGGAGGAAAAACCGATGGCTTCCTATACGGTTTTCCCGATCAAATTCATAGTGCAAGAGGTCGACGGTGTGAAGCTGGAAGATGAGCGTTATGGCGTCTATGATATAAGCTTCGTCATGCTATGGTAACAGGTACTGGCAGGACGAATACACCTGGACCAAGTGCCACGTGAGGAAGCTATGAGGTGAGGTGATAGCGATGGACTGGAAAGAACTCGGCACACAGATTGCCAAGACGGGTGCACCGGTGCTCGGCTCGGTAATAGGCGGGCCAGCAGGGAACGCTATTGGCAAGCTGGTAGCAACCCTATTCGGAGCCGACCCACAAGATCCCGGTGACATCTATGCGAAGCTCAGTGCTGACCCGGATGCGCTTGTAAAGCTCAAGGAGCTTGAGGCGAAGCACAAGGAGCGCATTACCGAGCTATACCTGGCAGACATCCAATCGGCCAGAAGCCGGGAGGTCGCAGTTGTAGGGGCTACCGGGAAACATGATTATTTCCTCTATGGGCTGGCTACGGTAACAGTGGTAGGCTTTTATCTGCTCCTGGGTCTCCTGATGAAGTGGCCTATTCCCGAGGGAAGCAACAACGCAATTATGATCCTCTTTGGGTCACTGGCGACGGGCTTCGGCACGGTGCTGGCATACTTTTTCGGCAGCTCCAAGAGTTCGAGCGACAAGACCCGGCTCATGGCGGCAAAGGGCTGACCGCTATAGGCTTGCGAAAAATCGGCAAGGGCTATACCCGGTCCGATGCGGAGTTCCTGTAAATCTCATCTTGGAATATCCATGCCACACCTCGGGAGGTTGAGAAAGCCAGGTGGAGTCAAGTGGTTCTGGGCCTCGGCTTATAATGGGAAGCGATAAAAGACTGAGGTTTTGAATCAAATTTGTAACATATTGATTTTTCTACATATCAGTTTTTAAAGCCGAAATTTGATGTCTATATTTTACAATGGTTTACAAAATCCATTCAAAACCTCAGCAATAAAAAACTTGACAAAATAATTAAGCCGTATTATAATACTGTCAGAATTCTTTACATTTTTGACTATCATAATAACTCACCTATTTCTAATATCTTATTAAGATTTAGTATACTAATGTGTCGGAATTGTTTACAAAAAAAGAAAGAGTCCTTTAGGCAGCTATTTGCTTATCTAAAGAGAGGCTTTTATAAGCCTTTGGGTTTCAATCTATTCTACTGAATATTCTTGTAATTATGTGCAAGTTCTCGTCATGTGGCACGATTTTTGCGGTAATAATTCTTGAATTATGTGACATAGGTCATGTTCTATTTCCGAGATTCTGATGTAATTGAGGTAGTACAGGTTCAAAGAATATGTGGTAATTTACTGGCTAGGGAGTGAACCTACAAAATGTGCACCTCAGTTTACCTCTCTGCGGCTATCTTGCTCAAAGTAGGCTTAAACAAGGCCTAATAGGCTATAGTCCTGTTAGGCCTTGCCTTTTCCGGTTTAATTGGGTGGGCAAACTGAAGGGGGGATGATTATCGGATAAAGACTTTGCACTGGCAAAGGAGGAGACGTGGTTTCGGAAAAGAATTCTTCGGGAAATAGGATCTTACTCTATGTTGAGATTTTTAAGATAGCTATTCCAGTTATTACTATAATTGTGGCTGTAATAGCGTCATTCTATGGTCTACGTAGTGAAATAAAACTTCTTACAACCCAGATTAATACGACGCAGCAAAGTCTTCAAAACAAGATTGATGCAAATGAGAAAATTCTTCAGACTAAGATCTTGGTAAATAAGGAAGCCATTGAAGAAGCCAAGGGGGTTCTACGAGAAACTGACAGGAAGGTTAGTAGTCTTAACGATCTATGTCATAAACTTGATAAGAATATGGTGGAGGTTAAAACCTCGCTTAATGATATAAAGGACCAGTTCTGAAATAAGCTTCAAGGAGGTATTGGGGAAGGAAAACAGCGAGAGTAAAAGTACGTCGAGCTGCGACATTCGACAGGCTCGAGGATAACCATCGGAGGGGGCCTCTTGACAGGCCCCTTTTCTTTTTGTATCTTCCCACCAAGCACCATGTCCCGAAACGCTCAATTTGAGCCATACAGCCATTCTCAGCAACTTTCTCGCGGGAGTGGTAATATGCCCGGAAGTATCCAAGGTGTATCTACTTTAGGAGGCATGTGACTATGAACAATGAGGAAGGAGAGAAAGAAAGCCAGGAGGCTCAGCAAGAGCCTGAAGAGGGCATAGGGAGGGAAAACCAGATTGAACCTACAAAATACTTAGTAGCCTTTGGGGCAATTCCAATTGATTTCTTCAAACAGCTTGGAGTAACTCAGACTGTGATTTCTAAAGGGGCTGCTAAGACTGAGGGTTATGAAGCAGTGGGAAGCTGCTACCGGTCTATCCTTGATACGCTGCAACGTTCGTCATCTGTTCTTCGGGTTAAAGCTCCAGAAAACGTCGAGTTCTGCGCAGTTTCGTCGTTTGGATTTAAGGGTGGACATTGTGTACTTCAACTATTACCCTATATAGAGATTGAATGTATCCTGCCTGAAAGACTGCAAGAGTTGGACGTAGGTATGTTTTCCTCTTTGGGACCTGACGCTATTGATTCTTCACCGCGTTTCAAGTTAATTTATGATGGAACTTGCTTCCTATACTACAGGCCAATTTGTCGCGCTCAGGCCATCTTGTGTGGTCCCGCAGATTCCCGGAAGCTATTACAAGATATCCTTGCCGAATTTGAAACTGTCAACGTGTTTCCCAATCCTCTGCGTGAGAAATTCGTATTCGATGTTCATCCAGATGAAAATACTGTAGGTATGAAAGTTTCAGCTTCAGACGATAATACAATTAATATTTCAACTGCGTCTGGTATTAGTTCTCCTGACAAGTTTGCATATTTCCTTTTCGGTCTTACTGTTCCATTCTTGACTCGATTTTACTCCTTGAGCAACTCTACTACGGAATTACAGCGCATTCATTGGGATATTGATGAAACAATTGAAAATATCCTCAATGAACGATCCAATATTCTGGGTACTTCTCTCTTCCGTCTCATGAAGAGACGTTCTTGCGTAAGCAGAATATCACAGTTACTGCAAGATTTCTACGGATCATACTCCCAATGGTCAAAGACTTCAAAAAAAATTGAGACACAAAAACGTGAGCTTAAAGAGATTGTCAGGGAACCCCTTAGTGTAATCTACGATAAATTGCTTTCTAACCTGGAATTGGAAGAATTCCCCATTGAGACCTACCTGGAAATCATTGGATTGGCGCAACGTGATATTGCAGACTATAGAAAAATGACAAATCTGTGGATAACTATTGTAGCATCACTACTGTCCGCTGTAATTGGGGGAATTGTAGGTGCCTTGATTATAAGAGGATAACTTGAGTTCGTTTTGACCCGTGTGCCTATATAAGCGGTGAGTGATTTAGGCCGATCATAGTGAGCCATGTGAGAAACCGAACCGCTTGACATCTTTCTTCTCTTTACCTATCTTCCCTCCATAAATTGGAGGGTGATATGAGTCTTCGCAGACGCAAATATCCCTCAGGAAAATCTACCTGGGTCATTGACTACCGGGACCCCGAGACCGGCCAGAAGAAGCTCCGCACTATCGGGGACGTGGACAGGAAAACCGCCGAGCTCGCATGGAAGACCATGCAGGCTGTAATTGCTAAGGCTGAATTTGGCATACAATCCTTAGCAGAGCAGAGGAAGATCCGGTTGTCCAAACTCAGAGACGAAGTGCTTACCTATTCCAAGAACAATCTCTCACCACGCACTGTCCAACTCAACGAGCTTGTCTTCAGGCTCGCCCTCGCCCACTTCGGAGATTGCTACCTCACAGAGATCACCACAGCCAAAATGGAGAAGTGGAAAGAGGTGATGGCCGAAACCTACCACCAGACCACAATCAAGATCAATCTGGCACGCTTCAAGGCATCGCTCAACCTGGCTGTCAAGTGGGGTTACTTAGCCAGCAGCCCTATGAAGGGTGTGAAGCTGCCCCCTGAGCGTGACAGCAGGCGAGTTGACTTCTTTAGCGTGGATGAAATTCATTCACTCCTTGAATACATTGATAACAAAGATACACTATTTGCATCGTATGTTAGATTTCTCTTATATACGGGGTGTCGCAGAAACGAAGGGATATTCGTTGAGTGGTCTGACATAAACTACAGGCGTGGGATTATCACAATTAGATCCAAGCCGGAGGCAGGTTTCTATACCAAGAACAGGAGACCCCGAGATATACCCCTGAGCAACAAATTGCGCCAGGTTTTGGAGAAGATCCCAAAGGATAGCACTTACCTCTTCCCGAGCTACCAGGCCGGTCCGCACAACCTCTCGGCCAAATTTAGAGCCTGCGTGAAAGCTTCAGGCATAAAAAGGCGACTGACATTGCACTATCTAAGGCACACATTTGCCAGCCATCTCGCCATGCAGGGTAGAAGCCTGTACATTATTGCACAGTTATTGGGTCATTCGAGCGTGACTCAGGCAGAAATATATGCCCATCTTCTGCCGAGCAAGCTGGACTCGGTTGTGGATGGGCTTCCCTATTAATCACAGCGACTTATATCCGACTTACTTTTTAAGTTAAAACCATAAATCACTTAATAATTAAGATCTTATATCCTACCTCATTTCATCACACAAGTGCATCTGTCAAGCTGTTCAGAAATGATCTATTGACGCCACATAGGAGGACCTGAGAGGGAAAAGTGCCTTCACCACCGGGAAAAGCCTTCTGGGTATCTCCACCTTCTCGTCCAGCATTACCAGGTCAAGCTCCTGGAATCCCACAAGAAGTTTTGTAATACTCCTCTGGGGCATAAGCACATCAACATTCGAGCCGGAGGCATCTTCCACTTCCAGGGAGTCTCGATCGATGGAGATGCGGATGGCCCCTATATCCGTCCCTATCACGAAGCTTCCCTTCCATCTTCTCAGTTCCGATTCACAGAGGTTCTCGTATAAAACGGGCGAGACTTTCTTAAAGGTGTTCAGGAGGTTTATTATCCTGAGCATCCCTCCGGCATCCTTGTGCGTACCCTTATTGATCTCAGCCTCAAGCTCATAGTAGCAGATTTTGTCCATAAAAGAATCCGAGGGTATAATAAGCTCAATCCTCGGCTTCAGCTCATCCTCCGCTCTCCTCGCAATCGCATACAGGAGATCATATACTAAACTCAGCCTGTCATCAGCTACGAAAGCCTCCTCGACCCTGATCCTGTCCTCAGCGCTTGACAGTACAGCATATCCGAGTACCTTGTTTCCCCTGCCCTTGAGCACGATCCCGCTGGGGTCCCTCGATCTCTCGAAGAGCCACTTCCAATATTCATGCGTTCTGACAATCGAGCAGTTGAGAGAGGAGGTCGCCTTCTCATAGATCGGTGCTATATTTCCCATATGACCTTCGGAAAGAAGCTCGGTCCTCGGTTTTCTCTTCAAGGAGAGGACCTTCTGCGCCTTCAAAGTGCATCTATAATTGAAGAGCGAGGTTACGTAGCCAAACTTCGGATAGAAGTTTGGGATGCCGAAAAGCATCGAGACATCGAACTCCCTCGATGTCATAAGATCTATGCACTCATTCATTAATATCCTGGCAAAATTCCTCTTTCTGTAGTCGGGATGTGTTACCACACCACCTATTCCCCCCATTCTGACGGAGCAACTCCCGATCCGCATCTGTCGGTCGACCACGTCGATATGTGAGACTATCCGCCCGTCGACTTCGATGACTTTGCTCATTTCCTTATCATAGAAAGGATCAGATGGGATATCTTCCCCGTACTCCTTATAAAGGTTAAAATACCCCGTGAAGACCTTTCCGGTGAGATCCCCAATAGCTTTGACATCCTCAGGGGTCTCGACCGACTTAATCCTCATGTTTGCCTCCTATCTCATAGTCTTTTCGAACGTAATATCGCGATGACAAGCCATATGCCTAAAATGCCTGCGAAAAGGAAACCGATTATGCCGAGCACAGGATACCCGAAGACCCTGGGTCCAACCTCAAGCTGCATGATAAAAGAAGAACCTATTATGAGCGCTGCTATTATGAGACTGAAGGATATCCTGTTACTCGAGCGATCGAGCTCCAATATAAGATCTTCAAGTCCCACGTGTTGGAGTTCGACCGATAGCTCGCCCTTGCGCACCTTTCTCACTATGACCCCAAAATCCCTCGGAAGAGAGCTCATAAGGCTGTAGATATCCGGGAAAGACCTCAGAAACTCCCTTCTGATCCTGGCGAAGCTCAACCTCTTTTTTATAAGCTTTTTCACGTAGGGTTTGGTTTCCGATATCATATCGAATCCGGGATCGAGAATCCGACCGACCTCTTCGTAGGTCCCGAGGGCCCTGCCCAGCAACATGAAGTTCGGTGGTATCCTGAGGTGGTATTTTCTGATTATTACTGAAATGTCTTCGAGGAGATTCTTCATATTTATGAGTTCCAAAGCAATCCCATGATACCTGTCGATTGTCTCCGACAGATCGGTGCGGAATTCCTTAAGATCAACTGAGCTATCTATAATCTCCTCGTCCTCCATGAAGCGGACCACGATCTCGACATCCCTCTCTATAAACCCAATATAAAGGAGGACAAGCTTTCCCATAAGCTCATCATCGAGGCGACCGGTCATGCCGAAATCCACCGGAGCTATGATGCCACCTTTCAGTGCAAAGAGGTTTCCCGGGTGGGGATCGGCGTGGAAAAACCCATCCTCAAACACCTGTTTGAGGATAAGCCTTGCCCCAACTTTCGCCAGCGTTTTCCTGTCTATACCTTCCCTATCCAGTGCCTCAAGGTTGGATATCTTAATCCCCTTTATCCTCTCGAGCGTGAGGACATGCGAAGTCGTGAACTCCCAGAACACCTTCGGGATATGAATCATCCTCTCACCAGAAAAATTCCTGGCGAACATTTCGGTGTTCCTTCCCTCGTTATAGAAATCGAGTTCGCGCCGGGTAGTCCTGGCAAGCTCCTTGACTATCCCGACAGGATTGTACTGCGAGAGCTCGGGTACATACTTCTCGATAAGCTGTGCAAGGTCCATAAGTATATCTATATCAGCTTCGATTATGTCCCTGATATCTGGTCTCTGGAGCTTCACGACGACATCAAGTCCGTCCCTTGTGACAGCATGGTAGACCTGGGAGAGCGAGGCAGAGGCTACAGGGGATTTTTCAAACGACGAAAAGAAGCTATTTATTTTCCCCTCGAGTTCCCTTTCTATAAGAGGCCTTATTGCCCCGAAACCGACTGGTGTAACCTCATCCTGGAGCTTCGAAAGCTCCTTTGCAAGCTCGGGAGGTATCAGGAAGGACCTCATGCTCAGCACCTGGCCGAGTTTTATAAAGGTCGGTCCGAGCTCCTCTATAGTCATCCTCATCCTTACAGCGTAAGGCTTTTCCCCCGATATTTCCTTCCTGAGGATCTTCCTGCCCAGGCCGAGGCGACGGGTTATATCTATCCTGTCCAGCACTTCACTGAAACCATATCTGAAGAGGACAGATACTATCTGTCTGTATCTCTTGACGTTCCTGTATCCCCTGTCCAGCCTCAGTATCCGCATCGGGGTTTCACTCCGTCAGGAAAGCAGTCGAAGATATCGTATCTCCGAGGCCCGCCATAAGCACCGGCTTTTCCACAAGCCTGGCAGGAAGAAATACGAGGTAGCGACCGCCGATCTTGGATATGCCTGTGTTCAGGAAATCCCTTCCAAACCCGAGATGACCCGAAAGCCTCTCCATTTCAGCTATCCCATCGTTGCAGATAGGGAAACGGAGCCCATATTTTACCTGTTCCCTGTCCTGGATTGCACCGTATGCGGTGCGGCTCGCGGCAGCGGTCCCCGCGAAGGCCATGGCCATGAGAGTATCCTGTGGATCCGAATATCCCTCATCCACGATAGCTATATAGTATCCGAGGTTATGGAGATGTATCCTCGGAACTCCCGTGCGATCCATTATCTTACCTATGCCCTGAGCTATAGCTACGACCGAGTCCTCACTCTCGATACTCTCAGCGAGCTCGAGCTCCCCTATATCCTTAAGGAGGGATACGAGTTCCACCTCATTGAGCCCGAAGCTATCGGACCTCGGGAGCACATAATCGACTATCCCCATCCTTATGGCCTTTGCCGATATCGAGGCCATTTCACAGTGGACCCTTATATCAGGATTCACCGATTTCACCGCGCCTATGTAATCGGCCGTAGGTATGAGGTAATCGAGGCATCCCGTGCCATCGGGATAGCGCTCGCTCAGTATGTGGTATCCGGATACCAGAAAGTGTGAGAACGAACTGGCGAGTTCGAGGAAACCTTTTTTGAAATGTTCTGCGAGCCTGAGCTGGTTGTTCACAGGATTCCAGGCCGGGATGAACCGATTATCCCTTGGGACCGTGAACCTCAACCCATCAAGGTTAACCTCAACTCCCTTCTTGTATTCGAATATCCAGTGCACCGCAAATATCCCCTCACTGTTATAGGCATCGTGGGGATGCTTGAGGGAGCCGTCACAGGCGACCACATGGAGGTTTGTATCGTTGGGGAAAAGATAGGCGAACTCCTTCGTAAGCGGGTTTGCATAGACAAGTACCTTCTTGAACCCGAGCGGTGCAAGTGAACCTGCCATATTCCCTGAGGTCCCTCCGAGTTTTAGCTTGTCGTAACCGAAATTCTCCATGGTCCACCTGAACGCTCCTTCATCTCTTATCATAAGCTGTAGGGCTTTACCTTTTATCATAGAGTCCAAGAGCCCCACCATGAGATCTGCCGGTGTATAGATTTCCTGCGGCACCTGTGAAAGCCTTGGGAGTACCTCGTCCAGGAGGACCGGATTGTTGCGAAAGATCTCTTCAACCATCCTTTCGTTTATATATTTCATTCCATCGATAACCGAATGAAAACCGAGCGCAACACCTTCGCACTCATCTATCTTACCCAACCCCCTTTCAAGCGCCCTGTAATAAAGGTCATCCCACATATCCGATCCCATAGGTTCTCCTCCGAAACATCAGTTTCCCAGAATTTAATATCCACAAGTCACGACTAAAATCCCACTATACATCTTTCAACTATCGAGGCCAGACATAGAACCGTGACAGACCCGTACAATATAAACACCTGTAAATAGGGTGTCAATCGGATTTAAGAAGTAGAAAAGCTAACAGTTCCTAAAGCTGTCTTTCGGGGAAAAAGCTGAAGGCTTTAACCGAAATTAGAAAGATGGATTTGAAAAGTCGAAGCAAAGTTTCTTAGATTCTAAATTTAACCTGTCAACCTATCAGGTTTCCTTCTGTAGTGGCTGGTGAAGCTCCTGTTTCAGGCCCTTTCCGGGTTTGAAATGGGTTTTCCTCCTCGCGGGCACATATATTATCTGTCCAGTCTTAGGGTTCCTTGCGGCAGGCTTGGGTTTGGTTGCCTTCACCTCGAAGACACCGAAACCCCTTATTTCTATCTTTTTTCCCTCCACGAGACTCTGTCCCATAGCCCGGAAAAGGGAATCTACAAGCTTGGCAGCCAGCCCTTTTTTGCATCCCATCATCCTCGCTACCTCTAATGCAAGATCTTTCTTAGTTACAGTCATGGCAACCTCCCTAAAGGTGATTATCTAAAACAACATCTGTCTAAGTTTCAAAATATCTTGGGGTTAAATTAGTGTAAAAGCTTTTTACTGTCAAGCGAAAAAATCCCAAATAGCTTTATTTTCTTGACAAAAGCAGAATAAAGGCTAACTTTATATTTGGGATGCAGGTAAAAGATAGTACCAACTGGAGGTGGTGGAGACTATGGTACAATTCTTAAAAAAGGTCCTGCTGTCATTTCTTGCGGTTATTCTCCTATGCTCGGCTGCAGGTTCCAAGAAAGAACCACCCTTTTTCTCCAAGGAGGAGAGGGAGAGGTATCATGCCATGGTCGTGCAGATGGGGCTTGACAAGGAGGACATCTACGGCTTCTATCATATCGTTCCGTTCTATTC
>CAZTBA010000051.1:0-20823 GCA_964611725.1 uncultured bacterium
TCTGCTCTATCCACTCCTTATGCGTCCTGGCAAATTGATACGCATCCAACTCGTCCGGGTTTCCTTCTATCTTCCTCATGAGATCATTGTAGGTTTCAACAGCCTTCCTCCACTCTCGGAGGTTCTCATAACATATCCCGAGGTTCGCCCTGGCAGCCACCTCGCTTTCAGTGCCCGGATATTTCTCTATTATCTCGATGAAGCCCTTGGCAGACTCTTCATATTTTCCCTCATCGAACATCTTCATAATTTCTACATAGTAGAGGTGCGAGTTGATCTCACCAAGTTCCCTTATAAGCTCGACCGATTTCTCCGACTCAGGTGTCCCGGCATAATTGTCTATGACTTTTTGGTAGGCCTCGGTGGCACCGGTGTAGTTCCTTATGTTGTAGTAGTAATCCCCGATCGTAAACTGAGCTGCCGGGGCATGCTCACTGTCCGGGTACCTCCTCTGCAGTTCCTCCATAGAGGCAAGCCCATTTTCCGTATCTTTCAACTCGAAGTAGCACCAAGCAGCCGCATAGAGTGCCCTGTCTGCATAATCGTTATCGGCATAATTTTCATAGACCTTTCTATAGGCCTTGAGGGCACTTGCGAAATCGCGGTTATTGAACCAGTTTTCGCCTTCCAGGTACATCGATTCTACAGCATACTCCGACTTGGGAAACTTCCTGTAAAGTGTAGCAAAGGTCCTCGCCGCATTTGCCCAGTCGCCGTTTGACTGATAGCTGAAAGCCAGGTAGTAGTATCCATGAACGAGGCTTTCGTCTTCGGGGAAATTGTTTACATAGAAACTGAAACTCTCTATAGACTTGGGATAATCACCAAGGTTATAGTATGCAACTCCCCTTGAGAAGGCCATATTGGCGCTCTGATCCGAGCTTGGAAATTTGGAAAGCCCCTCGTTAAAGGACTTGATAGCTTCCTCATATTCCCCGAGCCTCAGGTAGGAATCCCCTATCACGAAGTATGCCTTCTCTTTCAGGAAGTATCCCCTCCCCTCGTTTGTGTCTTTGAACACCATCGAGAGAAGCTTCTTACCGTTTGCGATTGTCTCATCGAAACGTTTCATATCGTAGTACAGCTCGGTAAGGAGGAGTTGGAAGCTCGCCTTCTCATCGGGGTTTTCGGTGCTCGTAATTATGATTTTATATGTACTGGCTGCCTCCTCCTCCCTCTGGAGATTTATCATTGCAACTCCGAGTGTCCTGTAAGCCGGGTCCTTTATCTTCGGATCCGGATCGGTTTTGAGGACCTTCTCGAGGTCGATCCTTGTGAGATCATAATATCTTCTCGACTCCTCTAAATCACCTGAGGAAGCTGTGTCCTTGTAACGCTCGGAGGCGGTCTTGGCAACCTCATAGTGAGAGAGACCCCTTGCGAAGAGGGCGCTCTGAACTATTTTAGGAGCACTGCTTTTGCTGTCAATGACTTCGGTAAATTCCTTTATTGCCTCAGCATAGCGCTCCTGTGCAAAGAAGACCATAGCCTTCTCATAGTGGAGCTCTGAAAGCACGGTCGGATCGGTGACCTTGTCAAGCACCTCGTCTATCGCCTGCTGTGCCTTAGCATATATCTTCTTTTTGAGATAAAGCTCGCTCATCTGGATACGGGCCTTGCCAAGGTTGGGTGACTTAAAGCTCACCTTTCCAAAGGATTCTATGGCCTGATCGTCCATCCCCATATCCCTGTAGGCTATCCCTCTTTCGACAAAGGCCTGATCCAGGAGATCAGATTGGGAATAACTCTCTATAAGTTTCCCGTAGGATTCCACCGACTTCTCGTAATCTTTCCTTTCATAATAGATCCTCCCTATCTGCATAAGGGAGTTCTCTGCCGTGATGTGTTCAGGGTGCTGCTCTGTTATATTGGAGTATATCTTCAGGGCCCTCTCCACGGATTCCGGTGTGTCAAGCGCCTGATAAACGAAGGCTAAGCCGAACATTGCATCGGGTAAAAGTTCACTCGGGTTATCGCTGGAAGGGCCATATTTGTCAAGAACAGCTTGAAATTCATTGGCCGAGTTTGTGAAGGCTTCGGTGGCGCCCTCCTTGTTCCCGGCATTTTTCTCCCTTATCCCTATCTCACGATAGCATTCCCCGATCCTGAAGACGGCTTTATCAAGTCCGAAGCCCACCTTTCCGGCTATGTCCCCATATGCCTTCACATAGAGCCTATATTCCTTAATGGCATCCTCATACCGCTGGTTTTCATATAACAGGCGCATTACCTGCATCTGCATTTTGGCCTGGAAGTTCTCATCCTGTACCTCATCTATAGCGGTCTTATAAGCGTTTATTCCATCCTGGAGACCCCTCCTATCGAGGCTGAGTTCGGCCACCTTCATATAGGCCTGCTGGGTCAGCTCTTTCTCGGGGGCATAGTTTTTCGGTACCACCTTGTACGACGCTATGGCCTGATCAACGCTGTCCTCAGCGGCGTATGCCTCACCTATTTTTATCTGAGCTTTGGCAACAAGCTCGCGGGTAGTCTCCTTGACTATACCCTTGAGCTTCAGCGTCTCCATCTCAGTAAGCTCTTTAACGGAGAACTTCGAGAAATCGTATCTGTCGACAAGTTTCTGGAAGCTCCCCCTAGCCTCAGCGTATTCACCTTTCCTTATGTAGCTCTCCCCTATCTGGAAGAGTGCCCGGTCCGCCCTGAAGCCGCTCGGGAAACGTGAGACGACCTCGCTCAATGTTTCTATGGACTTATCGTAGTCCTCAAGGTAGAAGTACGCCCAGCCCATAGTATAGAGGGCCTCGTCCTCGTAATCGCTGTTCGGGAATTTGTCTATAAGCTTCCAGGCAGCTTCT
Source organism: uncultured bacterium (assembly GCA_964611725.1). Taxonomy (GTDB): domain Bacteria; phylum Latescibacterota; class CAZTBA01; order CAZTBA01; family CAZTBA01; genus CAZTBA01. The sequence goes on from CAZTBA010000051.1 coordinate 2,817, forward strand.
ATGGAACGCTCAAATTCCTTAGCTTCGAATTCACACTCCACAATCTGGTACTGGGCCATGATCCTTATATCTTCCCTTATATCCCCCCTGTCAACGACTTTCTCAAAATAGTCCGCTGCAGTGAGGAGGGCTTCCTTCCCGGATTTCTCCTTCTTTTCTGCCTCCTCGACCTTCTTATCGTCCCTGAGGTCCACCGCCCTTTTAAGTTTTTCAGTGCCGAGTTTCTTGTGGCTGTTGCCCATCTGATAGAGGGAAGCGATCTTCGCTGGAAGTATCATCTCGCCTATGGTAACCTCGACAGCTTCGGTCTCTATCACCGGGTTGCTCTTTGAGTTCAACACCGTGCTATACTTGGTGATCGCCTGCTGATAGTCACCCATAGCATATAATCTCTGCCACTGGGCGAAGATCGTCTGCATCTCCTCAGGGTTTGTGAAGAACGAGCCGACGAAGACAATCGTAGCCACGAAGAACATAATCCCAATCTGTTGAAAGGACATCTATGATCCCCCCTCAAGTCCCTGGAACCCACAGGGTCCAATTTTTCCCATCAATATCCGACAACTATGCTTATGAAGAACCTCGAATATCTTGCATCCTCCAGTTCAGCCCTTTCCTCGTCGGAGTACTCTATCGATTTCCTCTGAAAACCCACGTTGGCAGCTATCTTGTATCCCCAATAATCAGAGAGATTGGAGACCATGAAGAGGATATCGGTCTCATTGCGATCGTTGTACGGGTTAACCTTATCCCTGTATTTGAAAGCCAGAAGCTGACGCCACCTGGTGCTCTCGAAGAAAGCGAGTCTGAAGCCCTGCTCGCCAAACCTGACCGTCGTATTCGGGGTCAGCTTATAATCTATGCGCAGTATCGGTGCAAACTGCGTCCACTCTTCCGTCGCCTTTTTGGTTTCCCTCTCGATTCTATCACTTGAACGCTTCAGGATAAGGTGTTTGATCATCGGCATAATCGTGAGCTTGCCGAGTTTCAGTGTATAATCTATCCTGAAGGCGTTCGTAGTCCTCCTGGTGATATCTCCCTGCTGGGAAGTCCCGTTCTTGAAGAAAGAGTTGTACTGGTGGTTATAGACATGCTGCAGTCCATCTGTTATGCTCAGGTTAGGTATCTGGGTGTACCGGAACTGGGAGAAGTAGGTATGTACCGTACTATTCTTCATAGGAAGGGCATCCTTGGGAGGTGGGCTTGTGGGAGCTCCTCCACCGCCGATCTGGAAAATGTACACAGGATCGGGGATACCGTCCTTCACCCTCTTCCCATCGTAGTTAAGCTCAAGTTGCCCAATTCTGGGAAAATCGTATATGTATGAAAACTTTATGTAGTTGGCCGTGCTTATGCCCGCGTCAGCTATCTGATTCATATCGTAATGGCCCAGTGTCAACTTCATCCCTTTAATCGGCCTGAATAGCACAAAATAGTTATAGCCTTTGAGATTTCTGTCATAGGGATAGTCAGGCTTGTCATCGTTCTCACGTTCATCGATAATACCATTGTTATTGAAATCTATCCCATAGACGAACTCCTGCGGATCGGAGTAATAGAGCATGAATGGTTCCTCATGATCGGGTATGCCATTGCTGTTCTGGTCGGTATCGGGAATATCGTCGTTATCTTTATCGAGCCCGGGGTAGACCCCTGAGTCCATCTGACCACCGGTAGGGTAGTCGGAAGGATTATCGTCAGGCCACTGATCATTATCATCGTTATCCTCGACAAGCGGGAATTCATTGGTATCGGCTTCGTTGGCATCCGTGCCCCCCCTGTCGGTGTAAAACACCATGCCGCTTCGGCTGCTTATGTAGCTCCCGCCGTATCCGGGGCTTACGCGGAAGTACTCGGCACCTAAGGAAGCGCTCTGGCCAACGTCCTTGATGACATTTATATAATATGCGGAATGTTCCTTGGTCGCCCTTCTTCCCTTGACCACGGGGAATTTTCCGTACTGGAGGTTATTCTCATATTCTCCGCTTATCTTCAGCCCAACTAAGTTCACTTCGAAATCTATACCGTAGATGTCCTGACCTGTCGGCATCAGATACTCGAACTGCACCCTTTTCTTGTTGGTATAGTCCTGGACATTATCATCCGCCCTCGCCACGACCCAGCCAAGCCCTCTCCAGAGCGCCTTTTTGCTCATGGCATCGGTCGCATCGGAGGGGGGATCAATTGGGGCCTCCCTGGGAACTATCTCTTTATCCTTAGGATCATAGAACGTATGTCTCTGTTTAAGTGATATCCTATAGTCATTGGCGACGACTGCTTCAAATTCCGCGTATACGGGCGTGCCTACTATACTTGAGGGTATAGGAAATATATAGTCGATAGCTTCGATCCCGTTCGCCTCGCTATGACTTGCTCCTGGTGGTAAATGTCCCCCAACCCTGATCGGTTCCAGAAAGGGGCTGTAGCGTGGATCCATAGGATTGCTTGAGAGTATCGTATCCTGGTCACCTATCTTCCCCTTTACGGTTATATAGCAGGAGAAGACAGCCGCTCCGGCGCGACCATCCTCGGGCGAATCGTCCGTAAATCTCACTATCAAGGTATCAGGAGGGAGCATCTCGGGGATGGTGCCTTTTAAGGAGTTCTGGTTAGCAGGCTTTGTGGCATCGATCTGATGTTGGTTTATATATGTGGCACCAAGCTTCAGTATATCCCCGAGCTGGGTCTGCCAGTGGACCCCGAAGACATATATAGGCGCAACTTCGGTCTGTCCGTCCGGAGATGAGAAAAGACCCGGATAGCCCCTTGAACCCAGTACAGTGAACTTATTCTTGGGAGAAGCGGCGTCCCATCTGATGCCATTGAACCTCGACTGCTTGAGGGTAAGGGAGGTAAACTTGGTTCTTATGGCATCGCCTATGGTCGCAGTAGTTTTCCAACCCCTATAGCTATCCTTTGTAATTATAAGGTTGTTAAACCAGTCGTTGTAGTAGCCATGTTTATATATGACGCTTCCCTGGCGGCCCGGCTGGTCAAGCCCCGGCCTTCTCTCATCCAGGGTATATATTTCGTAACCCTCCATAAGGAAATTTCCGAGGTAATCGTACTTCTTTCTGACCATTAGCTCACGCTCATAAGCTTTATACTCTTCGGTCCCATAGTTCAGGTAGTACTCTTCCTCAGTCCTCCTGAAGAAATCCCTTGTCTCCTGGGTCCAGGCTGGATCACCCGAAAGGGCAACGAGAAGCAAGGTCAAGACGAATCCAAAAGCAATTTCCCTCATAACAGCCCCCCTTTTGAAACTCATCTAATAGATTGGGCCGATCAATAGTCCCAAAGAGATTAGAATCTATATCCCAGGGATATCTTGTGTCCTCCGCCCAGACCCCTCGCGACCATAGGATAAATATAGGCATAATCGAAAACCACGCCTTTAAAGACAAAGCCGAACCCGAAATCGAGTTCACCCGAGGCCTCCTTATCCGTCGGCCTCTGATCATCCGTATCCATAAGCCCCATACCACCCGCCCTGAATGCGAACTCGAACGGGCCAGGGAGCAACATCTCGACCCCACCTCTTAGCTCTACCGAGCCTTCCGAATAGGATATGTCGAAGGAAGTCAGGCTACCGGCCATCCCAAAGGAGAAGCCGCCCCCGAGCTTCATAGGAATCTTGCCCCCTTCATCGCCGGCCGATGAGATGTTTGGTCCAATAATATCTCTCAGGAAGACGCCAGCCTTAAAATTGTCCAGCAAAAGGAGGGGGCCGAAATTGTAGATGGCTCCGAGATCGAGCGAGAAAGAAGTTTTGGAAATATCGGTGCCCGCCACTGTTGCGGTTTTTCCAACCGACGAGGCGCTCCATCTCAAAAGCTTAAAGCTCGCCCCTGTCGATATAGAACCTATAGGATAGGCATATCCCAGAGCGAAAACCATATCGGACCAGTTGTCGATTCCCGTAAGCATCGAAATACCCGCCCCGAGGGTCCCAGCCCCACCTAACGGAAGCCCGAAGGAGAGGGACCCTACTCCTATATTGAGTTCGGGATAGAGGTAAAAATAGGAGGTAAACACCTCCATAGAGCTTATCTGGCTCAGTCCAGCCGGGTTATACCAGAGCGCATCTACATCGTCTGCTACGGGCGAGAAAGCTCCTCCTAAAGAGAGGGAGCGCGCCCTGGATCCGCCGTTTTCAAGCTCAAATGTGCCGTAAGCGATGCCACTCCAGACAAGGAGCACTGATATCAGAATTATTCCCCCAGTAGATTTCTTCATCTTTCCACTCTCCTTTTCTGCACAGACCAGCTTAATAGGCAACAACTATAACTTCGTTAGAAAGTCCATGGACGTCCGTATGAAGCTCTATCTGAAGTATGTAAGGCCCGGGCGGAACCAGATTCCCATCGTCATCCTTCCCGTTCCAAAAAACCTCATGCCTTCCGGCGCCGGTCGGGGTGCGTTCTCCGAATTCGCTCCCCCTTACATCGAGGACCCCTGTTTTTATACGTCTCCCTGTCAGACTAAATATCCTGATGGAGACAGGACGTTCCACACCCAAGCCCACTTTAGCCACATCAAAGCTTATCCTGGTGTTTCCGTTAAGTGGATTGAACGGGTTGGGGGTCACCCTTACCTTATCTGCAGGGAGAGGCTCATCAGGTATCCCGGAGGCAAATACAATCCAGGAATCGGCTGAGGCTGGTGACGCATCCTGTACGTTCAGGTATTTATTGTCTTCAGTGAGGCTGGATACATTCGACAGCCTCGATCTTACGATATTCGTATCGAAGAAGAAGGCAGTGCTGAAAACTATCCTGAGCGTACCGTTTAGAGTACCTGAGCTCGGCGCCCCGACAAGCACCCCCCCAGAAGAGGATCTGATTATCATCTTGGGCCTTTTCGGGCTCTCAAGGTATGGCCTCTTCGGGTCTTCAGACGCCTGGATCTCATAATCGAGGCCCTGAGGGGCTCCACCATCGGATATCCATAGGACTTCCTTAACCTCTCCGACAGCCAAAAGCGCCACTTGATCAACCCCTTGATTATTTGATTCGAGCGTCAGGTCGAGATCATATATGAAGTCAGCGTCATTACCTATCGAGTAAATGGTATCAGGAGCTATCGACTCCTTATCCACCGATACGGAGGCACTCGCCTCGGTGACCACAAGCTTCGTATCGAAATCTATCTCCACAGACTCGAGAGCAGGGCTGACCCTCGGGTCCGTCGTCGACATCATGGCCCGGTACTGTATGTAGTTCGCAGGCTCAAGAGCGCTGAAGATAACGCCTATGCCAGGCTCATATATCGTGGTATCTGCGTTATCGTAATCGCTTAAGTCAGCCCAGTCGGCCCAGTTGGCGTTGTTCCGTGCCGTCCTGAACTGCATCTTCAGCGAGGTTACTCCCGGTGTCGCTCCGGCTACCGCTACTCTCTCCGATGCAACCCACCTCGCCGCCCCAAAGTTGGCGGATGATGAGAGTCTGTATCTCCTCGACTCAAATATTCCTTGAGTCGGATAACCGACACCATAGACCTCTATATCCCCTAAGGTGACCCAGTTTGTTCCGTCTTCATTAGTTATGCTGAACTTGACATAGCGTCCTATCGCTGGGACCGGATTTCCCTGTTCATCGGTATTCAACCATGTGGCCTGTGAAGCCGTATCTATATCCTTGTTGGCATTGCTCGGATTCTCAGCCACCTTGGCCCATTCGGTCGGCTTATCCGAGGTAGAGACTTCGATTATATAGCCTTTGGCATAGAATTCAGGCTTGGTCTGCAGATACTCACTTCCCTTCACTACAACCCTGTTAACGGCTTTGTCATCGCCGAGATCGACAGTGAAGAAAAACCCTTTGACGCTCGTCCTGAAAGATTTCCAGTCGCTACCGCTACTACTAATACTCCCATCTGTAAGTGGTACAGATTTTCCATCCTTATCTGTGCACAGGCGTCCTAGAGCCAGGTTCTGGCCTTCGAGCGAGGCCAGAACTACGGAGGCCGTATCCCCGATCCCGTCGACCTGCACGTTGGTCATCGTGCTCTGAGATGAGAAATCGGAACTGGAGGTCTGTACCCAGATCCCAGCCATGGTCTCGGATGCAAAGATTACGAAAAATAGAAGTAAGAAACCGAATACCAGAAACTTTCCTACCTTTTCCATGGTATGCTCCTCCGATTGAAAAATCGGCCCTTAATACCCGAACTCCCCAGACTAACATCAATTAAAACCAAAAGAAACCGTTTTGTCAAGAATTTTCTGAATTTTCACGAATCATATACTCCTAAATTACACATATTCACAATGACTTTTACGTTCCTGTGTCTGTCATCAGCTTCCCTGTACGCCCTATATAGATCCGTAAATCCGAGTTTCAGAGTTATAAGCTGTTTTGGGTCTATGAGGCCATGCTTCACAAGCTCTATAGACTTCTCGAAATCTTCCCTCATATACATGAGGGAGCCGACAAGCTCAAGCTCTTTATCCTGGACCAGACCCATGGAGATCCTCGGACGTCCTCCGATAACCCCGACAACGGTTATCCTAGTGCCCTTCCTGGCGGTCTTGACTGCACCCTCAAGTGCATCCTCTTTACCTACACACTCCACGATCAGATCCGCCCCGTCCGGGCCGAAGGACTCCTTAACCCGGGTGATCAGGTCCTCCCTATCCACATCTATGATATGATCGGCCCCCAGCTCACCCGCAAGATTGAGCCTCATATCTATTAGGTCCGCCACACCAATTTTCGAAGCCCCAAGCGCCTTTGCCACCTGGAGGATAAGCAACCCTATGGTCCCGGCCCCAAGTACCAGGAGGCTAATGCCTTCGATGAAATTTGACCTCTGCAGGGCATGCACTGCCACGGCTGTCGGCTCAACCATGGCCCCGGCCTCAAACGAGATACTATCGGGTATCGGCACAACCTTATCGGCAGGTACAACAAAATATTCCCTCTGGCATCCGTCTGTCTGAAATCCCATAACTTTAAGGTTATCGCATATGTTGTACCTGCCACTTCTGCACTGGTAACACTTTCCGCATACTATAGAGGGCTCAACCGTGACTCTGTCCCCAAGCCTCAATGAGCTGACCCCCTCTCCCACAGCATCGATGGTTCCGGAGAACTCGTGTCCCTGAATAATAGGGTAGGAAGTGAAGGGATGCTTCCCGTGGAAAACGTGGATATCGGATCCACATATTCCAAAGGAGCCCACCTTGATCCTGACCTTCCCGGGGCCGACATCGGGGATGGGAACTTCGCGGATATCTATCTTTCCTGGTCCAAGCATCACAGCCTCGAGCATATACGCCTCCCATAGAAACAGAATCTATATCGAAAGCATGTCCAGAAGTTCCAGAAGCTTATCATCTATCTTCTTCTTCTTTTTCCACGCCAGATCGATATCGGATACCTTTATGTCATTGGAGATGAGTCCGACCATTTTTCCCGAACCTCCCCCCGCAAGCACCTCGACAGCGGCGGCACCGAGACGGCTTGCCAACATCCGGTCAAAGGCCGTAGGAGATCCGCCCCTCTGGAGATGGCCGAGGATACTTACCCTCACCTCATATCCGGTCTGGCTGCCTATACTCTCGGCAACCTTAAAGGCACCGCCGGCCTCATCTCCCTCGGCAACCACAACTATGCTGCTGGTTTTTCCCCTTTTCCTACCTTCCATGAGTTTTCTGCTCAACCCGCTGATGTCAGACGGGTTCTCCGGGATAAGGACACCTTCGGCTCCGCCCGCGATAGCACAGGAGAGTGCAAGGAACCCTGAAAGCCTCCCCATAACTTCTACGAAGAAGAGCCTCTCGTGAGCGGCGGCTGTATCCCTTATCCTGTCTATCGCTTCGAGGGCAGTGTTCACAGCAGTATCGAATCCTATGGTGAAATCGGTGCCATATATGTCGTTATCTATCGTGGCCGGGACTCCGATGACAGGGACCTTCCAACTCACCGAAAGCTCATGAGCCCCTCTGAAGGTACCGTCCCCACCTATGGTGATCAGACCATCGATCCCATGGGATCTTATGGTCTCCACGGCTTTCCTCTGTCCTTCCCGCGTAAGAAAATCCTGACTCCTTGCCGTAAAAAGTACCGTACCTCCCTCATTTATTATCCCGCTTACGGAGCGGAGCGACATCTCCTCAATGTCCCCCCTTATGAGGCCGTCGTAGCCCCTCCTTATACCGAAAATCGAAAGACCGTTATATATGCCGGTTCTCACGATCGCCCTTATAGCAGCATTCATTCCCGGACAATCCCCGCCGCTTGTCAGAACACCTATCCTTTTCATGGACTTTCCCCCTCTGAAGATTTGCTCAGCCTAAAGCGGGGAAAGATTTCCCCACGCACCTCCCCCATGAATCCCCGCAAGCCCGCCAGCAAAGCTGTAAGGAGGGGGAGAATAAGCGAGCTAAAAAGTATCCCCGTCGTGATAACTGAGATGAAGCGCGGCTCCAAAAAGCCTTCAGGGAACGACTTGAGAAGCCAAATAGCAAAAACAGATTGTGGCAGGAGAGACCTGGAAAGCAAAGCCCAATTCTTTTCCCTGAAAACCCTCAAACTGAAAAACATACCGAGCCCCTTGCCTGCTACCATAAGCGCCACGTAAGCTGCTGTCGTGGGCAAGGTGGTCTTGAAGGATGATAAAACTGCCTTCAGATCTACCTCTGATCCGAAAGCGCCAAGGACGAAAGCGAGCGAAATCCAGGCCAGTGTGAGCGAGAATGACAGAAAACTTTCTCTGTTCTTTCCGAAATTGGATACGGCTGCCCCGGCCGAGAAGGCCACGATGGGATAGCAGAGCCCAAATTCAGATGAAAACATGATCGCTGACAGGAAAGCACCTGAAGATATGATTGCGGAAGCTGATATGGAGGCAGTAAAGCCGAAAAGATCGTCCAGGACCCTGCCGACAAGCAATCCGATTATGATAGAGCCGATAAAGGTTAGGATGATATCTACTTTTATGACACCCCACATCCCGGCCGATCCGAGCGCCAAATAAAAGAGTATCATATTCCAGGCTATCCCCCAGACCGGTGCTGTCACCCCACCACCTGCGCCAAAAGCAATTAACGGAGAGAAAGCCGACGCGATAGCACCGCAGGCAAAGCATACTCTGCCTGGAAAACCCATCCTGTACATAACTGATGAGACCAAAACAAACGTGATACCAGCGACAGCTCCGGAAAAGACGGCTGATCTGAGTTCCGCGCGGCTCAATCTGAAATCTAGCCCAACCCGGAAAACCGTCCAGAATAGACAGAGTTCATAGAAAAATGGGAAGTTCCTGAGCCCATCTTCGGGAATGAACCCGGTAACGTAGGGACCACAGATTATACCTCCGACTATAAACCCCATGGCAACTGGCAGGCGGATCGAGCCGAAAACCTTCCCGAGTGAGAAAACGAATATTCCAAGGACACTGAGATCCAGAATAGGATGAGATAGTTCGGGCAAGCTAAATCTTATCCAGGCCAGGATGGAGATGATAATGAGATATCCAAGGATGTTTTTCAAGGCTACTCCTTTACCTTGACGATATCTCTGCGTGGTCTCATAAGGAACTTGAGGAAGAACCTCTTTGAGAAATAAGAGGCGAGCGCAACTTCAAAAACCACATTTAGGGTAGCTATTGCAATTACCGTGTCTCCCGACCAAGCCTGGGACCTGTATGCCAGGGCAAGCGCCAAGCCCGGGAGACCGATAAACCCGAAACCCGCTGTAGGAACTCTGGATATAACTTCTCTGGCGAACAGCTTTCCTGCAAGGAAAGACGATAGCAGGGAAGAAAGGATACGGAGTGCTGTAAAGGATAAGACCACGGAAACCAAGACCACGGGTCTGTCCCACAGAGGGCCCCATCTCAGGGCAGTGCCTATGAGGAAAGAGATGGCTATATCTGAGAAATAGTTAAGGGAATCGATGGACCTGGCCATAGGAAGCCGCCTCGTGGTACTGTTTACAGCCCAGAAACCGCAAGTGACGCCTGTAGCGATCGGGGAAAGTCCGATGGCATAGGATATCCCGCTTCCGAGCCCTACCAGCGAGATCAGGACATACAGGGAGTCTGTGGAGCCCTCGGGACCCTTGAAGAGGAGGTTCAAACAGGTTCCGAGTGCTGCACCGAGGCTAACGGAGATCAAGAGTTTGGTTGAGGTAATTCCGAGCCCATAAAGCTCTACCAGAAGAATGAAGGCGGCAACAGCGACGATTCTCGCCGGGAGGACAACATCCGAAAGGGTCTTTGCTATAAGGACGTTTCTCTCTGAACCAGGGCCAGCCGTTTCCGGGAACGAATGCGGAACAGGAAGGATTGATGAGAAGATGGCGAGCACTATCGAGGCTGCCAAACAGATCTGGATCGGCAGATCTGAGATCAACAAAGCTATGAAACATATACTGAAGACCAAAGCTGAGTTCGTAGCGCTCAGAAATATACCGAGGCCGAAGGAGCTTCCCTCCAGCCTCCGCATCGACTTTATCTCCAGGCTCGCGCCAAAACTGAAAGCAAACCAGCTTGAGATAAAAGCAAGCGAAAATTTGAGGAAAGGAGCCCATTCCTCAGGAAGGAGTCCACCGAAGAGGATACCTAATAGGATATAAGACCCCCTCGACCTTGTAAAGCTGGCCAGAAGAAGGGGGAGATCGTGCCCCTTCATGAACCTAAGCGAGATTCTGAAGGCAATATAAAGGGATAGTAAAGCAACGAGAGCCCACATCTGCAAATATCCCAGTTGGTTTTCCGGAACCTCAGGAGACCGGAAGGGGAAATGGGTGACCTAAATTCCATCAGAACGGGATATCATCTTCAGCAGATGGCTCTGAAGGGGGGCCCTCCTCCGACGCTCCTGTGACATCAGCACCTCTAGTGTCAAGCATTATCATGTTCTGTGCTACTACTTCGGTAGTGTACCTCCTCGCACCATCCTCACCCTCCCAAGACCTGGTCTGGAGCCTCCCTTCGATGTAGACATAACTTCCCTTTTTCAGGTAGTTGCCGCACGTCTCAGCCAACCTGCCCCACGCAACTACCCTGTGCCAGTCAGTCTCCTCCTGCCTCTCACCCTCAGAGTTGGTCCAAACCCTGTTGGTTGCAAGGTTGAAGTTGGCAACATAGGTCCCGCTTGGGGTCGTTCTGACGTCCGGGTCTCCCCCAAGGTGGCCTATAAGCATAACCTTGTTTAAGCTGCTGCGAGCCATGTTATCCAACCTCCTGACGAAGAATTTTGTAAGGGGAAAATCTAATCCTGTCGATATCACAGTTCGGAGCAAACGAACTCTCCGAACTAAGGTTTGTCCCTTTCATCTCTCTATTCCCTTCGAAGTTCCTTCTATCACCCCCTCTACCTCACCCGGTCTAAGCCTTACCTGCTCTCCCGGTATGGTATGCTTGATCGCTGCCATAGCCGCTCCATACCTGAGCCCTTTCCGAATATCCCTCTGGAGATAACCGTAGAGGAAACCAGCAGCGAAAGCGTCCCCCGCTCCAAGCCTGTCAACGACCTCAAGTGGAAAACCCCTTTCGTAGAAAATATCTTCACCGTAAGCCCAGGAGCCTTCCCCTCCGGCAGTCACAACATCGATTTTGTTTGAGAAAAGCTTCTTAAGCTCCTTCACACAGCTTTCGGGATCGCCCCTGATGCCGAAAATCTTACTGAGGTCATCGCAGGTGCTGAAAAGTATATCGACCTCTCCAAGGATCCTCCCAAGCTTGTCCTTGGCATCCTCCGGAGACCAGAGCTTTGACCTGTAGTTTATATCGAAAGAGACAACTACCCCGGCTTCTTTGGCCCTCCTAATCGCATACTCCGTAAATTCTTCGCAGTTCCCGCCGAGCGCGACGGTTATCCCTGAAAGGTGGAGGACTTTGGCCTTCCCGACGAAATCCCAGTCAACCTCATCAGGCCTTAGATAGTTCACAGCCGAACCCTTCCTGTCATATATGTTGAAGGATGGCCTCGGCTTTTTGCCAAACTCGACGAAATAGAGCCCGGTCCTTCCCTCCGGTGTCCATACTACCCTTGATATATCAACCCCGAGCTCCAGTGCCCTGTTAGCTATTATCCTTCCGAGAGGATTATCCACGAGCTTCGATATGAATGCCGAACTCAGACCAAGCTGGCTGAGTCCGCCAGCTAAATTGAACTCAGCTCCACCCACATCTATGTTCAAAAACTTGGACTGTTCCAGGCGAAGGAAATCAGGGGGGGCAAGCCTTATCATGACCTCACCCATAGCGACAACTTCCGCCATGAAAGCCTCCTTCTAAAGGTAGTCGCTATGAAGGTACACTATGCAGACTTCGCAAAACATACAATCCGATGGTAGTTCCTGAAGAGTATGAGATTCGACCTTCAGTGGATAGAAGGAAATCTCATAGATGTTTTCGAACGTGACCGAGTCTGAGAATTTGCCTCGACGTATCAACTCAATATAATCCAGCTTAGTACACCGTAGTCCCGGAGCTTCTACACCACGGGCTGGGTCAACCTGATCTTTTGTACGGCCTGAACTTTTCCGTGAACTGTTTCAGTGATTCCCGGATGGTATCAACATCGCCGGGCTTTTTGCGATCTCTCACCAGCGATAGGGGAGCTGACATACCCAGCACTGGCGTGAAACCGCGCTTGGAAATCTTCTCTTGATACTTGGGTCCAGTCTCATAATCTACTGCGCCAGTAGGCATGATGATCCGGTTCTTGTGACGGTCCCTGACATAAGGTGCCAGGAGGTCACTGATACCGTCAGGCCCATGGGACCGTGCCGGGAATACTTTTATAGCGTCGGGGATAAGACCATCGTCCCGCTCAATGAAATACTGAAATTCTGTGGGGGTGAACACCGCGGGTGAGGAAAATACATTCGCAGCTTGAGCAATCCTCACGAACTCTTTCCCCTCGGCATACCCACCCATTACGTTCGCAGGGGCGACCACCATATCGAACCCCATGTCTATAGCCGCATCAAGCTCATGAGGATTGATCACACTGCCTACTCCAAGAAGGAAGGGATTATCTACAGGGCTTTCAGCGCGCCGTTTCACCAGTTCAGCCATGCCTTCGCGTAGAATCCCTTCCTCGATCCGAAAAGTAATTTCGGCGATGTAACCAGCCTGATATACCTCCCACATGGTCGTGGCCATATGCTCAGGTGACTGAACGTGATCCCTGTTCATCACAACGACCACACCACTACGGCGAAGCGCCGCATCAACGCGGCTTCGGTCTCGCTTATATTCGGCCATATCTTTCGCTCCAGACTATCACAAAAGAATTTGGAAAATATGATATACTTGGAATCAGAAATTCCGTTGCCATTGCCCTCGAGCGTAATTCTGATAGCTGATTCCCCACAAGGTAATTATCTCAAAGCGCTCACACCTCCGCCGGTCAGCGCACGAGCGACCTCTTTCTCCACCTGCTTTTGGGTTACCATTGTGGTGTCACCCGGGGTCTCCTGGACACATATTCCATGGGCGGCACCCCACTGCACCGCATCTTCGAGGGACTTACCTTTCAACAGCGCTCCCGCCACACCCGAGACGAATGAGTCACCACCGCCTGTCCTATCGGCGATCTCGACCCCTTCCCTTACCACAGCCTGATACATATTGTCCTGTGCCACATCGTACAGCACTGCTCCCCAGTTGATACGATCCGCCGACAAAGCCGCGCGCAACTGCGTCCCTATTAGCTTGAGGTTGGCAAAATCCCCCGCCACACGACGCAACATCTCCGCATAAGCCTCAAGCCAAACGTCGAACGATGCGTCTCCAGGGATATCCTTTGTTTGATAACCAAGCGCATCTTCGAAGTCGTTCTGGTTTCCGACAAGGAAATCGCTGTGAGGCACAATGCGACGGTTGATGTCCCTGGCCCTCTCTTTGTCCGGTTCGACCTTCGACCTGTAGTTCAGATCGAACGAACGAAAGACCTGATGTTTCCCCGCTGTCTCCATTGCCTCAATCGCCAACTCCGAAGATCTCGGTGAGATTAACGCGTAGATGCCACCTGTATGGAACCATCGCACGCCATCCCTGAAAAGCACATCCCAATCGACATCCCCCGGCCCCAACTCACGCACCGGCGTGTGCGCCCTATAGTACTCGGTAACGGACGGAAGCACACCCTTACCGCTCCAGGTGAAATTGATACCGTTATGGAGAGTGCCTTTGGCATCAGTGGAATGCTTGCCCTTGCCGCTATTGTCAAACCAGATAATATGACCCGTATCAACGCCCGCCTCGCGGATCTGGTTTTCGATGTTGCGTCCAATGCCGTCATCCACGAGGGCAGTAATAACGGCCGTGCGCATGCCGAAACAATAGCTCAGCCCTTCAGCCACATTCGTCTCCCCACCACCATGCCAAACGCGGGCCGTCCGCGCCCGGCTTGTAGGCACGTCACCAGGATCTACCCTCATCATCACCTCACCCAGAGCAACCGCATCGTACCGACATTTTTCAGCAGATTTGATTCTTAAATCGGCCATTATCTCTTACCCCCGGGAACACTTGCTGGAAGCATTCGTAAGCGTTAAGACAGGTCAGACTAAGCGCAAGTATTAACATTTCCGTCCAAAATAAAAACGGGGAGTCCCCCCTGTCGGCAGATCCTCCCCACTATCCCCCTTTATAAGGATAAGGAAAAAGCCTGGGGTCAGCCGCTATAAATGCTGACGACCTTTCTTCCCCTGAGTTTTTCGAAAACAACCTTTCCACTTGTCAGGGCGAAAAGTGTGTCATCTCCACCTTTACCAACATTCCAGCCTGGGTGGATCTTCGTGCCCCTCTGCTTAACTATGATGCTGCCAGCTTTGACACGCTCCCCACCGAATTTCTTTATCCCCAAACGCTTGGAATAGCTGTCACGCCCATTGCTTGAACTTCCAACCCCCTTTTTATGCGCCATACCGATCACTACCCCTTTCCAACGTTCAACTTCCCGATTAGAAGCTCAGTATACTCCTGACGGTGCCCCTTGGTCCTTCTGTAGTTCTTCCTGCGCTTCTTCTTGAAAACTATGACCTTCTTACCCTTGAAATGGCTGAGCACCTTCGCACTAACGGAAGCGCCCTTGACAACAGGATCACCAACCTTGACGTCCCCTTCATCTGACACAAGTAGTACATCTTTTATTTTAGTTTCCGCTCCTTCTTCCAGATGAAGCCTGGGAACATTTACCCTGTCACCTTCACGGACTTTTACCTGATTTCCAGAAACGCTAACGACAGCGTACACAATAATACCTCCATGAACTCATTTCCGAACGCAGCCCCAAATTTAGGCTCTTAACATAAGAAATTCCATTCCCTTTGTCAAGCCTTTTCGAAACGTGGGGGGTTTGCGCTTTCCATCTTAATGAAACAGATCTTGTCTATATGAGGGCGAGGTCGCCGTCCCCCCTTTTTGCCCCCCTTCCGGCCTACACAGGTCTTCGCTTCTCTCCTTCCTCAGTAGAAACGACAGACCTCGCCCTCAAAACCCACAAACTACTTCACAAGGAGCATCTTCTTCGACTCCATAACATCTCCAGCGTTCAGGACATATGTGTAAATTCCGCTCCCGACACCTCTGCCGTCATCATCCTCAGATCCCCACACGAACCGGTGCATCCCGCAACCCAGGTTTTCGCCATCAAGGACTGTCCTGACAGCCCTCCCCATGGAATCGTAGATTCTCAGAAAGACGGGAACGGGATCAGCAACGGGGGAAACCATAAGCTCTATCGTTGTCATGGGGTTGAAAGGATTCGGACGGTTCTGAAACAGCTCATAACTGAAATCTGCTGTGGGATGCCCTATCCCTCCGGAAGGCGTTCCGGCGCTCACCTTGATCGGACCGAAGCGCTGTACAGTTCCATTGAAGGCTATAGCCTCGAGACTGTAAAAGCAAATGGCTCCAGATGCCGAAACCCTTTTGCTGAAACTGTATTTCAAAGGCATGCTGGAGTAACCAGCCCCCCTTATAGCCTCTGATGTTATCCTTACGAAATCCCCTTCGTTCCCAATACTCTGGTATATATGAAAACCGAGGTTTGCCACCTCACTTTCCGTCACCCATTCAAGGTGAACCTCATATCCGTCTGAGAATCCAACGAATGAGGAAAGGCTAACCGGAAGCGAAATGTCGTTCACGCTGCCCGGGGAAGGGTTCTCCGAAATGCTCCAGTCTGATCTTCCATCAGTATCAATGTAGTTTCCCGACATATCGAGATATCTGACTATCGATTCCCCCTTAACGACATCATCGCTGTCCGTCCAGGCTCCGGAATCGTCTGAGGAAAAATCCGAGCCCTGATCCCACATACCATCGGCAACGGCTCCATTCGCTTCAGACCGGCTTGAGGTATACGATCCGTTGTTATCCGACCATATGACCGCGTCAACCCTTGAATCGCTCCCGACAGGCTCCTTTATCTGAACTATGTTATCTGTAGCTATCAGACCACCCATCCCGTAGAGATCCCAGCAGACCGGGTTATTGTCACTCTTGGAAATATCGTCCTGGCCTGAACCGGAATGGATAAGTATGTAATCCCCCTGAGAGAGGTTCCACCCGGACGGTATCGATGCTTTGAGCTGAGATCCCACATAGACCCTGTATCCGGACCAACTTACGGAACCATCCACAACGAAGATCTCAATCCAATCGCTCGACTCCCTGAAGGCCACCTCACTTATCAGAAACTTGCCGGCGTTTGGACTTACATCTCCCCATAAGTTCCCACAAACCAAGAGCATAACACCTATAACCGCAAACACACATCTCATATCAGACCCCCTATTGAATCATTTGATTCCCCTGCCCCTACACGAAAGGGAGTCTGCAAGCCGCATGCCAAAAATAAATCCGCCCGAAAAAAATGATGTTTCAGGCGGATTCACCATTATTTTACAATCACTTAGAACACAACATCCGTTTTAGGGACGGGAGCACCCTTTCCCGTAGTTTCTTCAGAAGGCGATAAATGCGCAGGAAAAATCCAATGGTATGAATCCCGAAGGGAAAGGTTGAAAACTCAAATCTCAAAAACCGATACAAAATATCGGTGGGTGATAGCTTACTCTATTCTGTAGTTCGGGGCTTCCTTTGTGATTATGACATCGTGGGGGTGACTCTCCCTGATCCCGGCGGTAGTCACCTTGACGAACTTCGCCTCCTTCCTCAGTTCTTCGACATTTCTGACCCCGCAGTATCCCATCCCGGCCCGGAGTCCACCTATAAGCTGGTAGAGATATGCTGAGAGAGAACCCTTGTAGGGAACCCTTCCCTCGATTCCTTCAGGAACCAGCTTCGAATGCTCTACCCCTCCCTGTAAGTACCTGTCACTTGAACCTGCCTGCATCGCCCCGAGCGATCCCATTCCCCTGTACACCTTATAGGTCCTGGCATGATATATCACTGTTTCCCCAGGACTCTCATCGGTTCCTGCGAAAAGATAACCGATCATAACCGAGCTTGCCCCGGCAGCCAGTGCCTTGGTTATATCACCGGACTGGGTGATGCCACCGTCTGCTATAACAGTGATGCCGTAACGGTCGGCTTCCTCAGCACATTCGTATATGGCAGTTATCTGGGGAACACCGATCCCGGCTATGATCCTTGTGGTACATATGGCCGATGGTCCCACCCCGACCTTGACCGCATCAGCGCCGGTTTCTATAAGGGCGCGCGTCCCTTCGGCTGTTGCCACATTGCCCGCTATGACACGGACATCAGGATATTTCTTTTTAAGCCTCTTCAAAGTCTCTAAGACTCCCTTAGAATGTCCATGCGCGGTATCTATGACTATGACATCGGCCCCACGTTCGATAAGTGCACCAGCCCTCTCATCGCATTCAGGGTAACCAGCACCTATGGCAGCACCTACGATGAGCCTCCCAAATTTGTCCTTGCTTGCAAAGGGATATTTCAGCTTTTTATCAATATCCTTAACTGTTATAAGCCCCCTCAGCATGCCATTTTCATCAACTATAGGGAGCTTCTCTATTCTGTGTCTCTGAAGTATATCCATGGCCTCGTCAAGGTA
>CAZTBA010000052.1:0-20647 GCA_964611725.1 uncultured bacterium
GTGTACCACCTTCCCATGTGGCAGGCTGAGTGGTAAACTGAAACAGTCGAGTCACACTCTTATCATACATGGTTCCCTGCTTAGGGGTGTTCTGTTGGTCAATGGACTTGAGCAGTGTCTCGTCTGTCGTAGTGAACAAGGTGAATGGGATCTGGACCTGCTGCCACTGGTTGTTCCAGGGCACCTGAGAAAGCACATTGAGATCCTTGTCTACCACCAGTTCTCCACGGATGGTGATACGATGGGTTTCACTCTTGCCATCGGATTGCCCAATCGCATCCAACATGTATACATGCAGGGGCAGATTGTCGACCATATCCCCTATAGGCTCATACTTTATCCAGAAGGAGAGATAGTCGTACCCTGTCAAATCAAGTGGGATTGCGCCCGTCGCATCGCTGCGCCAGAAAACCCACCAACAACCTGCCTCACTGCCGGTCAAGTGCCAGCAGATCGAATTACTACCCGAATAGGCCTCGGTCGATACGACACTCACACTGTTCACATCGTTGGAATCGTTTGGGTTATCTCTATTCTCGTTGTTTCCGATATACCATAGTACATCACTCACGAACGTGCCCTCCAATGCAGCAGCGCTGATTCCCACTGAAAGGTCATCAGTCGTGGGATCTGCCTCATCTGAGTACACGGAGAGTACTTGAGCGCCAGCTAAGCTAACGAAGAATAGACATAGAATACTTGCCGCCAGAGCAGAACATATCTTGTGCATGACATCTCCTCCATTAAGGTGCGAGTTTAAAGCCACAGTTCCCATTGCTAGCCGGAAATCGATCCTACAACGAATCCTGATTTTGTTGACTATCACCCCCTTTGTACGCCAGATTATTATGGTATACCCAAACTTAGATTAAGATTAAAGACGCATCACCTCCTTCTCATCTTATCAAGCTTAAATCCATGTTTATCCTCTGCACCATGCCGAAAATACCAAACCGGGTGACTGCATAGTCCAATTTCAATTGAATAGACCCTAAAGGCTGGACAAGTCCGGCTCCGAAGGTCAGATTCTCCTCATCATAATTGAACTTGTACCCCGCCCGCAGGGCTGCGCGCTGCCTAAAGCAGTACTCAAAGCCCAGATGTATCCGCTCACCATAGTCCCGAGGATGCAGGGCATCGACGGCTACAAGCAGGCTGTGACGATCCGTATCTATATGAACGAGTTCCGCCGCATCCATGGCACTGGAAAGACTGAAGGTCAATGGGAGAACACCATTCGAAAAGTTGCGCATAGACATACAGAACCGCAGAGTGCGGAACCAGCCCGGATAATATATGGTTCCGAAATCCCAGGCGGTCGACTTCGAGACATTGCTTACTAACTGTGGATTCTCACCCAGTTCATCGAAGGCCATACTTTGCGGAAAGTCTTGACGCGCATACCGCATCTGACCGCCCAGGGCAAACTTGTCCGTCATCCTCCTGGCATAAGCAAGGCTCACCGCATACTCACCTACCTCGAAGGTACCCACTTCCTCATATCCCTTCTCGTAGATCTCATAGTCGGAGCGGACTTCAGTCTTATGAAAGATCCCGTAATCCATTCCCAAAAAGCTCATGGCAAGTGTGCCGTAATCCCCGAGGTTCATGCCCACAACCACCCCGTTCTGGACTATGCCTGCGATCCATTGGTTGCGAGCAAGCATAATGTCCACAGTGGGTATAGAGGCCAGCCCAGCAGGGTTGAAGAACACAGCCCCAACATCCATGTCCATGCTCACGAAGGCATCTCCCATGGCGGCAGCTCTGGCCGAAGGAGTGATCTTAAGAAACTGCATCTCACTTTGGCCTACGTTGTGCATAGCCCCTGTAGGGCAAGGATGAAAAATCACTCCGCAAATGGCCAGAAGCCATAGTATGGTAATCCTCTTGTTGTTTTCCATACCAATTTCTCCCCTCTATCGGATGACCACAAATCTCTCCATAGCAGTGCCCAGTTCACTCTCCACCGTAAGGATATATATGCCGGTTAACGCGTACTGGTTGGAGTCCGTTACCAGGTTCCAGGGCTCATCGCCTGAGCCATTCGTGTGATGGATTGTCTTTATCAGATCTCCGCTGACAGTGTATATGCGGATTGTACACTGAGCGGGCAGATTGACAAACATAATCTTGTCCGGCTCTCCGGTATAATAAAGGGGCCAACTCCGCCGGTCATAGGGGTTGGGAACCACCCGCACTGCGTGCATATCCTCTTTCTCAGCTCCCAGGACAGGATGGGCTGGCTTCAGAGTCATGTTGTAGAAGGCGCCTGATTCCAGAGGCTGTCCTGGTTCTAACCAGTTCTGGCTGCCATCGTCGAAGGCGGTAACATAGTAATAATAGGCGAACGCTCTTGAGACAGCGGTGTCCCGATAGGTGGTGATCACAGGCGCAGTAGGATCCGGGCGTGTCCATTCATGGACAAGGCTATATGGGGCATCCCTCTCTCCTTTGGCACGATAGACACGGTAGCCTGCAAAATCAAAAACCCCAGTATCAGGATCGGGGATATCCGACACATCGCTCCATTCCAAGATTACCTCTCCCGCCCCAGAGGTAACGGTTAGATCGGGGGCAGGTGGAGAGGCCGGGATGGCGAAGGGGCTGCGCCCTTCTGTTTCGTTCTGGAAGAAGATTTGAGTTCCCAAACTAAATGTCTTGAACAGAGAATCCCTTCCTGTAGCTACTATCATGTCCTTGAGACGGTCATTCTCACCATTCGCTGTTGCACTAACTTCTTTGCTATATTTCTCCTCCAACACCTGTATCAAGGAATCCCCAAGAACTTCGTGAAGCTGATATCGGTACCAAGCATCCCCATAGCGGATACAGTCCTCTCTGGTCAACCCACCGGCAGCGGCAAGCAGCACGATCCGAAAGGAACTACCAAAAGGCATCTCATATAGTCCTACGCTAATGTAGCCGAAAGGAGCAACGACATTTCGGTTACTCGGGTCTGTATAGCCTATTTCGCGTGCACTGGGCCTATGCTCACCACTGAAAAGTAAATTGTACCAGATATCAATTCTGAAAGCAGGGATGCCATGGTAACGTCCTGAGACCCAGGTAGTGGTGAACGGCTGGCTCAAATCGTTAGATAAGTCATAGACCGACTTATCAGCATGAAGTATCCCATACCCGATATGTTGGGGGGAAAGAAATTCTCCCATGTTGAGGTTTGGTTGGGTGAAATTTATGTTCATATTCGGATCACCGATATCGTCTTCCTTGCCTACAGAATCCTCTGGCTGGCGATCCCCGTCCCACAGTACCCAGAGTCTCAGCGAATCGGCAGCAGAATTGCCAGCAGGGAAAAGGGGAGTGCCGATTCCAACGTAATCCAGATAATTCTCACCATAATATTCCCCCCAATCGTCGTTTCGATCATCCCATATGGTCCAGTTCTGAGTAGCCCCCTCGAAACTCACATGCGGCCAAGAGCTAAATGCAACCCCTACGTTATGAAGAACCTGGTCGGAGAGTTCTACGCTATTGTCACTGCGGAAGCTTCCGGTATTGGTAAACACGTACTCGTAGAACATCAGATCTCTGCCATGAACCGTGCTGTAGCTATACACCCTACGTAAACAAGAGAGGCCCACACGATAGTTGTACTGGCTTTCGATCATCGCCTCGCTGGGAATAGTGGGATCGATCTCATCGTATGGATTGTTCGACACAAAGCTGCCCACTTCCTCACCGTCCACCAATACCCTGGGAGGAGGATAGCGCAGTATCTTCTTGATATATACGCTCTCCCCTGTCGCACCAGCACCCGCGTCTGCGCCCCCAGTCAGGGAGTTAGATCCAGGTCCACAGATCATATAGGGATAGAGTCTACCCTTCTCGTCCTCCCAGTCCCTCACGCCCACAATGGGGCCGAATTTACGGAGATTGCCACCCATCAGCCGGATGTTCCCTTGTCCTGTTTCCCGGTACCGGCCTCCAGGCCAAATAAATGAATTCTCCCATCCCCCACCCCCGTGAGCGTTGAACTCCCCCCATATCCTCCCTACTTCCAGATAGCGGAATTCCGATTGAGCGTGGGCAAACGTGGAAAGACCCCATTCCGTTAATAGAACCAAAAAACCCAGAAAAAACCGTGATCTGAACCTAAGCATATACACTTCCCCTTCTTCACTCCCCGTAAGGCCGATTATATCCGATCCTACCTTAAATTTACCCTAAGGCCCATGTACACTGTCCTCCGACCACTGAGCTTTCCCATATAGTCATATGGTGTCAGGTAACCCTCTTGCTGCTTCCAGGGTATCCTCAGATAGGGTTTGTCATAATCACCCACCCGGTCACCCGGTTGGAGGCTGGCCAAGTAATCGAACAAACCACCGTGTTGATAGTCCCCACCAAGGGCTCCGAGGTTCAAGGATTTCCGATTGAAGAGATTGCGCACGTCTAAGTAAAGGGAAGGATGCCAGTCACCGAACACAAACTCCTTCTCCACTTTCATATCAGTGTTATAGCTGTCCTGGTAGCGCATGTTATCCTTCAAGTCTGGTTTGTTCTGCGGATTCCACGTGAAGGTTCCACCCCGGCTGTAGGACTGGATTAAGTTTATCCGCCAACTCCCGAGCGGTCGGATGCCCAGGATTTTTGGGCCGAAACCCACAGGTGTCTGAAGAGTCACGCTCGCCAGGAAGGAAGGAGTCCACTTCCACTGGCGGCCCGAGATCTGGGTGGGGTTATAGAAATTACTGGTTCGAATTGGATCGTCGGGCTGAAACAGGTTCTCAAAGCCGACCATCCCTGCGTTACCCCCCGCCATCTCGGTCTGTATCCACCCCGTTAGATAGGTTCCATACGGCTTCATCAGCCGGAACTCCGCGCCCGCTGCGCTGCCATAGTTGTTGTTAGCAAAGGTCCCATACGTCGTACTGTTGTCCCTGTTCGTATATCTCACGGGGCCCAACTGGTTGGACATCTCTTTATAGTAGCTTGCCACATGTAACTGAAACATGTCAAAAAGGTTATACTCGGTGCCCAACTCATAGGCAATGGTCCTCGGGGAACGCAGATCGGGGTTGCCCATCCGGTCCACCCGACCTTGCTTGTTGGGATGGAGGAAGAAGCCGTAGCGTGCCTCCGTCTGAGGGACCTGATAGAAATGGCCATAGTTGAAATAGATCTTGCTGTTCTCGGTCATAGGATGAGAGACACCTATCCGGGGCGCCAAGGTCACCCTCCACTTGGCAGACCGGGCAGGAGCATACTTGAGACTATCCAACACGCCGTAGCTGAATATGCTGGAAAAGGGGTCACCGGGTGAATACACCAATGCGGAGGGGTCCGTGTAGTCCAGCCTGAGCCCCAAGTTCGCAATCATTCCCTGAAATTCCAGCTTGTCCTGAATGTACAGCGAGCTTCTCTTGGGAAATTCATTGAAATTATAAGGCTGTTCTAAGGTATTCTGGTTAATGATGAGCCGCTTGTGGAATTCGTTGTATACGAATTCGAAACCCGCCTTAAGCAGGTTGCTCCGACCGATCTGAGCCGACATATCGAAACCGAAACTGTAGTTACTACTCCAGGAATTGTCTACATGGTCCGCCCCACCAGAAAGCCTATAGATACCTACCTGATCATACTCCGTACCTGGCCCCCACCAGCCCTTTGGAGTCTCATCCACCTTGAAGGCAGGATAGGTCCGACCTTTGTAGATGTCCGCTGGGATCTCGTGCACGCCAGTGGTATCCCGGACCGGGGCTTTTCCCATCCAGGAATTCCGGTGCATGCCCGAAACCCAGAACTCCCAGACTGTGCGCTGGCTGGGTGTATATACGAGCTTAACACCGATCATACCGGTATACACATTCCGGAGGGAATACATGGCACCATAGTAATCTTTGGTCCCGTTATCAGTGCCCAGACCGAACGATCCCACATCGATATATTGGGCTCCCAGCCCTTTCTGCTCCCCATACAACCCAGTTAGGGTAAGCTTTGCCTCTGGCCGCACAAGAATGGTAACTTTCGCCTCCGAATTACTCTCCCAGTAATGATCCCTGTACAAAGGCATTGCAAACATTTGGTAGGTAAACCGGTGGGAAAGGAACCATCTGATCTTTCTCAGGAGATCACCCGCCAACGGCAGGTTCCTACCTGGAAATGGTCCCCCTATACTGCCATCGAAAAATTGATCGGGCCTGTCGGCATATCGTATGGGCCGATGCACCCATCTCCATAGCTCTCTACACTGCATAGGGGTCTTATCATCTTTGGAGTCATCATTGCTTAGAAGCAGATCTGCATACCGGGTCCAGCCCATAAACAAGCTATCTCCATTAGTATTCACTACTGGTTCCATACTCCTATCGGAACCATAGACGATCCAGTCATACTGATCCTTACCAAAAGCATTCGGACCATTGTGCTTGCGACGCGGAGGGATATAACGGTAGTCCAAGGCCATGGAGAGCTTGTCCTCTCCTTCTTTGGTAACTACGTTGATGATCCCTGAACGCACGTTGCCATACTCCGCATTGAAACCGCCTGTGAGCACCTCGATCTCCTTTATGGCCGTCATATTGAGACCCATATATGGAAGATTATATAACTCATCCACCAGGGGAAAACTATCCAGTAGCAAGAGAGTCTGATCTCGCCCCCCTCCACGGATGCTGCTTCCTGATACCCCTGGCAGGGTGGAAATCACCTGCTGGAAGTCATCCACAGGTATAGACCGGGCGCTCTGAGCATCCATCACAGATTGGCTGGCGGACACATCCATAGGGACAAGCGCCCTTTCAGCCTGAACAACTATCTCCTTGCCCACCTCAATGATCGTTTCTTTGAGTTCGAAGTTCATCTCGGCTGTCCGGTCTATGATCACTCTTACGCCGGTTTTTGTCACCGTCTGGTATCCTATCATTATAGCCTGGAGAGCATACTCCCCAGGGGTGATATTTATCACGAAATAACGCCCATCGATATCTGTTGTCGCTCCAAGGTTTGTGCCCACAATCACAATGCTGACCCCGGGGATCAGCTCTTTGGTGTCAGCATCTATCACGGTCCCCGAAATTTTGCCAGTGGTGCCTGCCATAGCTCCGCCTGTCACGATGAGGATGGAGAGAACGGATATACCTACTGTTAACTTAAGAAGAAAATTCCCCTTTTCCATTGGATTAAATCTCCTATTTTATCCTCGCGCAGGAACTCCTCACCACAAGTTCGGGTTTCAACATGATCTCTGAACGCTCGAATGGCTCTTCCTGGTGTTCAAGATTATCTATCAAAAGGGTCGCCGCTACCTTACCTATTTCATCCATGGGTTCGCTCAGAGTGGTCAATTCTGGCTGACAATAGGACGCGATCAACGTATCACCAAATCCCATAACTGATATATCCTGCGGGATACGTTTTCCTTTTGCCCACAAGATCTTAATGGTACTGACAGCTATAGGATCATATAACGCGAATATCGCAGTGGGAGGATCATCCATCTTCAAAAACTCGTCAATTATCCCCTCAGTTTCTTCATGCCATTTTCCAAGGTATACAGCATGGTGACGGTTATGCTTTATAAGTTTAGAGTCGAAGGGGATGTCATGCGTCTTTAAAGCATTCCTGTAGCCTTCAAGCCTCTCCTGGCTTGAAAGGGAACTCTCGCCCAAGGTTATAACGCCGATGCGTCTATGTCCCAAGTTCAGAAGATACTCAATCCCGATTTTAGATCCCTCCAGATTATCGACACGTACACACGGTGCTTCTATCCCTGATATCCCTCTCCAAACATATACGAAGGGAATTCTCCTTGCTTTAACCCCTTCAATTACTTTAACTACTAAACTGTCGGGCTGGTCCTGGCCTAAAATTAGCATCCCGTCTATATAAGCTGAAAGGTTCTTTCCCAGTGAGGCACCTCCCCCCCACTTTTCCAAAACCACCTCCTCACTTAACAGCATGAGATTATAGCCTGTACTATTGGTTACAGAAGCTATCCCTCTCATTACGTGAGAGGAATAGTGACTAACGAAAATATGCTCGAATCTTGCTGTCACAATCCCTACAACCCATGATTTTCCAGTAACCAAAGCCTTGGCCAAATAATTCGGTTTATAGTTAAGCTTTCTTGCGATCTCAAAAACTCTGCGGCGTGTCACTTCACTGATGAAAGTGCCTTTTGTCTGATTATTCAGGATCAGAGAGACGGTTGTTTTAGATACTCCGGCTATCTTAGCTATATCCTTCAGGGTCACTTTCATTTTTCTCTCTCCATGTTCTGAAGATTTTATGTAAACCGATTTACTATAATAAAAACTTTAGAAATTTTGTCAAGAACTTTTTTTAGTCGAGTAGAAGACCTGACAGGATAGGACTCAGGAAATAGGGAGGGTAGAGATGAGAAACATTATGTTAAAAAGTCCTTAAAATAGGCAGACTCCCTTCTTATATTTTAAAAAACAAATCACATTAACCCCAAAAGGAAGGGAGCCGCCATGAGTGAAAATAATCATTTGGATTTCACAGGTCAAAAGTTTTTTCTTGGCATTGATAGTCATAACAAAATCTCGGCAGTTACTATCAGAAATAATGAAATGGAGCTAAAGACATTTTCTATGAATCCTTCCCCAGATGGATTAAGCAGCTATATGCATCGACATTATCCAAGAGCAAGTTATTACAGTGCTCATGAAGCTGGATACTGTGGTTTTTGGATTCATAGGGAACTGACACAACTGGGTTTCAAGAGTATAGTTGTTCATCCAGCAGATGTTCCAACGACACATAAAAGAGAAAACCACTAAAACTGATAAGGTTGATTCTCGTAAGCTGGCTCGTGAATTAGAGAAATCGAACCTTAAAGGCATTTACATTCCGGATGAATTCCATCAGCAGCTTCGTTCCCTATGTAGGGTATATTCTAACAAAGGTACGTAAACTCTCATAGAAGCATGTGCTTTGAAGGCTAGCCTTGGCCATATTCCGAGCAGGTATCATCGAGAATTCGAAGAAAAGGTGGAGATCTTGCCTAAAGCATAACAAAGATCATTGCTCTATCAGTGCTTTTCTCCTAAGGAAAGTAAGGGCAAAAACGAGCGTTTTTACGGTAATAAAGCCTCCCAAAATTCTCGTCTCAAACACATCCTGATTTTGGGAGGAAAGAAAGCAACGCAAATACCTGATTCAGAAGCAGCTTAGAGAAAAATCTATGAGAGTTTACGTACCTTTGTTGGAATATACCCAATTTGAACCGTTTCCCTAAAGACATTCCCTATGGCAGCCTGTTTGCCCTCGGATTTTTATGCTCTCGAGGCTGCGATGAACCCCGGTGTCAAAACCCAAAACCAGCGTCCAGAAGAACGCAGATGGATGAATCTTGCGAATACGTTTGACTACACCCAACTCTCTGGCTTGCGTTTCGATCCATCCAGTCGGAAAAAGTTCTGTCAAAATCTGCTCAACAGTTGTATCTTTAGGCTCGGTCATAGGGTAGCACCTCCTCTTGAAAAGTTAAGGCTGTATTGTTACAACACTTAAAGGTGCTAAACTATGGCCTCTCTGTCACTTAAATTTTACATCCTATCCTTATCCGATCACAGATGGAGTTGATAGTGGTGGTTGATGATAGCTTTGCCATATTTGAGTTATTGGAATTTCTGGAGTTGCTGGGGCGTTCCCCGACCCACGCTTTGGATCATGTTAGACTAAAGTTTTCATGACATCACAGTAGGGCCATCTACTTTCCAGGGAGGAGTATGCCCAAAAGGGAGGGAATTTCTTAGCTGACTTTCCCAAAAATGTGGGAAGTCATCTGTTTTCCTCCCACAAGGTCAACATATCCTTCAAGATGCCCCCTGAGCTTTGCTCCGAGAGGTTTAAAAGTGGATTTACGCTCTTCCATTCAAAACCTCAGAGAAAAGGATATATTGTTATAATATCTTACATAGTCTATTAGCTCAGGTTCTCTCCCATAAGGCTAATAGGTGGAAAATTTTCCATCTATCAACCCCGTTTGGCAGGAAAGATGAAAAGCACGGGGGTCTTATTTTGGCCTTGGCAAAGGTAGTTGGCATGTATAATCGTCGTGACCGGTGCCTAGTGCAGAATCAAGGGATCTTTTTGGGTTTCGTCTGCACCAAGAAGTCACATAAGTCATTGCTGGAAAAGGCATAAACTCGGATTCCTCAAAAGTCAAACAAGGCCTGTTGGCTTTGCACTAGGAAGCGCGTGAGTTGTGTCTCAGAATGAAGCTGAAGAGAGCTGTATGCTGAAATGGGATGCCCCTTTTTCGTGTGAATTCCCGTTGGTTCTTTCCTCGAATAGCCCGGCCCTGACAACCATAGGGAGACAATAAAGTGGCCAAAGAAGTCACATCCCCCAAACAAGTCTCCATGCCCGACTCCTCACAGGTGGGCCGGGCCATCAAGTTGACTTACGCCCAGGCGATGTTGACCGCCATATTTGTCGCCAGCACGGGAGGTATGTTTCTGGTCGGCTTTGCCATCGATCTGGGTGCTGACAACATTTTGCTCGGTGCCATGGCCGGCATTCCCCAGTTTTTCGTGGTTTTTCAGTTCCTCGCAGCATGGCTCGTAGAACGAGGGGTCAGCCGGAAGCGGATCACGGTGATCTTCTCTTTCGTGTCGCCCCTTAGCTGGTTTCTCGTGGCCATCATCGTCGTCTTCGCCGGGGTGATGGAAACGGGCGAGCGCCTGGCGGTCCTCATAGGCATCATCGCCCTGGTCACATTGTCTGGGCATCTCGTGATCAATGCGCGGGCGAGTTGGATCGGAGACCTGATTCCGGCCGAGTGGCATGGGCGGTTCTTTGGGTATGTCACCTTGTTTTCGGGCATTGTCGGCTCCATTTTTGCGATCGTCGAAGGGAAGTTCCTGGACATCATTAGATCCTACGGGCTGTTTGCCTTCATGGGGCTGTTCTTCTTCGGCGTGGTCTTTGGCCTTGCCTCGGCTGCCCTGCACATTCCGCAACCAGAGTGTCCGCTGCCGGGCGAAGGCAAGAAGCCCGAATTCTGGCGACTGGCGCGCGAGACGCTTCGGAACCGGCCTTTCGCCCTGCTGGCGCTCGTTCATGCCGCCATCGCCATGGGTGGGATTGCCGGACCATTCGCGGCCACCTACTGCCTCCGTGACGTCGGCCTGAGCTTTTTCGGCTTGGGCATTCTGAACTCCATATTTATGGCAGCGATGATCGTTTCCTCTCCGTTCTGGGGAAGACTTGTGGACAAGTTCGGTTGCCGGCCAATCCTGATCCTGGGTCTTCTGATGATGGCTCCGTGCGCCGGCTTTTGGTTCTTCATTCCACCAAACTCACCGCGTTTGGCCTATCTACTCCTGCCCTGGAGCAACTTCATTACGGGCTTGGGGGCCGCAGCTATGGGGATCGCCATTACAAGCATGATGTACAAGCTGTCAAAGCCTGAAGGCCGCTCGATCCAGTTCGCCGCCTACAATGTATTCGTTGCTATGGTTGGAGCCCCAATGCCCATCCTGGGAGGCTGGCTTGTATCTAATCTGCAAAGTGCCGGTTACGCCATTGACCTTCGCATCACGTTCTACTTTTGGTCGGCGTTCATATTCTTAGGGGCCTTTCTTGCCACGTTCCTGCATGAGCCATTTATCAATAAATCTCGTAAATAAGCTGTATAAAATTTGCTTTAGGCATTTGCCGATGTCCTACTTTGATTATTATCCAAAGTTGAGTCTACCTTGATGACAGCCCTAGTGGGTCACAAGCATCTCTTAGCTCAAGGATATCATTGGGTGCTTCTTACCTCAACTCCGGATAAAACCCTACTCAAGGCGGGACGTTCTTAATATGAAAAAGCCCATTTTCAAGCGCTAAAATGCAAGCCGTAGGACCTTTTAGTCACAGTTAAAAGGAAATGGGACCTTTTTTACCTGTAGAGTAGGCACGGAGCGCCTTTTCATACCTCACAAGGTCTGCAGGTTTCTCCATGCCCCCCTCCGAACCCGCCGTGCCAGTTTCCCGGCAACGGGCTCTCCATCTGTCGATCATTCTCAGTCTTCTTGACTGAGTTTCCTTTGCATTTCACCGACATCCACTGGGTCTTCCCCCATAAGTGTTAGCATTCGATTACCTCTGCTCTGGAAATCTCGACAGACTGTCTCCCTTTGCCATGTGGCAGGCTTTCCCTGCCTCTGACTACTACGGAGACTCCGCCAGCTATGGAAGGCATCGGTGGACTGCTCACCTTATCATCCTTCCATAACCTTCCCACGTTCATGATAATGGACTCTACAAGGTCACTTAGGTGGCGGTTACCAATACAACCAATCCCGCTCTCTGCGGTATCCCGACCGTCAATAGACCTACCAGGTGGTCTATTGAATCCTTTGGGCTGACATAATGTATTACCCAGCCTCGGTAATCCTTGTTCCGATTCGGTCGCTGACACATCAGACAGGGTATGCCAGGGGGATATTTTCCCGTAGGTTGAAACCCGCTTCGTTTGGACTCACCTTATGACCTATTAGTCAAGCACCGCCTCTTGGATACCTGTCTTTTCCTCACGGTTACTTTTTAGGGTCAGCTTTCTCACACTGCAGAGCATCCTGCAGCGCTTCGACCCAAAGACTCACCGCCTACCTGGGTAGGCTGTGGAGCTACTGATTCGCATAACCTTTCGCTCATTCCATTACCACGCTTCGTGGCGCACACAATAGTGCTTCTTTTGTTCAATTTGATCTTTCGGTAGTTCGGCTATAAAACCTCATCTTCATCTTGCCACCATCGCAATCGCCCGTGATCGCAAGATCGTATGGCTTTGTCATACTCCCCTTCAGGAACCTTAAGCTTGTTGGGATCCCGAACTGAACTGCGCTTGGCAACAAATAGCGTTTGGCTATACTCCAGCGCCCACAGACAACTAAATGAGATTCTCCGGAAGCTAATCAGGATATAAATATATCATCGAATGATTGTCGTTTTTATCAAGATTTTTCCAAAATTCCTTTTTAGTCTTAATAGATACGTGCCATCCATCCTTACTGTCTGTTTTACCACACAGGTGTCCGCTACAAGCTCGAACCTAAAAATCAGCCTTTCTCCAGTCCGCGGATCATCATAAGTGAAGACAAAAGTTGAACCGATGGAGACATTAGCAGATTCCCGTATGAGTTGACGAAGGGGAGCCACAGTGGACGATGTTCGAACGTATCAAATAGCCATATTCATTAGCTTACAGTCATAAACTACGCATGAGTGTTGCCTACAGTCTCTCCAATGATCCCAATTGAGATCCTCCAGTTACCTGAGCTTACCGGTAGCGAGCATGTACCCGCTCTTTTTCCTGGAACGCCATACTCGGGACAATCATATTTCACGTGGATTTTCAGCACAGCGGTTCGATTGAGTAAGAAACGCTTGACAGGCTCCGCTTGAAGTCTTATATTAGCACTGATGCTAATATTTCACCAGTACTAGATTGGAGTTGCTGATGGTTAATTTGAGATGCAAGATTTGCGGCTACAAAGCTAAAAGCCCGCAAGGGCTTTTCGGGCACGTGCGTCTGAAACATACCGGTGGCGAGTATAAGCATGAGGAGCATTCGCATAAAAATGCGGATGAAGTATTAGATTGTCCCTTTTGCGGTCCAGCTATTGTTAGAAGGTTGATCCAGCGCTGGGGACATGGAGACGAGTCGATGTGGAATCTCGTTTGGGAACTGGGGTATCATCTCCATACATTGCCCTTTGGAAATCAGTACGAGTTTCTAGCAATTAGAACTAGGCCAGATCGAGAGCTGCTGAAGAAAGTGGCATCTGGACTGAAAGTGGATGCTGCAAAGTATGGAGAACCCGAGACGTAGCTTTAGTAAGATATCGCGAAAACCCTTCAGTGACAGGAATGGGAACAGAGTTTCAGATATCGTAGAATATTTTTCTTCGCGGGAGTCTGCCCAGTGGCAAGAGTTGAATTGATATCGAACCGACTTATCCAATGGTTGCAACAACCCGAGGGGCGTCAAATCGTTGAAGAAGTCATGAGGACGAAGAATTCTTCGAGAATGGTCGAGCTTTTGGATCAAATCATAAAGACCTCCGAAAGCGAGCTTTCTCCAGTTGAAAGGAAGCTCAGGGCGATGTTTTTTCTGGGGAGCCGGGAAGGAGAAGCGTGAAGAGGTGAAGGAACCATGAACGCAGCAACTTACTGCAGAGTCAGTTCTGAGGCCCAACGGGATCGCCACACCATTGACAGTCAGAGGCGGATACTGCCTCAATATGTGAGAGAGCAAGGTTGGGAATTAGTAAAAGCCTATGAGGATGAGGGTAAATCTGCGGAGACCATTGAGGCTAGACCGGGGTTCAAGCAGTTGCTGGCGGATTTAGGAAAGGGTCTCTTCGATGTTGTCGTTGTAATCGACCTTGACCGACTCAGCAGATCCGAGGAGATTCATAGCATTTATCAGCAGTTCCGAGATCGGGGGTGTTTGGTAGCCACGCCCTCCATGGGGGTGATCAATCTATCTCAAAAGGAGGGGTATCTTAACGCTGGCATCCGAGGCCTTCTGAGCTTTTATGAGAAAGAGTCCATCAAGGAGCGTTGCTTTCGGGGGAAGATCGAGAAGGCAAAGCACGGCAGGTACATAGGCGGTCGTCTTCCCATAGGCTACGGACGGGGGCCCGGAGATAGTATCGTGGTCGTGGAGCAAGAGGCTGCATTTGTACGCTACATAATGAGACTTGTCGCGGAAGACGGGCTTACAGTCCCTTCCATTCGCGAACAGCTCGAAGCTGAAGGAGTTCCGAGCCGCTACGGTGGAAAGTGGTGGACCTCTACGGTGCAGCGGATACTGGAAAATACCGCCTATTATGGTAGGTTTCGATTCAACCGAAGAGACCGACGTGGCCGTAGGAAACCCGAGGAGGAGGTCGTCGAGATAGAGATCCCCGCGATCGTGACCAAAGAATATTGGGATTTGGTTCAGAAAACTCTTACGGATCATCGGCGTTTCTCCGCTCGAAACCGTAGGCACAACTACCTCTGCTCAGGGCTCCTCAGATGTGGTAGTTGTGGTAGTAATGTCACGGGGTGTGGCTCTGGTTCGTATTACTATTATCGTTGCTGGAACGCTAGAAACAAACGGTATGGCTTGCCGTGCGATGTCCCGCACTTCCCTGTAGCAAAAGTTGATGCTGCTGTCTGGGACATATTTAAGCAGTTACTATCGAATCCGCAGATTCTTAGAGAGTTAGTCTTGTCCTTCCATAGGGATGACGAGAAACCTGAACTGGAGAGAAAGCTTCAGAGATCAAATCGGGACATTGCTCAGAAGGGAAAGGAGACTGAGCGGGTCGTAAAGCTCTACCGAAGAGGATTAATCCCTGAACAGATCTGTAATCGCCAACTTCGGGAGATTGGCACTGAGAGAGAAGTCCTGGAGAAGGAGCGGAACTTCATCAAGTCTCGACTTCAATCCCTGGAAGCCTCCGCTGGGAATATCCGTTATTTGGAAGCACTAATGGGGGTTCTTGGGAGAAAGCTGACCCATTTTTTGGACTTCGGAACCCGCCGTAGTCTTATAAAAGCTGTGATTGGCGATGGCGGAATCGTGATTCGAAGGGATGGGGAGATTGAGATCTATGCCGATCCTAGCCTCTCAGAGCTTCTGGCGACAAACCATATTAGTTGGGGCGCTGATGCTTTGTCAATCTCTATCCGAAGCGGGTTCCCAAATCTCTCTTGACACGGGACCGTTTGTTATGTATCTTTCCTGTCGAAAATTCAAGCGCCGAAGTGGTGGAACTGGTAGACGCGCTGGACTCAAAATCCAGTGAGGGCTAACCTCGTGTGGGTTCGATTCCCACCTTCGGCACTTTGTTTTTTAAGCACTTACGCAGAATGGGCGGAGTGCTTTTTTCTGCATTTTCGGCGCTGGTGTCTATATAGTGCCCGTCAGGATCTATTTTCTCCACCGCAAACCTCAAATGATCAGGTGCCAGGTGGGGATGCCATATAAATATCACTTACGGTTAAGATATTGGCATTGCCTACTAATAATATTAATAATTCGTCTTGACTTTTCCTGCCAGGCTTACTATATTTTGCAGAGTGCTTTTATCGGGAAGGCTCCAGCTACACTTTTACAACTTTCTTGGCTGGAGCCTGTTTTTTCTATCCAGTCAGTCCGGGCAAGCTTCCCAGGTATTCGGCTCATGGGCTTGCCCTTCGTTTGTCTCTGCGTCAAAGTAAACTGGTGCCTATAAGTATGACATAAATACGAGCTACAATTAAGGTATCAACTTTGTCTACTAAATAATATAATAATACATCTTGACTTTTTCTTTCCAGACTACCATATTCTATTTAGGTTCCAAAACCCAAGCAGGCTCCAGCTATAACCATCCGATCCCTCTACCTTCTTCATAAACCAGTTGCGGGCTGGAGCCTGCTTCTTTCCATATGGGAATGCTCTAAACTTACCTAAGTGTTATCCCTCAAACTATCCTTTTCTAATTAGGGCGTCCCAGTTTTTGACCGAAGAAAAGGGCACATCATGCTCGGAATGTTATTGCTTGTTGGCATCATTATCCTTGTGGTTGCGGTAGAACATGATCTCAGGAGATTTTGACAATCTCTAACTGCTGTTTCTCTGGGAACTAATGTCGGGGATGTACCGGTTCCGTAGAATTCCCCGAAATGGGTCAAACCCGTTCCCGAATGCCTCAAATCGAGCATGGAAGTATCGCTCATTTGGGCATTTGTTTCCTGCGTAGCCTGTAGACTATCATCTGTCTCAAAAATGCCCTCATTAGCTTACCAGGAAAAAAAACAATAACGATAATACGATCAGCACCAGTATCAGCATGAGACCTTTTATCTCATTTCTTGGGTGCTTAAACTTATAGACTCCCCCCTTATGCTTTATCATCGAAGCTCACCTCCTGAGGGGTCGCCTTCGCCTTGGCCAGAGTTTCTGCTGCCTATCGGTGAGTTCCAGTTGAAAAGTCGGGGAACAATATTCTTTGCGACGTACCTCCCTTCGTTACTCTCAGCGTGTACAGATTGCTTCGCTCATGCCACCTGTCCGAGAACCTTCGAGACTTCCCACTCTGGATAAAATCTCAGCCAATGCAGGGGGTTCTTCATAAGTTTCGTCCTTATTCGGCCTTTGATTTCACCGTTGTGAAACTTTGCTTTCACTTGGACGGAAGTAGAAGTACTCTCATTGCTTCTGCTATAAAGTGTACGTTTCTGTTCACGCATCCTACGAACCCAGCATCAGCAACAGCCGTTCGAGGGCGGTCTCATCCTCGACGAGATATACCGTGCTGTTGTGCAGTCTGCGGGTCTTCCCGTACTCACCTTCAACCCAGTCGCCTCCCGGGTTCCCGATCTCTCCGTAAGGGATCAATCCCCCTGAGACGCCTTCCAGCCATTCGAGGCATGCGGGATCATCCGGTGAGAGAAGGATCCATGTGACGCCGAGTTGAAACGAATGCCGCACCGTAATACCGAGTGCTTCCGCGTCCAGATAATCACCACCATTCCAGGATCTGCCAACGAGGATGGCTTTGTAGGCCCTCGGGTCGAAGTGCGGATAGCGCGAATCACTCGCGACGCGATCCACTTCCCATCCGCACCGCTCGAAGGCCTCATCACACGCCCGTGCGTCGTCGTAACCCTTCGCGTTCGAGTAGAGGTAGCACGCCTTCGGGCGTTCCGGCACATCGAGCTCCCGATACGCTGCCGCCAGCGCGCTCATCGCCTGATGGAAAGCCGCATGATGGAGGGACCAGTACTCATTCGAATCATGGCGCGCGTTGACAAGGTGGTGATCGCTGTAGAGGACATCTGCGCGACGCACGCTGAGGATTGGAAAGAGGGGTGGCATCGTCGTCCAGCTCGGGGCTTCGGTGTTGGTGTACATGTCATCGACGACGTGGATGCCATTGATGATGCCGCCGGTGAGTACACCGTGCAGGTCGTTCTCATTCCAGTTGGGCCAGCCATGGTAGCGTCCCGGATGCACCCGCCCCGCATCGGCCACCTGACAGACACCGTGCGGGTTGCGTCCGAGTATCCAGGCGATCTGAGACTCTGCCTTCCGAAGCCACTCCCTGCGTCCCGTTATGCGCCCGGCGAGGGCATGCACATACGCTGCGTTTCCGATCCATGCGTTGCGGCCGAGCGTGCGGCTCGTGAGCCGCCCTGGCGGTACGTCGGGGGCACACTGAAGTACAAGATCGTAGGGCTCTCCCGTGGTGTACGGCTCCATCCACTTCAGCTTCCGTTCCGCCGCATGGATGATGTCCTGACGGCACGGGTGATCCGGCTCGTCAATCAACAGTTCGAGCAGCACTGTGAGCGGGTGGAACGGGTGCTTCAGCCCTGAGGGCCTGCCGAACGAGCCATCGTCGGCCTGCTGTGCGAGGATCTTCGGGACGAGTTCGTCTACCTTCGCCCTGTATTCCGTCCGGTCGGTAGCACGGTAGAGGTCATACCAGAGCGTTACCCAGTAGGGATGTGACGAGATCTCCGGCGCTGTCCTCTCGAGATGGGCGACGCTCCGCAGCGAGGAGTTGGCATATGTCCACCTCCGACGGTCATCCACACCGCGGGCGCACCGCGCCGCCGTAGAAAGCGCCGTGGCGAAATCCAATACCAGGACCGGATTGTCGTGGCTGTGGTGATCATAGTTTCGGCTGCGCGGATTCATCACCTCCCCGTGTCCGGAATCTTCATGCGGCTTCTCCCAGAATACCGCCCAGTTGGAGTTCCATTTCCTTCCCGTTTCGGGGTCCTCATGTGTGTACCAGGCATGGATCGGCCCGATGAAAGAGCCATCAGGATTCTGAACCTTGAGGAAGAAATCCGCGCCCCAGAATACCTCCGAGAGAGCATCTGGGAGCGTGCCCCCGTACGTCACGCGGGGCAAGTCGAGCCGTTTGCAGATAAGAGCAAGCGCCTCCAGAACATAGCCGTAATAGTGGAACCACTTGTTGTAATCCCCCGCATCGTGCCATCCGCCGGTAACATCCCTGTATTCCTCGATTTCGCCGTAGCGCTCGCCCTGCTCCACCCTTCGGCACAATGCATCGTTCGTGTGACATGGCTTATGGTAGCCCGGGATCTCCACACCGCAGCGCTGAAGATACGAGTACCTCGCCACGAGATAGGTCAGGTGCTCGTACACGCCGTTCCAGATGCGGATCGGAGCGGACTCGACAATGCGGTCCGGCATGTGAACGCGCAGGAGATAGTATCCCTCGCGCTCGCACGCGGTGAAGTCCGCAATCCAGGTCCAGCGCCACCACAGGTCGCGCCCGGTCGGCTCGAGCATCCCTTCGACGAACGTGCGCCCGCGCAATGTGTCGAAAAGCTCCCAGCGGATATCCGCCTCGACGGGTTTCCGCGAGCGGATGATCACACGTTTGCTGCCACGTGGATGATACCCCGCCTGCGTGTCGAGTATATCGTAATCCCGGGCACCGAGGCCGTCGAGATAAAGGTTGTCCACGAGCGCATCCCCGGCGATAAGTTCACACTCGGCCCGCTCGGCGTTCGGTGGAGGAAGGAATTTCCATGTGAATTTCTTCCAGTCCTCGGATTCGTGGACAAATCTCTCGCACCTCAGGTAGCGATCGTGCTCAATGATGTGGACGAGGCCGGTGAGATGTCCTTTCGCCTCGCCCGTCCACTCATACGGAACCCTGGCGTTCATTTCGAAGCGGTTGGACAGGACGCGTCCCAGGAGGTGCATGGCATGACCTGTCCCGTCCCGATTTACCTGCTCCGCCGTGCCATGAAGAACATGCCACCCGGTGAGCGAATCGTCTTCGTCCGTCAGCTCGAATGAGCAGTTGACGAGCACGTTCACCGGGTCACCGGGATCGTCGAAAAGCTTTGATGGGACTTGGGAATAGGTCTGCATGATGTCTCCTCGATAGCATGGCTCGTGCGAGATGACCGTTGATGTCCTTCTATGTTGACATTTGGATTCTCTGCTCCTGCATATTCACCGGCTGAGATTTCCCGTTGAACGAGATATGCAGCGGATTATTCCCGTTCAGCGGGCTGCATCGTCTGCCCCGGGTTATGGGGCTGAATCCCCTGACTGCCACGGAATGGCGAGTCCGACTTCTTCGGGGCGTTTGTCTACATAGTAGAGCTCGAATTCCCACCACCCGTAGCCGCGAGGCTGGTCGAAGAAATAGACCTTCGTGGTGTAGTCATTCCCTTTCATCGGCTGCTCGAGGATGAAGGGGTGTATCGGTCGTGATTCGACATCCCTGATAATTACGGTGACTTCCCGGTTCGGCAGCGCGTGAAGGAGTTGGTATTCGACGGAATTGATGGGGTCGGACTGTATGTGCTCGATCCTCACTGTCTCACCGCAGACGCACAATATGTCCTCTCCATCGACCCTGCCACGCCAGTGGAGGAATTTGACGGCATCGCCGGAGAGCGCATCCAGAGCCTTAGCATGTTTCTTCTGCTGTGCGGCAATCGCCCTTTGAACACCATCCTCATCGAGTGCCCCTGCGAGTTTTGCCTCCGCCCGAGCCAGGTCCTCCAATGCTTCATCGGCATTCTTTATCAGTTGGTCGATACCAAAGAGATCGTAACAAAACCCCGGTGCTTGCATGAAATCCGCGCGTGTCTTCTTCATGGCAGCCACCGCTTCCCGGAGCCGCTG